>CAMAWF010000007.1 GCA_945861895.1 Rhizobium sp. Q54
TGTTGCGGAGATCGCGGTGTGGGCCGCATTCTTTGAACTTGCTGGAATCAAGATTCTTAACGCCGGCGTTTTCGAATTCGCCTTCGAGAACTACGTGGCGCTCGGCTATGGCGACGTGGTCGCCGGCGGCGGCTGGCGCCTGATCGGCCCAATCACGGCGCTCAACGGTCTGTTGCTGATCGGCTGGTCGGTTGCCATCATCTTCGAAGTCCTGCGGATGGCGGAAGTGCAGATCGGGCGGCGCAAGAAACGCACCCGTTGACGCGCACAACGCGGCTGTCGCTAAATAGCACTCGGGAAAACGGAAACGCCAGGGACACGACATGCTGAAAACCATCGCGGCTTTCGACCGCATCGGGGAGGAAAACGCCTTCGCCGTGCTGGCGCGCGCCAATGCGCTGGCGGCGCAGGGCCGCGATATCGTCAATCTCGGCATCGGCCAACCGGACTTCCGCACGCCCGATCACATTGTCGAGGCTGCGATCAAGGCGTTGCGCGACGGCCATCACGGCTACACGCCGGCGAATGGCATTCCGCCGCTGCGCGAGGCGGTCGCCGCCGACTTGCACAAACGATTCAAGGTCGAGGTGTCGGCCGACAGCGTGATGATCATGCCGGGCGGCAAGCCCACCATGTTCATGTCGATCCTGATGTTCGGCGAGCCGGGCGCGGAAATACTCTATCCCGATCCCGGCTTCCCGATTTACCGCTCGATGATCGAATTCACCGGGGCAAAGCCGGTGCCGGTGCCGATTCGCGAGGAAAATGGCTTCGCCTTCTCGGCCGACGAGACGCTCAAGCTCATCACGCCGAAGACGCGGCTGTTGATCCTGAACTCGCCGGCCAATCCGACCGGCGGCGTCACCCCCAAGAGCGAGGTCGACAGACTGGTCGCGGGACTTGAGAAACATCCCGACGTCTGCGTGATGTCGGACGAGATCTACGACCAGATGACCTATGACGGCGAGAAGCACGTTTGTCTGTTGTCCTATCCGTCGCTGCGCGATCGTCTGATCCTGCTCAACGGCTGGTCGAAGACCTACGCCATGACCGGCTGGCGGCTCGGTTATGCGGTGTTTCCGGGCAAGCTTTACGACTATGCGCGCAAGCTCGCGGTCAACCTGCATTCCTGCGTCAACGCCTCGGCGCAATATGCCGGCCTCGCCGCGCTTAAAGGGCCGCAGGACGACGTGGTGAAAATGGTCGCCGAGTTCGACAAGCGGCGCAAAGTCGTGGTGGCGGGCCTGAACAAATTGCCGGGCGTGTCCTGCGCCACGCCGAAGGGCGCGTTTTATGCCTTCCCGAACGTATCGCGCACCGGCTGGAAGGCGAAGGCGCTGGCCTCGTCGCTGTTGGAAGATGCCGGCGTCGCCATCATCGGCGGGCCGGATTTCGGCATTCTCGGCGAAGGCTATGTGCGGCTGTCCTACGCCAATTCGACGGAAAACATCTTGAAGGCGCTCGGCCGCATGGGCGAATTTCTGGCGAGCCGGAAGCCGGCGTAAATGGCCGTCGCTGCCGCCCGGACTGTAACCGCTCCCACACGCCCGCCGTTCCGCGCCGACCATGTCGGCAGCCTGCTGCGGCCGGACAAGCTCAAAGCCGCGCGCGAAAAATTTTTAGGACCCCAGACCGCCGACAAACATCTCGGTCCGCTCGACAACGCGCAATTGCGCGCGGTCGAGGACGAATGCATCCGCGAGGTGATCGCGCTACAACAGCGCGCGGGGCTCAAGCTCGCCACCGACGGCGAGTTCCGCCGCCGCAGCTGGTGGCTCGAACTGGTGATGACCTGGGGCGGCGTTTCGGCCGACCGGCTCGGCCAGTCCGATCTCACCTGGCGCAACAAGGATGGCAGCGAGAAACCGTTCTCGCGGCTGTGGATGACCGGGCCGATCACATGGCGCCCAAGCGCGGTGGTGCACGCCTTCGAATTTCTTAAAGCCAACACCAAGCTGACGCCGAAGGTGACGATCCCGGCGCCGATCCTGCTGCACATGTATGGCGGCGGCGACAAGGGCGTGTGCGAGGGGCACTACAAAAACGCCGAGGATTTCTGGGCCGATGTCACCGCCGCCTACCGCAAGGAGCTGGCGGCGCTGGTCGCGGCCGGCGCGAGCTACATCCAGTTCGACGACACTTCGATTGCGTTTTTGTGCGATCCGCGCCACCGCGCGACGGTGCAGAAATGGGGCAACGAGCCGGATGCGCTGTTGCTCGACTATGCCGCGCGCATGAATGCGGTGGTGGCCGGATTGCCGCCGCATGTCACGCTCACCATGCACCAGTGCCGCGGCAACCGCGAAGGCCACTGGGCGGCGGAGGGCGGCTACGATCCGGTCGCCGACGTGCTGTTCAATCGCATCGACGTGCACGGTTATTTCCTGGAATACGACACGCCGCGCGCCGGCTCGTTCGCGCCGCTGCGGCTGCTGCCGAAGGGCAAGACGGTCGTGCTCGGCATCATGTCAAGCAAATCGCCGGTGCTGGAGACCGCCGGCGACCTCAAGCGCCGCATCGAGGAAGCCGCCAAATACGCGCCCCTCGATCAATTGGCGTTGAGCCCGCAATGCGGTTTCGCCAGTTCGATCGTCGGCAATCCGCTGACGCAACAGGAGCAGGAAGCCAAGCTCGCGCGCCTGGTCGAAGTGGCGCGGGACGTTTGGGGTCAGAGCTGAATATGTAAAATGGTGGAATGGGCATATGTTTACCTTCCCCTTGACGGGGGATTCGACTTAAGAATTTTGAACATTTGCCCCCTCACCCGGCTCGCCGTCGCGATGCGACGGCGAACCACCCTCTCCCTCGAAGGGGAGAGGGTCAGAAAGTAAGTATCGAGGTCAAGCCCATGTCCTCCCAACTCTCCGAAGAACAAAACATGATGCGGCAAAGCTGCCGCGATTTTGTCGATGACGTGGTGATCCCGTTTATCCGCGCCAACTGGCAGCGCGAATGGAGCATGACGCCGGAAGACAGGCTGCCGCCGGAAATCCTGGCCGGGGCGGAGAAGGTCGGCATCCGCACCTTGGGCGTGCCGGAGGAATTCGGCGGCATCGAGATCGACAAGTCCGCCGAGGTCGCGGTCTTCGCCCTCATCGCCGAGGAGATCGCGCGCGGCGATTCTGGTCTGGCCGACAAGCTGGTGCAGAACTGGAAGGTCTCGGTGCTGCTGCGGCAGTTCGCGCCGCGTCATTTGCAGGAAAAATGGTTCAAGCGGCTCCTCGCCGATCCGCAATTTTTGCTGGCGCATTGCCTGACCGAGCCGCGCGGCGCCTCCGACCGCTGGCTGCCCTACAACGTGCCGGAAGCCGCCATGCAGACGCGGGCGGTGAAAAAGAACGGCGAATGGATCATCAACGGCCGCAAGCAGTTCATCTCCAACGGCTACGACGCCGGGCTCTATGTGGTCTACGCCAACACCAATACGTCGGTCGGCATGCTGCAAGGCACCTCGTCATTCCTGGTGCCGCGCGATACGCCGGGCTTAACCGTCGCGCGCTGCAACGAGACGCTCGGCTGCCGCTACATGAACAACGGCGAACTGGTGTTCGAGGACATGCGCGTGCCGGCGGATCATCTGCTGGTGGAGAACGACGCGCTCGGCAAGGCCGGCATCTATTTCCGCCCGGGCAAGATCATCCAGGCGGCGAAAAATCTCGGCGTTGGCGTGCGCGCCTTCGAGCTGGCGTCGGACTATGTGCAAAACTACGTGCAGGGCGGCCGCATTCTCATCAAGCATCAGGCGGTGGCGCTGCGGATCGCCGACATGGCGACGCGCATCGAGGCGGTGCGCGCGCTGCTGCAGCGCGCCTCGCGCGCGGTCGACGACAATGCGCCCGACGCCGACACCTTGTGCAACATGGTCAAGGTGTTCGCCTCGGAGGAAATCCTGAAAGTCGCGCAGCATTGCCTCGAACTGCACGGCGGCAACGGCGTGATGCTCGACTTCGGCGTGGAAAAGATTTTCCGCGACGCCGCCATCTTCCTGCACATGGACGCGACGGTGGACATCTCCAAGATGAAAATCGTCAAATCCATGTTCCCGCAGACGGCGGGCAAATACGCCGGGCCGGAAGCGTGATCAGTGCCGCACGGTTAAATGAAATCCGATCGCCACAATGACCAGCCCGGCAAGCTGCGGCAGGCTCGGCACTTCACCGAGCGCGAAATAGCCGATCACCAGCGCGAAGCCCGGCACCAGCGCGGTAAAGGTCGCGGCGCGGCCGGCGCCGAGACGGACCACCACATGCCCGAACAAATAGATCGGCAGTGCGCCGGCCAGCAGGCCTTGCACGGCGATCTGTAGGAGATTTTCCCAAAGTCCGACGCGCAGCATGGTGTCGTAGCCGATAAAGAATGCGTGCAGCGGCGCGAACAACAATACCGACAGCGCGCCGACCACGATCACGGCCTGCATCCCCGCGATCCGCCATTGCCGCAACAGCGTTCCGAAGATCGCCCAGAAAATTCCGGCGGCCGCGAACAGCAGGTCGCCGCCCACACCATGCACGCCGATGGTGGCGAGCGCTTCGGCCCCGAATACGATGAGCCCCGTGACTATCGCGATTGCGCCGGCGACGCGGCGGCCGGTCAATGGTTCGTGCAGGATCAGCCACGCCAGCAACAGGCCGAACAGCGTCGCGCAGGCCGGTTGGATGACTGCGCCGTGGCCGAGCGGCACCAGCATGAAGCCGCTATAGGCCAGCATCGCCTGGGCCGGGCCGGTGAGGATGAAGACGGTCAGGCCGCGGCCCCAGCCGAGCCCGCCGAGGTCAAGCAAACCGTCGCGCATGACCAGCGGCAGCATCAGCAGGCCGGTCCATGCGAAGCGATGGAAAGCGAGATCGGCCGGCGAAAAGCCGATGGCGACGCCATGCTTGGCGGTGACGAATCCCGCCGCCCAGCCCAATGCAGCGGCGATCCCGCACAGGACGCCAATCAGGATGGCGGAGGACGCTGGCGCCTGCTGGCTTGGCAAATTGCTGGACCGCGATGCCGGTTCATGACGGGTGACGAATGCACGGCTGATACTCTAGGATTGCGGCCGGGTCCATTCGCAGAACTGCATTCCGGGGAGCGCGCAATCACATGGCGAAGTCGAAAAAGGTCATCATCACCTGTGCCGTCACCGGCTCGATCCACACGCCCTCCATGTCGCCGCATCTGCCGGTGACCGCGCAGGAGATCGCCGATGCCGCCATCGGCGCGGCGGAGGCGGGCGCGGCCATCGTTCACCTGCATGCGCGCAACCCGAAGGATGGGCGGCCGGATCAGACGCCGGAGGCTTTCGCGCCGTTCCTCAAGGTCATCAAGCAGCGCTCGAACGTGGTGGTGAACATCACCACCGGCGGCGCGCCGACCATGACCGTCGAGGAGCGCGTGCGTCCGGCCGCGACCTTCAAGCCGGAAGTCGCTTCGCTCAATATGGGCACGATGAATTTCGGGCTCTATCCGATGATCCCGCGCTTCAAGGGCAAGTTCAAACACGATTGGGAAGAGCCGTATCTGCAAGGCTCGCACAAAGGCTTTTTCAAGAACACCTTCGCCGACATCGAATATATCCTGACCACCTGCGCCGAGAACGACACCCGCTTCGAGATCGAGTGCTACGACATCGGGCATCTCTATACGCTCAAGCACTTCCTCGACCGCGGCGTGGTCAAGCCGCCGCTGTTCGTGCAGTCGGTGTTCGGCATCCTCGGCGGCATCGGCCCGCACCCGGAAGACGTTATCCACATGAAACGCACGGCCGACCGGCTGCTCGGGCCGGATAATTTTCACTGGTCCGTGCTGGGCGCCGGCCGCAGCCAGATGCAGATCGCGGCGATGGCGGCGGCGATGGGCGGCAACGTGCGCGTGGGTCTGGAAGACTCGCTCTGGCTCGGCGCCGGCAAGCTGGCGGAATCGAACGCCGCGCAGGTCCGCGCCGCGCGGCAGATCGTCGAAGGCCTCGGGCTTGAACTCGCGAGCTCCGACGAAGCGCGCGAGATTCTTGAGCTCAAGGGCGGCGACAAGGTGGGGTTCTAGCGCCGCCGCGCCTGCAGGATTTGCTCCGGCAAGTTTGTCGTTTATTCCCTGTATGTAAGGGAGTGCACCCGATTCGGGCTCATTTGGCTGTCAGGGTGATCGCCCGATCCGCCGGAGGGCAAAGGAGATTCCGCGCCGATGGTCGTTCTCGACACCATCAGTATCGCCATTCTGTTCGGCAGCCTGCTGGTGCTTGCCGGCATTTTGTCGAGCCTGATCGCGCAGCGGTTCGGCGCCCCGTTGCTGCTGGTGTTCTTGCTGCTCGGCATGCTGGCGGGCGAAAGCGGGCCGGGCGGTCTTAAATTCGACGACGTGCGGACAACCTACATCGTCGGCTCGCTGGCGCTGGCGCTGATCCTGTTCGACGGCGGGTTGCGCGCCAAATTGCAGACCTTCCGCAGCGTGCTGGCGCCATCCTCTGTGCTGGCCACCGTCGGCGTTCTCGTCACCACCCTGCTGGTGGCGCCGGTCGCCATGCTGCTGCTGGATGTGAGATTCATCGAGGGCCTGCTGATCGGCGCCGTCATCGCCTCGACCGACGCCGCCGCGGTGTTCTTCCTGCTGCATGCCGGCGGACTTCGTTTGCGCCCGCGTGTCGGAGCCACGCTGGAGGTCGAATCCGGCACCAACGATCCGTTCGCCATCTTCATGGCCGTTGTGCTGGTGGAGATTCTGCTCGGCGGCGACAACAGCTGGGGTGCGATCCTCAAGACGCTGGCGCAGAAGGCCATACTCGGCGCCGCGTTCGGCCTGGCCGGCGGCCGGCTGATTGTTTTCGTGCTCAACCGGGTCGGCTTGGCGCAGGGCCTGCACGCGCCTTTCGTGACGGTCGGCGCCTTGGTCGTATTCGCCTTCGGCGAAGCGCTGCATGGCTCGGGTTTTCTCGCGGTCTATCTCGCCGGTCTGGTGGTCGGAAACCGGCCGACACGGGCGCACAATTCGGTGGTGGTGTTTCTCGACGCCGTCACCTGGCTCGCCCAGATCGCGATGTTCGTCCTGCTCGGCTTGCTGGTGTGGCCGCTGCGTCTGCTCGACAGTCTGCTGGCGGCGCTGGTCCTGGCGCTCATGCTGATGCTGGTCGCGCGGCCGGCCGCGGTTTTCCTTTGCCTCTGGCCGTTCCGTTTTCCCGTGCGCGAAAAGCTCTTTATCTCGTGGGTGGGTTTGCGCGGCGCGGTCGGCATCTTCCTCGCCTCGATCCCGCTGCTGGTCGGGTTGCCGAAGGCGTATCTTTATTTCGACGTCGCCTTCGTCGTGGTACTGGCGTCGCTGGTGGTGCAGGGCTGGACGATTGCGCCGGCGGCGCGCCGTCTCGGCGTGGCGCTGCGGCGCACCGATCCGCCGCCGCGCCGGATCGAGCTCGATCTGCCCGGACAGCTCGAGCAGGAACTGGTCGGCTACGCTGTCGCCGCCAACAGCCCCTATCTGCGCCGCCGCCTGATCCCGTCCTGGGCCAAGCCCACGCTGTTCGTGCGCGACCAGCGCATCTACACCCCGGAGGAAGCGCAAGACGTGCGCGCGGGCGACTACATCTATCTGCTGGCGCCGCCGGAAAAGGCGCAGGCGCTCGACCGCTACTTCGTCAACATGCCGCCGCCGGCCAAACCGGATGCGCGCCTGCTCGGCGATTTCTTCGTGCCGGGCGACGCGACATTGGGCGCGCTGGCGGATATCTATGGATTGCAGGTCGCGCCCGACCACGCCGCGGTCACGCTCGCCGACCACTTTGCCGAGGAACTCGAACGTCCGGCCAGGGAGGGCGACATCGTCCAGTTCGGCCCGATTGCGCTGCTGGCGCACAAGGTGGCCGGCGGCCGCGTGGCGATGGTGGGACTGCGGCTGGCCGACCCCGATCCCGAATTGCCCCAGACGCTCAAGGCCTACGCAAAAGTCGCGTTGCGCCGTGCGAAAAAAATAGTGCGCAAGGCGTTCGGGCTAGATCGCGCGGCGTGAATAGGCCGGCAGCGTGCGTATGAGCCAGGCACCGCCGAACAGGATCGCGACCCAGAACAGATCGCCGGCCACCGTGTTTTGCAGGAACGGCAGCGCCAGCATGTAGCACTGGATCAGGCCCGCAAGGTCGTGGGTGTACATGCCGCTGAATGCCCAGACCGCGAAATTCGTCGTGGCGAAGAAAATCAGCGAGCATGTCAGCGCGATCGGAACGATCATGCCGCCGGAGCGCAGGCGGTCCGGTAAAAATCCGGCCAGCGCGGGCAGCGCGATGGCGGGATAGATGACGGCGGTCATGCGCCAGTCGTCGAAACCGATGACGGCGTCGCTCAACAGCATCGCCGCGAGCGGCACCAGCAAAGCGAGCGCGCGGCTGCGCAGAACGGTGCCGGCAAACAGCGCGCTCGCCGCCACCGGCAGGAAGCCGGGCGCATGCGGCAGAATACGCGCGATCACGTCGAGCCCGACCAAACATGCGACCAGCAGCAGATCGCGCCAGTCGATGGCCCGGCTGATGTTCCTCGGCAATGTCTGCGGCATGCTCGGTCGTCCTTTTCGCAAGAAGTAGCCCGCTCATTAGCATATCCGGCGCCCTTATTCGAGTATTACCAGGGGTCCGGAAGTGCCCCTTAAACAGCCGGCGGCGTGCGATTTTCCACCCAATTCGTGACAATCCCGGCCAATGCATCCAGCCCATCGGTGAGCGCCGCCGGCCCCGGCTGCAAAATCAGCGCCGATTTGATCTCCCGCAGCCATCCCGTCGCCACCGCCGGGATCGCGCCGAAACCCGCGCGCGCCACGACCTTGGCCGGCACGAATTTTTTCCCGCACCAGGAGCCGACGATGATGTCGGGCCTGGCCGCGATCACCTCGGCGCTGGAAACGATTCTATCTTTTGCGTTCTTGCGCGCCGCGAGGCCGGGAAACACATCGATGCCGCCTGCGGCCTCGACCAGCTCGGAGACCCAGCCGATGCCGGAGATCATCGGCTCGTCCCACTCCTCGAAATAAACGCGCGGGCGGTGCGGCAATTGCGCCGCGCGGGAGCGCACCAGTTCGAGCCGAAGCAACAGCGAGGCGGCGAGTTCATCGGCTTTCGCCGGCGCGCCGACAATCGCGCCCAATGTGCGGATCATGTCCAGAATACCGGCGACGTCGCGCTGGTTGAAAGCGTGCACGGCGACGTTGGCGCGGATCAGTTCGGCGGCAATATCCGCTTGCAGATCGGAAAATGTCAGTACCAAATCGGGCGCGAGCGCCAGGATTTTCGGCACGTCGGCGCTGATGAAGGCGGAAACCCGCGGCTTCTCCCGCCGCACGCGCGCCGGGCGCACCGCATAGCCGGAGACGCCGACGATGCGATGCTCCTCGCCGAGGAGATAGAGCGTCTCCACGGTTTCCTCGGTGAGACAAACGATTCGCTCAGGCTGGAACATGCGTCAGGATACCCCGATGCGGTCGCGATGCGCGAATGCGGCGATGTGGACAGCCGGCCCGTGTCTGATACGATTGTCATGGCGGCCGCCGTAAGCGGCTGCGCATGCCCCTGAGTCGATGGCCTCAGGGAGCGCTCAGTGTCTCCCTTCTGTCCGCAACCGCGCGCTCGCGCCGCCATCGGTGTCTCATGCTCGACGTTCATCTGCTTCTCGCCGCCTGCATGTTCCTGGGCGCGGTGCTCTACACGTCTGTGGGGCACGCCGGCGCATCCGCTTACATCGCGGCGATGGCATTGTTCTCGGTGCCGCCCTTGGTCATGCGGCCGACAGCATTGGTACTCAACATTCTGGCCGCGAGCTTTGCCGGCTACCGGTACATCGGTGCCGGATATTTCCGATGGCGTACGATTTGGCCGTTTCTGGCCGGTTCAGTTCCCTTCGCCTTTGTCGGAGGCGGGATTCATCTGCCGGGTGAGTTTTATCGGCCGCTGGTTGGCTGCGTGTTGGTTCTCGCCGGCGTGCGGCTGCTGTGGCGACCCAACTTCGTGGCGAGCGCCGTTTTGAGCGACCCGCCGATCTGGCTCGGCATTTTTCTCGGAGCTGTCGTCGGTTTTCTCTCGGGGCTTACAGGAACCGGCGGCGGCATTTTTCTTTCGCCAGTTGTCGTTTTCATGGGCTGGTCGGACTTGCGCAAGGCGTCCGGTTGCGCGGCAATATTCATTCTTTGTAATTCCGTCGCCGGCCTTCTCGGGAATTTCACCGCCGTCGGGTCGCTCCCGGCCGAGCTGCCCATTTACGCCTGCGCCGTTTTTCTCGGCGCACTGGTGGGCACGACTTTCGGAATTAAATTTAGTGTAACATACATCCAGCGCGCGCTCGGGTTCGTGCTGTTGATTGCCGGCGCAAAACTGATTGGCGTTTACTGAATCGATCAATCGTCAAGTTGTGCTCAGCGGGTGCCGGATGTCCGAAGATTTGCAGAGCAGCGTCGGCGAATTCGACTACATCGTGATCGGCGCGGGCTCGGCCGGCTGCGTGCTGGCGAACCGGCTCTCGGCCGATCCGAAAAACCGCGTGCTGGTGCTGGAAGCCGGCGGCCGCGACAACTGGATCTGGTTTCACATTCCGGTCGGCTATCTGTTCGCCATCGGAAATCCGCGCTCGGACTGGATGTTCAAGACCGAGCCTGAGCCGGGTCTCAATGGGCGCAGCCTGAATTACCCGCGCGGCAAGGTGATCGGCGGATCGTCGGCCATCAACGCCATGATCTACATGCGCGGGCAGGCCGGCGACTACGACCACTGGCGTCAGCTCGGACTTCCAGGATGGTCATGGGACGACGTGCTGCCGGTGTTCAAGAGCCACGAAAATCATTTTCTCGGCGACAGCGAGCATCATGCCAGCGGCGGCGAATGGCGCATCGAACATCCGCGCGTGCGCTGGGACATCACCGACGCCTTCCGCGAAGCCGCGGCGCAGGCCGGCATTCGAAAGATCGACGATTTCAATCGCGGCGACAACGAGGGCAGCTGCTATTTCCACGTCAATCAGCGGCGCGGGCGGCGCTGGTCGGCGGCGCGCGGATTTCTAAAACCCGTTTTGCACCGGAAAAATTTACGACTGGAAACCGGCTGCCTGGTCGAAGCGCTGGTCATTGAAAACAAGCGTGCAGCCGGCGTGCGCTGGAGGCAGGATGGGATTACGCGCACGGCGCGCTGCCGCGGCGAGGTCATTCTCTCAGCCGGCGCGATCGGCTCGCCGCAAATCCTGCTGCTCTCGGGCGTTGGACCAGCGGCTGAGTTGTCGAGGTTCAGCATCCCGCTGGCGCTGGACAGACCGGGCGTTGGGAAAAATCTGCACGATCATCTGCAATTGCGGATGATCTACAAAGTCTCCGGCATCAAGACGCTGAATGAAACCTATGCATCGCTGTTCGGGCGCGCGGCCATGGGGCTCGATTATCTGTTTCGCCGCCGCGGGCCGCTGACGATGGCGCCCTCGCAGCTCGGCGCCTTCACCCGCTCCGATCCGACGCAGGACCGCGCCAACATTCAGTTCCACGTTCAGCCGCTCTC
Source organism: Rhizobium sp. Q54 (assembly GCA_945861895.1). Taxonomy (GTDB): domain Bacteria; phylum Pseudomonadota; class Alphaproteobacteria; order Rhizobiales; family Xanthobacteraceae; genus Pseudolabrys. The sequence goes on from CAMAWF010000007.1 coordinate 11,489, forward strand.
GCTCGACAAGTTCGGCGATCCGCTGCATCCGTTTCCGGCCTTCACCGCCAGCGTCGCAAATCTGCGGCCGACCAGCCGCGGACATTTGCGTTTGCGATCCGCCGATCCGGACGACAAGCCGGTCATCAGCCCGAACTATCTGGCAACGCCCGAAGACAAGCGCGTGGCCGTGGATTCAATCCGCGTCACCCGCCGCATCGTGGCGCAGCCGGCATTGCAGAAATACCATCCGGTCGAATATCTGCCTGGCGACGCCGTGCGCAGCGACGATGAAGCAGCACTTGAGAAAGCCGCCGGCGACATCGGCACCACGATTTTCCACCCTGTCGGCACCGCCAAGATGGGCCGCGACGGCGATCCGATGGCGGTGGTCGATGCGCGCCTGCGCGTCGTCGGCATCGAAGGCTTGCGCGTGGCGGACGCCTCGGTGATGCCGTCGATCACATCCGGAAACACGAATTCACCCACCATGATGATTGCGGAAAAGGGCGCCACGATGATTTTACAGGACGCCCGCGCATGAATGCCTTGTGACAATTCGGAACCTTGCCGAGAGCTCGCGCGTTTGAGACTTTCGGCATGCTGCGGCACGACAGAGGGGGTGGCCGGATGATGTTGGACGACTATCTGCTGCTGGCACTCATCGGCTTTGCCGCGCAAATGGTTGACGGCGCGCTCGGCATGGCCTTCGGCGTGGTTTCAACGTCGGCAATGCTGGCAATGGGCATGCCGCCGGCGCACGCCAGCGCCGTCGTGCACACGGCCGAAATATTCACCACCGGCGCGTCCGCCGCCTCGCATTTTTATCACCGCAATATCGATTGGCGATTGGTTATCCGGCTCGGCATTGCGGGCGTGCTCGGCGCCGTGCTCGGCGCGTGGGTATTGTCGAATGTGGACAGCTCCGTCGCCCGGCCGTTCATCGCGGTTTATTTGCTGGGTATTGGCTGCTTCATTTTGTTGAAGGCCTACAAGCTCGCGCCCGCGCGCGACGCGCCCAGCATCTGGACGGCGCCGGTCGGCTTCGTCGCCGGCTTTCTCGATGCCAGCGGCGGCGGCGGTTGGGGCCCGGTGGCGACCTCGACGCTGGTGGGTTCGGGCCATGCGCCGCGCATGGCGGTCGGCTCGGTCAACACCACCGAGTTTTTCGTCACCATCGCGGCGGCGACCACCTTTTTTGTCGAGCTTGGCGCCGCGCCCTGGAAGGAACTGCTTGCGCTTGTTATCGGCGGCGTGCTGGCCGCGCCGTTCGGCGGCTTGTTCGTCAAACGTATTTCCGCGCGCGTGCTGATGATCGCGGTCGGCTGCCTGGTGATCGGGCTTTCCGCCTGGCAACTCGCGCGCTAGCTCAAGTTGATTTGAATTCTACGGCAGCGCCTTGAGATGGCGGATCGGACGGCCGGGCGCGATCGCCTGCGCGGCGCTCACAATCGCGTTGGCGTCGATGCCGTAATGGCGGTAGAGATCGGGGATCGATCCGGTCTGCCCGAAATGCTCGACGCCGAGCGGACGCACGCGATGGCCGAACACCGAGCCGAGCCAGGCGAGCGTCGCCGGATGTCCGTCCAGCACCGTGACCAGCCCGCAATGCGGCGGCACGTCTGTCAGCAGGCGCTCGACATGGCAGCGTGCATGCACCAGCCCGCGCTCGCGTGCGCGCTGCGCCGCGGTCCAGCCGGCATTGAGCCGGTCGGCCGAGGTGATGGCGAGCAATCCGACATCGCGGCGGTCTTCCGCCATCAGGCCGATGGCGGCGATGGCTTCCGGCGCCACTGCGCCGGTATAGGCGACGACGACCTGCGCGTTCGGGCCCGGCTTGCGCAGCCAGTAGCCGCCGTCGACGATGGCGTGGCGCAGCTCCGGGCTCATCGTGCGCGCGATCTGCTCGACCGGACGGGTCGAGAGCCGCAAGTAAGCCGAGCCGCCGGTCTCGTCGCGCAACCAGTTGCGTTCCGAGGCTTCGCCGTCGCCGTCTTTTTGAATGTAGGCGAGCGCCCAGGCCATGATCGCCGCAAGCTCATCGACGAAAGCCGGCTCGAATGAGGCCAACCCATCCTGCGCGAGCCCGATCAGCGGTTCGGCGATCGACTGGTGCGCGCCGCCTTCGGGCGCGAGCGTGATGCCCGACGGCGTCGCCACCAAAATAAAACGCGCGTCCTGATAGCAGGCGTAATTGAGCGCATCGAGGCCGCGCGCGATGAAGGGATCGTACAGCGTGCCGATCGGCAGCAGGCGCTCGCCGTTGATCTGGTGCGACAGGCCGAGCGCCGAGAGCAGGATGAAGAGGTTCATCTCGGCGATGCCGAGCTCGATATGCTGGCCCTTGGGCGAGAATTCCCAATTGAAGGTCGACGGGATGCGCTCGCTCTTGAACGTGTCGGCCATCGCTTCGCGAGCGAACAGCCCGCGCCGGTTGACCCAGGCGCCGAGATTGGTGGAGACCGTCACGTCCGGCGAAGCGGTGACGATGCGTTGCGCAAATTCGTTCTTGTCCTTGCCGAGTTCGTTGAGGATCGCGCCGAAACCGGTCTGCGTCGACATCGAGGGCTGAATTGTCACGCTAAGTTCCGCCGGCACATCGAGCGGCGGCGACTTGAGCCGGCGCGGGCCTTGCGCCGCGAAGGGAACATGGTCGAGGAAATTTTGCAGCCGGCCGGGCGCGATGTCGAGGCCCTCGAACTTGTCCCACTCGTGGCCTTCGCGCACGCCCATCGACGCGCGGAACGTGTCCATCTGCGCCGGCGTCATCAGCCCGGCGTGATTGTCCTTGTGGCCGGCCATCGGCAGGCCGAAGCCCTTAATGGTGTAGCAGATGAAACACGTCGGCCGGTCATGGTCGATGGCGTGGAACGCCGCGCGCAACGACGGCAGATCGTGGCCGCCGAGATTGTTCATTAGCCGCGCCAGTTCGCCGTCCGAGCGCTTTTCGATCAAACGGGTGACGTTGCCCTGGTCGCCGATCTCGTCGTTGAGCCGCTTGCGCCAGGCGGCGCCGCCCGCGAACACCAGCGCCGAGTAGAGTTGGTTCGGGCAAGTGTCGATCCAGCTTCGAAGTTTCTCGCCGCCCGGCTCCTTGAAAGCGGCCTGCTGCAACGAGCCGTATTTGAGGATGACGACATCCCAGCCGAAATTCTTGAACAGCTGTTCGTAGCGTTCCCACAAGCCTTCGCGCACCACCGCGTCGAGGCTTTGGCGGTTGTAGTCGATGATCCACCAGCAATTGCGCAGGCCTTGTTTCCAGCCTTCGAGGATCGCCTCGAAAATATTGCCTTCGTCGAGTTCGGCGTCGCCGACCAGCGCGACCATGCGGCCCTCGCGCCGGTCCAGTCCCCAGCCATGCGCGCGCACATAGTCCTGCACCAGCGACGAGAACAGCGTCTGCGCGACGCCTAAACCCACCGAACCGGTGGAAAAATCCACGTCGTCGGCATCCTTGGTGCGCGAAGGATAACTCTGCGCGCCCTTGTAGCCGCGGAAGGCTTGCAGCCGCTCGCGCGTCTGCCGCCCGAACAGATACTGGATGGCGTGGAAGATCGGGCTGGCGTGCGGTTTGACCGCGACGCGGTCTTCCGGCTTGAGCACGTCGAAGTAAAGCGCGGTCATGATGGCGGCAAGCGAAGCCGACGAGGCCTGATGGCCGCCGACCTTCAGGCCGTCGGCATTCTCGCGCAGATGGTTGGCGTGATGGATGGTCCAGCTCGCGAGCCAGAGCACCTTCTTCTCCAGTTGGCGGAGAATGTCGGCATTGTCGCTGGCGTCGGCCTTGCTCATGTTGCTCACTATAGCGTCTATCGCACCGCGGCGGGTGCGTCGGCCGCGCGCACCGCTACCCGCATGGCGCCGATATGTGAAATGGATGCATCGATCGCATCACCGGGCTTGATGGGTCCGACGCCCTCCGGCGTTCCGGTCAACAGCACGTCGCCCGGCATCAGCGTGTAGAACGACGAGGCAAAAACAATAAGATCTGCGATGCCGATGATGAGGTCGCGGGTGTTGGCGCGCTGGCGCACCTCGCCGTTGATCTTGAGTTCGAGATCGAGGCTGGAGGGGTCGGGCACGTTGTCCGCCGTGACCAGCCACGGGCCGAGCACCGTGTAGCCGTCGATCGACTTGCGCAGCGAACGCTCCTCCGGGCCGCGCACCGTGATGTCGAGGCCGATGCAGTAGCCGGCCACATGGTCGAGCGCGGTTTCGCGCGATACCCGGTCGGCGCGCTTGCCGATCACGGCGGCAAGCTCGATCTCGTGGTCGGTGCGCCGCTCGGGATGACGGATGGCGATGCCTTCGCTTGGCCCGACCACCGAACTCGTGGCCTTGAGAAAAAGTCCGACGCGCTGGATTTCCGCGACCTGGTTCTGGTGATGCAGCGCGGGGTCGGCGCGCGCCTCCTCCAGATGCTTCTTGTAGTTGACCGGCGCGGCGACGATCTTGCCGGCATTCGCGACCGGACTGAGCAGCGCGATATCCCGCAACGCCAGCACCGGCGCGGCCTTTACGGCAGCTTCGATAGCGCCGCGTAGCGCCGGCAGATTGGCGATCAGCACATCGTGGTTCGGCAGCGGATAGCGCGCGCCCGGCAATTGCGCGAGCGCTGCGGTCACGTCGCGCACCCGCTCGCCATCGACGAGGCCGAGACGATCGCCGCCAAACCGGCACAGCTTCATTGGGAAATTCTCCACGCCATATGCGGCGGGTCTTATATCACTCGCATTGCGTTATTTGGCGTCGAGCACTGTTTTGCATTCCGCCGGCAGGTCGGAGACCATCATCTGCTTCATCACCAGCGGCGGCTTGCGCGGAGTGCGCGCTTTTTCGGTGAACCAGGAGTCGAGACCCGCGCCGCAATCCTCGTCGCCGGGGATCGGCGGCTGCTTCTTGCAATTGGCGGCGCCGGCGGGGCAACTCAGGCGCACATGGATATGGTCGTGGTGACCGTAGAACGGGCGCACCTTGGCAAGCCATTCGCGATCGGCGCCGGCCACCTTGCATAGCTCCTTCTTGATCGCCGCGTTGACCAGCACGCGCTCGACCTCGGGCGCCTGCGTCGCCGCTTTGATGAAGTCGACGTGTTGCGGCTTCCACAATTCGCGATTGAGCTCTTTCCAGTCCGCCGCAACGACATTGATCGCCGACCATTCTTCGCGCTCCTGCCGGGTTAACTCGCGGTCCGGCATCGGCGTGAACCAGACGTCGACATCGAGACCGATCTGATGGCTGAGATGGCCGGTGAGCATCGGTCCGCCGCGCGGCTGCGACAGGTCGCCGACCAGGATGCCGGGCCATTTGGCGGTCTTGGCGACGCGCTGGGAAAATTTCTTGACGTAATTGACCAGGTTGGGATGGCCCCAGTTGCGATTGCGCGAGAGCCGCATGACCTGCCAGGTCGGGCCGTTGATCGGCAGTTCGACGCCGCCGGCAAGGCAGCCTTTCGGGTAATAGCCGATCGCGATCGCGGCGCCGATCGTCGGCAACCGCCTGGCGGCGAACAGTTCCTTCGCCGGCTGGTCCGGCCGCTGCACGCTCTTCGGCAGCGGGACGTTGACTTTGGGCGGCGCGGCGGCGGCCGGCGGTGCGGCGGCCGGAGCCGCCACAGCCGGCGGGTCGCTCGGCGGCACTTCTTGCTGCACTGGTGGGGTCGCAGGCGGCGCAGTCGTTGCAGGTGGCGCGGGCGGAGTTGCGGCTGGCGGCGTGGCCGGCGGTGGCGCGGGTGCCTGCGCGAATATGATGCCGCCGGCGCCGAAGCGGTTGGCGACGTTCGGCGTGGCGGCGAGGAACGCCACCCCAAGGATCAATACTGTTGCGGACCGGGCCAACATGGTCCTGCCGGTCTAGCGATTCCGCGCCGTGGTGTCAGTTGAAAAAATGCCGCTGGGTTAAGATCGCCAAAGCGAATTCCCCAAGCCGGTCAGGGGCTTTCGTGGTTAACAGGCCCTTTACAAGCTGGCCCGGCCTACGCGATGCTGTCTGCTGCGGTGTGTAAACGGGTGCTGGGGCTGGTTATGCGTTGGATTGCCGTTGCGGCCGCTTGCGTGTTTTTCGGGCTGTCCGGCCCTGCACGGGCGGCTCTCCTTGTCGATATCGACAAATCCCGGCAGCAACTCACCGTCACGATCGATGGAACGAAGACTTACAGCTGGCCGGTTTCGACCGGCCGCGCCGGCTATGACACGCCCGGCGGCGCTTTCCGCGCCTACCGGCTTGAGCCGGACTGGTACTCAAGCAAATTCGACGATGCGCCGATGCCGCATTCGGTTTTTTTCCATGAAGGCTACGCGGTGCATGGAACCTTGGAGGCGTCGAAGCTCGGCAGCGCCGCGTCGCACGGCTGTGTGCGGCTGTCGCGCGAAAACGCGCAGGTGCTGTTCGAACTGGTAAAGAAGCACGGGTTGAAAAACACCCGCGTGGCGGTCTCAGGCATCGCCACTGTCGCCAATATGCGGATGCCGGAACCGCGCCATGCGTCGGCGCCGAAAGCTAAAAAACTGACCAAGAAGCAGACGAAGAAAAACCAGAAGGTCGCCGCGCACAGCGACCGGCCGCAGAAATTCAATCAGCGTTCCGGTTCGCGCGAGCGAGTGGGCGCGCATGAGCAGCGCATGCAGAAAAAATATCGCGAAGCCGGATTCCGCTGGTAGTCGAAACGCGAAGCCGGCTCACTCGATGACGATCTCGCCGGTCATGCCGTGGTCGGCGTGGGTCTTGCCGTCGCTGCCGGTGATGCCGCAACGCAGGTCGGTTACGCGGCCCGCCGCCACCGGCACGAACCACCACTCGGCGCTCTGGCCCGGATAGACCTCGATCTCGCGGATCGCGCCCTTGAATTCGGCCAGCGTCACCGTCTTGCCGTCGCGGCTTTGCGTCACCTGCACCTTGCGCGTCCAGATCATCTGCGAGAAGCCGTGCGAGGTGAAGTAGTGCGCGTCGTTGCTCGCGTTGCGCAGCACCAGTTTGTAGAGCTTGCCGGTTTCGAACCGCAGTCTGTTCGGCATGAAGGCGTGCTGGCCCGGTTTGCCGAGTTCGACCGTGACCTCGATCGGCGTTTGCCCGGCGAGATTGCCGGCGGAATAGGCCGGGCCTGACATGGCGCCGATCAGAACGGCAAGTGCAGCCGCTATTGCGAGGCGTGCATGAAATACGCGCATTGGATGTCCCTCCAGAATGAATTTTGGTGAAGTTATTGCAATTGCGAATTATTTGCAAGTACTACTCATGCGGCACCCACCGGTGTGTTGGAGCGCAGGGATTATTTTGGCGGCCGCGCCTCGACTCTCAGCGCGCGAGCCCGAGGACGATGAGGAGCGCGCGATCAAGCTGTTCGCTTGTCTTGGAATCAAGCGAGCCCAGCACGCGTCTTATTCGTTTGCGGCGAAGCGCCAGCATTTTGTCGGTCATGATTTGGGAACGGATGCGAAGTCCGTTGTCCGAATTGGCTTCCACGATGGGCCGGACAGGCAAATTCTCAGTCACGTCCGACGTAATCGGACAGACGAGGACTGTCGTGGTGGCATCGCCCAAGTCGTCGGCTTGCACGACCACTCCGGGACGCGGTCTGCCGAGGTCGCCAGCCGCAACCATCAGCACCACATCGCCGCGTTTCACCGCAACTCGCTCGGGTCGTACGCCGCCTCGATCCAGGCGTCGATCGCTGCATTCTCCGGATGGCGGGCGAGCAGGCGGCCTTGCCGCCGAAGATCGGCGCGCACGCGCGGGTCGCGCAGGTCCGGCACCCAATGCTGCACCGGACGCAACCCCTGTGCATGCAACCGCTTACGCCGCGCTTGCATGCGCTGCTGGGGCGTCTTCGGCTTGCTCTTGCGGGAGGCTGTTGTCATCGCATGTCACCATGACATGCGTAACATGTTACGGGCTAGCGAACAAGGCTCACACATCCACCTTCAGCGCCGCGATGAAGGCTTCCTGCGGAATATCGACCTTGCCGAACTGGCGCATGCGCTTCTTGCCCTTCTTCTGCTTTTCCAGCAGCTTGCGCTTGCGCGTCACGTCGCCGCCGTAGCATTTCGCGGTGACGTCCTTGCGGAAGGCGCGCACGGTTTCGCGCGCGATGATCTTGCCGCCGATCGCCGCCTGGATCGGAACCTGGAACATGTGCGGCGGAATAAGTTCCTTGAGCTTTTCCACCATGCCGCGGCCGCGGCCTTCCGCGCGCGTCCGGTGCACCAGCATGGAGAGCGCATCGACCGGCTCTTCGTTGACCAGGATCGACATCTTCACCAGGTCGGCCGGCTTGTAGTCGGTGAGGTGATAGTCGAACGAGGCATAGCCTTTCGACACCGATTTCAGCCGGTCGTAGAAATCGAACACCACCTCGTTGAGCGGCAGGTCGTATTTCGCCATTGCGCGATTGCCGACATAAGTGAGTTCGACCTGCGCGCCGCGGCGGTCCTGGCAGAGCTTGAGCACCGCGCCGAGATATTCGTCGGGCGTGAGGATCGTCGCGCGGATCCACGGCTCATGGATTTCCAGAATCTTCATCGGATCCGGCATGTCGACCGGATTGTGAATCTCGATCTCCGTTCCGTCGCGCAGCTTGATCTTGTAGATGACCGACGGCGCGGTCGCGATCAGATCGAGATTGAATTCGCGCTCCAGCCGCTCCTGGATGATTTCGAGATGCAGCAGCCCGAGGAAGCCGCAGCGGAAACCGAAGCCGAGCGCGGCGGAGGTCTCCATCTCGTAGGAGAAGCTGGCGTCGTTGAGCCGCAGCTTGCCCATCGCCGCGCGCAAATCCTCGAACTGCGCAGCATCGACCGGGAACAGCCCGCAGAACACCACCGGAATGGCGGGGCGGAAGCCGGGCAGCGGCTCGCTCACCGGCCTGCGGTCGTCGGTGATGGTGTCGCCGACGCGGGTGTCGGCCACTTCCTTGATCGAAGCGGTGATGGCGCCGATCTCGCCGGGGCCGAGTTCATCGACCGGCGTGAGCTTGGGCGTGAAAACGCCGGTGCGGTCGACCTCGTATGACGCGTGGGTGCGCATCATGCGGATGCGCTGGCCCTTCTTCAAAGTGCCGTCGACGATGCGCACCAGCACGACGACGCCGAGATAGGAGTCGTACCAGCTGTCCACCAGCAGCGCTTTCAGCGGCGCCTCGCGGTCGCCTTTCGGGGCGGGGAGGCGTGTGACGATGGCTTCCAGCACCGCCGGCACGTTCTGGCCGGTTTTTGCGGAAATCAAAATCGCCTGCGATGCGTCGAGGCCGATCACGTCCTCGATCTGCTGGCGCACTTTGTCGGGCTCGGCGGCGGGCAGATCGACCTTGTTGAGCACCGGCACGATCTCGTGGCCGTTGTCGATCGCCTGGTAGACGTTGGCGAGCGTCTGCGCCTCGACGCCCTGGCTGGCATCGACCACCAGCAGCGAGCCTTCGCAGGCGGCGAGCGAGCGGTTGACCTCATAGGCGAAGTCGACGTGCCCGGGCGTGTCGATCAAATTGAGGATGTAATCCTTGCCGTCCTGCGCGCGGTATTTCAGGCGCACGGTCTGCGCCTTGATGGTGATGCCGCGCTCGCGCTCGATATCCATGGAATCGAGCACCTGCTCCACCATCTCGCGCTCGGCCAGGCCGCCGGTCGACTGGATCAGCCGGTCGGCGAGCGTGGATTTGCCGTGGTCGATATGCGCGACGATGGAGAAATTGCGAATGTTTTCGATCGGTACGGCCGCCATGCGGGCGAGATAACACCGGGGGTCACGGCCTGCAAGCGATGCACGCTTGTCACGATGTTTTCTGCGTTGCTTGCCCCGTCACTTGCCCCGTCATGGACGCTGTCAGACGCCGCCGCTAAGGTCGAATGATGACAGCCATCGCCGATTCTGGAAGCCGCTGGCTGCGGCCTGCCGCGCGCGCCTTCGATGCCTTGAGCGATCCGGCGCGGCGCGAGCGGACGGTATTGCTGCTGCTGGCCGGATTTGTCGCCGCCTGGACGATCTACGGCGCGCTCGCCAAAGGCAGCCAGGATATCCATGCCGACGTCGGTGAATTCTTCGGATGGTCGCGGGATTTCTCCCTCGGCTATAACCATCCGCCGCTTGGGGCGTGGATCACGGGCGCCTGGTTCTGGATTTTTCCGCGCGCCGACTGGGCGGCCTATCTGCTTGCCGCGGTCAATCTCGGCATCACGCTTTGGGTGTGCTGGAAGCTGTTCGGCGATTGGCTCGACGACGGCAAACGTGTCGCGGCGCTCGCGTTGTTGACGCTCACGCCGTTCTATTCGTTCCAGGCGCTGGTCTACAACGCCAACAGCGCGCAAATGCCGTTTTGGGCGGCGGTGACTTTGTTTTTTCTGCGCGCCTTCAAGCGCAACGACTGGCGGCTCGGCGCCTTGACCGGCCTCGGCGCGGCGCTCGGCATGCTGACGAAATACTGGGCTATTTTTCTTATCGCCGGATTGGGGATCGCCGCGCTGATCGATCCGCGCCGCCGGCGCTTCTTGGCCTCACCGGTTCCCTGGGTGATGGCCGCGGTGGGGTTGCTGGTGCTGGCGCCGCATTTGATCTGGCTCGCGGGCGGGCACTCGTCCACCTTCGACTACGCCACGCAGTCGCTCCCGGCCAATCCGGCGTTGGGGCTGCTGCGGTCGTACCGCTATCCGCTCACGGCAATCGCCTACATGTTGCCGGTCATTCTGGCGGTGGCGCTGATGCGGCCAAACCGCGCCGCCGTCCGCGACATGTTGCTGCCCTCGGATCAGGACCGCCGGCTGATGTCGTTGGCGTTGTTCATTGCGCTGCTGCTGCCGTTCTTCACGAATTTTGCATTCTCCTCGCGGCTGTTGTCGCTGTGGACGATGCCGAACTGGAGCCTGCTGCCGATCGTGCTGCTCGGCACGCCCCTGTTGGCGGTCACACGCGAGCACGCCGTTCGCATTCTCACTGTCGCCTTTGCGTTTCCGCTGATCGCGGTCGCCGTGGCGCCGGCCGTTGCGTTCATCATTCACCGCAACAATTCTGCCGACGGCAGCGCGCGCAACCGGCTGGTCGCGCATGAGGTCGAAACCGAATGGCGTAAGGCCACCGCCCGCCCGATGCGCTTCATCGCCGGCGAAAACGTACGCGGCATCGCGTTCTACATCAAGGATGCGCCGTCTCCGATCGACAGCAATGACGTGGTCGGGACGTTCCGCTGGATACCGCGCGACCGGATCGCGGCGGACGGCATCGCCATCGTATGCTGGAGCGACAATGGCGCATGCATCAAAAATGCCGCGCGCTACGGCCAGGGGCGGCAGAGCGAGGTCGAATTGCACCGCGACTACCTGGGCGTCGCCGGCCGCGCGCAGCGCTATCTGTTGATCGTCGTCCCGCCTAGAGCATGATCCCGAAAAGTGGGAACCGGTGTCCCGCCGGAGCCTGTGCTCGGGCCGACCAAAGGCCGGACCCGAGTGCGAAGCCCGCTTTGGCGGGCGAAGGAAGGTCGGAAAAGATCATGCTCAAAAAAAGCAGAATCAGTAGCGGTAATGGTCCGCCTTGTAGGGGCCCTCGGCCGCGATGCCGATATAGCTCGACTGCTTGGGCGTGAGCTTGGTCAACTTCACGCCGATCTTGTCGAGATGCAGGCGTGCGACTTTTTCGTCGAGCTGCTTCGGCAGCACGTAGACTTTCTTCTCGTATTTGCCGGGATTGGTCCACAGCTCGATCTGCGCCAGCGTCTGGTTGGTGAAGGAGGCCGACATCACGAAGCTCGGATGGCCCATGGCGTTGCCGAGATTCACCAGCCGGCCTTCCGAGAGCAGGATGATGCGCTTGCCGTCGGCGAATTCGATCTCATCCACCTGCGGCTTGACGTTGTGCCATTTGAAATTCTTTAACGCCGCCACCTGAATCTCGCTGTCGAAATGCCCGATGTTGCAGACGATGGCGCGGTCCTTCATCGCCCGCATGTGATCGACGGTGATGACGTCGAGATTGCCGGTTGCCGTGCAGAAAATATCCGCGCGCGATGCGGCTTCCTCCATGGTGACCACTTCGTAGCCTTCCATCGCCGCTTGCAGCGCGCAGATCGGATCGATTTCCGAGACCAGCACGCGGCAGCCGGCCTGGCGCAATGACGCGGCCGAGCCCTTGCCGACGTCGCCGAAGCCCGCGACCATCGCGACCTTGCCGGCCATCATCACGTCGGTGCCGCGGCGGATGCCGTCGACCAGCGACTCGCGGCAGCCGTAGAGGTTGTCGAATTTCGACTTGGTGACGCTGTCGTTGACGTTGATCGCCGGCCACAGCAGCGTGCCGTTCTTCTGCATCTCGTAGAGGCGGTGGACGCCGGTGGTGGTTTCCTCGCTGACGCCTTTGATCGAGACGGCGTTCTTTTTGTACCAGCCAGGTATCGCCTTCATCCGCTTCTTGATCGAAGCGAACAGGATTTCTTCTTCTTCATTGCTGGCTTTGTCGAGAAAAGCAGTGTCGCCGTGTTCCGCGCGCAGGCCGAGATGAATGAGCAACGTCGCGTCGCCGCCGTCGTCGAGGATCATGTTGGGCACGCCGCCGTCGCCCCACTCGAAGATCTTGTGGGTGTAATCCCAATAGTCCTGCAGGCTCTCGCCCTTGATCGCGAACACCGGGACGCCGGCGGCGGCGATCGCGGCGGCGGCATGGTCCTGCGTCGAATAGATGTTGCACGACGCCCAGCGCACGTCCGCGCCGAGCGCGGTCAGCGTCTCGATCAGCACGCCGGTCTGGATCGTCATGTGCAGCGAGCCGGCGATGCGCGCGCCCTTGAGCGGCTGCTTGGCGCTGAATTCCTCGCGCGTCGTCATCAGGCCGGGCATTTCGGTCTCGGCGATGGCGAGTTCCTTGCGGCCCCATTCGGCAAGGCCGATGTCCTTGACGATGTAATCGGTAGCCGTGGATTTCTTCGCAGCTGCGGTCATGGCGGGCCCTGATGTTGAAAATACGCGGCACGCAAGGGGCCGCAGTCGGGCGTGGCTATAGCAGGCTGCGCGGCCCCCCGCAATGAAGGTATAAGGATTTCTTTATATGGCGTGTGAGGCCGGCCGCTAGTCTTCTTCGCCGAACCCGCCGGTTACCAGTGCCGCGATAGCGTCCATCGCCTCGCCGGCTTGCTTGCCGGTCGTCATCACGGTGATGGAAGTGCCCGGCGCCGCGGCCAGCATCATCAGGCCCATGATCGAAGTGCCGCCGACCGTTTCGTTGCCGCGGGTGACTTTCACCTCGGCGTCGAACCGCTCGACGCATTGCACGAACTTGGCCGAGGCGCGGGCGTGCAGGCCCTTTTTGTTGACGATTTCGATGATCCGCGTGAGGGGAGCCCCGGCGGGTGCGGCAGGCTCGCTCATTTACCGGTGAGTACCCGGCTGGCGATGGTGCAGTATTTGCGTCCGGCTTCCTGCGCGGCGTTCACCGCCTCTTGCAGCGGGTGGGTTTCACGCACCTTGGCGAGCTTGATGAGCATCGGGAGATTGATGCCGGCCAAGACCTCGACCTTGGGCTGGCTCATCACCGAAATCGCCAGGTTGGAGGGCGTGCCGCCGAACATGTCGGTGAGGATCGCGACCCCTTCGCCGCTGTCGACGCGCTTGACCGCGTCGATAATGTCCTTGCGGGCCTGCTCCACGTCGTCATCGGGATCGATGGTCACGGCCTCGATCTGACGCTGCGGCCCCACCACGTGTTCGAGCGCAGCGCGGAACTCGATGGCGAGCCGCCCGTGGGTAACGAGAACAAGACCGATCATCGGGAACTCCCCGTGGGCGCTAGGTTACGCCGCACGCAAGGGGGCACATTCATGGACATCCGAAGGCCGAGCGCAAGAGTTGTTCTCGCTATATAGGGGCGATGCTGCACTGCGAAAAGAGGGCAAAACGGGGGGCTCGGTGCGGTGGATTTGCAGGGGGTCGATCGTATGCCCGTTATAGTTACTTTTCCCCCACCGAACGGGCGTGGGGCGTAGCGCAGGGCCCTCGCGAGGTCAATTCCCGCTCGCCATCGTCCGCAGCAAAACCAACACCGGCTGTAGGGGCTCAGTCCCGGATGCGACCGCAAGCCGCGGCAGGCGGATGCCCGAAATCGTCGTTTCCTGCTCCCCAGCTTTCGGCAGGCGCTCGGCCCCTTCGGCGCCAAGGTCGATGACCAGCCTCGCCACGGCCACCGGCTCGAAGGCAAAGCGCCTGATGCCGAGGCCGCGGACTTCCAAAAGCCCGGCCAGCTGTGCAGCCGGGCGCACCAGTAGCCTGCCGTGACTGGCTTCGGCATGGATGCGATCGTCGCCGACGAGCCGCGCAAACGTCAGCGCGCCGGCTTCCGCCATTTGCAGCAACGCCAGCACCAGCCGCGACTTGCCGGCGCCGGCCGGTCCGCGGATCAGCGCGGCTTTTGCACCGACCAGCACCGCAGAAGCGTGGATGGTCGCGCCCGCGTCCGCCATCATTTCGCCGGCAGCCGCACCGCGAAGCGCGCACCGAGCACCGGCGGTGTCGCCCCGGCGGCGGCGACGCCCATGCGGTTCTCAACGCGAAGCGTCCCGTCATGGGCTTCCACGATCTGCTTGGAGATGGAAAGCCCGAGTCCGGAATTATGCCCGAAGCCCTGATGCGGCCGGTCGGTATAGAAGCGCTCGAAAATCTTGTCCAAGGCATCGGGCCGGATGCCCGGGCCGTCGTCATCGACGACGATCTCGACTTCGTCTTTCAGACGCCGGCAGGTCACCCGCACGGTGCCGCCCGGCGGCGAGAACGAGCGCGCATTGTCGATGAGGTTGCTGATCACCTGACCGATCCGGGAATCGTGACCGGGCACCGCGAAATCCGCAGGGCCGCCGCCTTCAAAGGCAAGCGTTACGTTGACGCCGTCTTCGTTTTGCACCTCGTTGCCGACGGTGACGAGCGTATTGAGCAGCTCGGAAAGATCGACCGGGGCGACCTCCTGGCGCTGCAATTCGGCATCGAGGCGGCTGGCATCGGAAATATCGGTAATCAACCGGTCGAGCCGCTGCACGTCGTGCTGAATGACGGCGAGCAGCCGGGCGCGGCTTTCCTCCGATTTTGTCAGCGGCAACGTCTCCACCGCCGAGCGCAACGAGGTCAGCGGATTTTTGAGTTCATGCGCGACGTCGGCGGCGAAGCTCTCGATCGCCTCGATGCGGCTGTAGAGCGCGTTGGTCATGTCGCGCAGCGTGCCGGAAAGATGCCCAATTTCGTCGCGCCGCCGGGTGAAGTCCGGTATCTCCACGCGCGAACGAATGCGCCGGCGCACGCGCTCGGCGCCGTCGGCGAGCCGGCGCACCGGACCCGCGATGGTGCCGGCCAGCAGCATCGAGAGCACCACCATGACGCTGGCGGCGACCAAAAAAACCTTGAGGATGGCGAGCCGCTCGGCCTCGACGATCTGGTCGATGTCGGCGCCCTGGGTCGAGAGCAGCAACGCGCCGCGCACGGCGCGGAAGCGCTGCACCGGCACCGCGACCGAGACGATCACCTCGCCGCGATCGTTGACCCGCACGATGCTGGCGTGCAGTCCGTTGAGCGCCTGCGCCACTTCCGGATAGCCCTTGCCGTTCTCCGGCCCCAGCTCGCGGTAGAGCGGGAGATCGCCGCGGCCGAGCCAGCGGCGGATGGCGATGAAGGTGCGCTCCGCCACGCCCGGCTTTTCTGCGGTCGGCGGCGGCAGATCGAAGCGCAACACGTCGCCGCGGCCGTAAAGGCTGCGGCTGTCGAGGATGAGCACGCCGTCGCGGTCGTAGATGCGCGCGCGCGTCTTGGTCGGCGAGACCAGGCGGCGCAGCACCGGCGCAACCCGCTCCGGATTGATCGGGAATTCGAGGCCGGACAAGATATCGTCGGTGGGGCCGTAGCTTTCGCCCGCCTGCAATTCGAGCAGCCGTTCCGGATCGATGGTGATGGAATCGGTTTCCACCGTGGCCGAGGCCGCGATCGCGCCGGCGATGATCTCGCTCTGCACCAGCAGGCTTTGCACCCGCGCTTCGATCAGCCCGGCGCGAAATTGCGAGAGATAAAGAATGCCGATCACCAGCGTGATCAACCCGGCGAGATTGAGAAAGACGATACGGCGGGTGAGGCTGGAGAAGCTTTGCGCGACGAAGAAATGCCAAGCCGGGCGCAGCACGCTTTTGATGCGCTCAAATCGGGCGCGCACGGCACGCGGAGAATGCTCGCCGGACCGCTCGGCCTTGGCGGCGGGTGCAGCGATATCCGTGGTTCGATCGAGCACTTGGTTCCAGCCCGCCGCGTTGCGATCGTGGCTTTTCGCGCGCTGTCGTTTCGCGCGTCAGCTTTCCTTGAAACGATAACCGACGCCGTACAGCGTCTCGATCATTTCGAAGTCGTCGTCCACGACCTTGAATTTCTTGCGCAACCGTTTGATGTGGCTGTCGATGGTGCGGTCGTCGACATAAACCTGATCGTCGTAGGCGGCGTCCATCAGCGCATTGCGGCTTTTGACCACGCCGGGACGCGTCGCCAGCGCCTGCAAAATGAGGAATTCGGTGACGGTGAGCGTGACCGGCTCGTTCTTCCAGGTGCAGTTGTGGCGCTCGGGATCCATCCGCAACTGACCGCGCTCAAGCGCCTTGGCGTCGATTTCCTTCGGCGCGGTGGCATCCTTCGGGCTGACGCGGCGCAGCACGGCCTTGACGCGCTCGACCAGCAGGCGCTGCGAGAACGGTTTGCGGATGAAATCGTCGGCGCCCATCTTGAGCCCGAACAATTCGTCGATCTCCTCGTCCTTGGAGGTGAGGAAGATCACCGGAATGTCCGACTTCTGCCGCAACCGGCGTAGCGTCTCCATCCCGTCCATGCGCGGCATTTTGATGTCGAGAATGGCGAGATCGGGAAGCGAGGTCTTGAAGCCGTCAAGCGCGGAGGCGCCGTCGGTGTAGGTCATGATGCGGTAGCCCTCGGCTTCCAATGCAATGGATACCGAGGTGAGAATATTGCGGTCGTCGTCGACGAGAGCGATGGTCGGCATGAAGCCTCTCTTCTCCGTGACGGGTTCCCGCTGGCTTTGAAGCCTGCAAACGTGGGCCGAAATGTGACAATTGTGCAACAACTATGTGATTCCGCGGGGAATACAACCCCACTGAGGATAGAAATGCGTTGGCGCGCCGATCGCGTTAACCTGCCGGCCGATGACGCCCGACCACGAATTCGATCCAAAGCTGGCCGGCAAGAAGCTGTTGCGAGAGGCGCGCTCCGGCGCGCTGGCGACGTTGTCGGTTGGCTCGGGCGATCCCTATTGCTCGCTGGTCAATGTCGCGACCGAGGCCTCCGGCGCGCCATTGCTGCTGCTCTCGCAACTGGCGCTGCATACCAAAAATATTCTGGCGGATGCGCGCGTCTCGCTGATGCTGGATGCGCGCAAAGAGGGTGACCCGCTTGAGGGGGCACGCGTGATGCTGGCGGGGACGCTCGCTGCAACGGACGATGCCGCCGCGCGCCGGCGCTATCTCGCGCGCCATCCAGCGGCGGAAATGTTTACCGGTTTCGGCGACTTTTCCTTCTACCGCATGCAGATCAATCGCGCGCATCTGGTGGCCGGCTTTGGCCGCATCGCAGATCTCACGGCGCACGAAATTCTCACCGATCTCACCGGCGCCGAGGCGCTGATCGCGGCCGAAGCGGAAATTCTCGCGCATATGAATGACGATCACGCCGACGCCGTACGGCTCTATGCGACGAAATTGCTTGTTGGCCCGGACGGCGCCTGGCGCTGCGCCGGTTGCGATCCCGAAGGCCTCGAACTGCAACTCGAGCGGCAGGTCTTGCGGCTGCCGTTTCCGCAGCGGGTGATTTCGCCCGGCGTGTTGCGGCAAGTGCTCAAGCAGTTCGCCGAGCAAGCCCGCGCGCGCTAGGTGGCCGGGTCCGGCCGTCATGTTCATATGGTTAGCGGGCAGGATGGCGATATTTCGGCCGAATCTTGATCTGACGCAATGCTGCTCTGCCGCACAAAGCGGCATTTGCCCTTGGCATTAAATGCGATCGTGACTATGGTCGCGCGCCTTCGGGCAGGGGAGTATAATCCCACGCCAAGTGAGCAATAGGTTTTAGTTCCGGCGGAAACGGCCCGCCGTAAGGGGAGGTTTCCGTGCAGGAGACGGGCGTAAAAAACAGCGCACACGGCGCCGACAAATTCGGCTTCAAAGGCCTTGCCGGGGTCCACTGGAACCTGACCGAAGCGCCGCTCTACGAGCATGCCATTGCGGCCGGCGAAGCCAAGGTCGTCGCTGGCGGAGCACTCTGCGCCGAGACCGGCCATCACACCGGCCGCAGCCCCAAGGATAAACACACGGTCGTCGATGCGCTGACCGAAAACACGGTCTGGTGGGACGGTAACCGCAAGCTGAGCAAGGAACACTTCGAAAATCTTTATCAGGATTTCCTGGCGCACGCGAAAGGCAAGAAACTCTTCGCGCAGGATCTCTATGGCGGCGCCAATCCAAAATACCGGATCAAAGCGCGCGTGTTCACCGAGCTGGCCTGGCATTCTTTGTTCATCCGCCAGTTGCTGATCCGCCCCGCGCGCTCCGAGCTTGCAAGCTACGTCCCCGAACTCACCATCGTCGATCTGCCGTCGTTCCGGCCCGATGCGAAGCGGCACGGCGGACGCGAAGGCTCCGACACGATGGTGGCGATCGATTTCACCCGCAAGATCGTGCTGATCTGCGGCTCCTCCTATGCCGGCGAAATGAAGAAGTCGGTTTTCACCACCTTGAACTTCTATCTGCCGGCGCAAGGCGTGGTGCCGATGCATTGTTCGGCCAATGTCGGGCCGAATGGCGACAGCGCATTGTTCTTCGGTCTGTCGGGCACCGGCAAAACCACGCTATCGGCGGATCCCAACCGCACGCTGATCGGCGACGACGAACACGGCTGGGGGCCGGACGGCATTTTCAATTTCGAGGGCGGCTGTTACGCCAAATGCATCAACCTGTCGCCGGAAGCCGAGCCGGAGATTTACGCCGCCACCAACCGCTTCGGTACCGTGCTCGAGAATGTCGTGTTCGATCCGGACACGCGTATCCCGGATTACTCCGACGGCTCCAAGACCGAAAACACCCGCTCCGCCTATCCGCTCGATTTCATTCCCAACGCCTCGCGCAGCGGCCGCGCCGGGCACCCGAAAAACATCATCATGTTGACGGCGGACGCCTACGGCGTGATGCCGCCGATCGCCAAGCTCTCGCCGGCCGAGGCGATGTACCACTTCCTGTCCGGCTACACCGCCAAGGTCGCCGGCACCGAGAAGGGCCTGGTCGGCGTGCAGCCGGAATTTTCCACCTGCTTCGGTGCGCCATTCCTGCCGCGCCATCCGTCGGAATACGGCAACCTGCTGCGCGACTACATCGCCAAGCACAAGGTCGACTGCTGGCTGGTCAATTCCGGCTGGACCGGCGGCAAATACGGCGTCGGCCGGCGCATGCCGATCAAGGCGACGCGCACGCTGCTCACCGCGGCGCTCAACGGCTCGCTCAAAGACGCCGACTTCCGCACCGATCCGTATTTCGGCTTCGCGGTGCCGACCTCGGTGCCCGGCGTCGAGCCGCATCTGCTCAATCCGTTCAAGACCTGGAAGGACAAGGCCGAGTTCGACCAGACCGCGCGCGCGCTGGTGCGCATGTTCCAGGAGAACTTCGTCAAGTTCGAAAAACACGTCGGCCCCGACGTGAAGGCGGCGGCGCCGGAAGTAAGGATTGCGGCGGAGTGATCTATCTTACCTCCCCCTGGAGGTGGGAGGTCGGGTCGCGAAGCGAACCGGGTGGGGGTGACAGCGAAAGAAAATCTCCCCGCCCCGGCGGACTTCGTCCGCCGACCCTCCCCCTCCAGGGGAGGGTGAAGAAGCTCCGGAATGATGAGAAACAAAAAAAGGCGGCCCTTGCGGCCGCCCTTTATCGTTTGCGATAAGTGATGGTGCCGCTATCGCATGGCGCCGCCGGTCTGGCCGCGCAATTTGTCGATCAACTCGACTGTCGGGTAGGAGTCTGCGGGCAGGCCGGTCTTGAGTTGCGCCTTCTTGACGGCGGCGCGGGTCAAGGAGCCGAGCTTGCCGTCCACCTTGCCGACATCGTAGCCGTGCTTCGCCAGCAAGGTTTGCACTTCGCTCATCTGCTGCGGCGTGAGCACGTTGACCGTGCCGCTGCCGCGTCCCACCGGTGGCGCACCGTCGAGGCGCGTGGCGAAATAGGCGACGGTGGTCGAATAGACCATCGCCGAATTCCACCCCAAGAAGGCCTTGAAATTCGGGTAGGCGAGGAAGGCGGGTCCGAACCGCCCCATCGGCAGCAGCAGCGAGGCCTGCAGGCCATCGCCCGGCAGCGTGCCGTAAGCCGGCTTCACGCCCCACGCCACCCACTGCGAGCGCGGATGCTTGATTTCCAGGTCGGCCTGATCCCACGGCAGATTGGCGGGAACGCGCACTTCTTGCAGCCATGGCTCGCCGCGAGTCCAGCCGAAGCTGGAGAGGAAGTTGGCGGCGGAGGCAAGCGTGTCCGGCACGCTCTTGACCAGGTCGCGGCGGCCGTCGCCGTCGAAATCGACCGCGTGATTGTAATAGTCCGACGCGGTGAACTGCATGGCGCCAAGCTCGCCGGCCCAGTCGCCGCCGTTCATTTCTCCGATCACCAGATCGCCGCGGTCGAGGATACGCAGCGCGTCGAACAATTGCATGCGGAAGAATTCCGACCGCCGGCAGTCAAATGCCAGCGTCGAGATCGCGCGCAGGATATTGTGCTTGCCGGTGTTGGCGCCAAAATCGCTCTCCAGTCCCCAGAACGCGGTCAGCACCGGAGCCGGCACGCCGTATTGCTTTTCGACCTTGGCAAACAGCGCCGCGTGTTTCTTGATCTGATTGGCGCCGTGCTGCATCCGATAGCCCGCCACCATGCGATCGGAGAATTGCAGGAAGCTTTGCTGGAAAACGCCCTGGCCGCGATCGCGGCGGATGACGTCGGGATCGAAGGTCATGAACGGCGAGGCTTCCGCGATGCTCTTGGCCGAGATGCCTTTCGCCGCCGCCTCGCGCTTGAACTCGTCGAGCCAGCGCTCGAAGCTTCCGGTATTGCGGCAATTGGCCGAAGCCGTAGATGTCGCGGGGGCGGGGTTGGCGAACGCGGGCGCCGCCAGCGTGACGGCAAGCGCGGCAATTGCGCATTTCAGTGCTGTTAACCGCATTGTCCTGGCCACCTTTTTGCGTGATTCGCTGCGAATCTGCCCATTGCATGGGTCCGGTCAAGATCGATCACGGGAAAGCGTTAAGACCGGAATTTGGACAAATGTTGGCATGGCGGGCGGTCTGTGAAAGTTTCCCATCCGGCGGCAGCATTAAGGCAGTAAGTCGCATGCAAATCCTGGTGATCGGAGCCGGTGTCGTTGGGCTTGCCGTCGCGCGTGCGGCGGCTTGCCGCCGCCATGAGGTGGTGGCGGCGGAAGCGGCCAGCGCGATTGGCACCGGCATTTCCTCGCGCAACAGCGAGGTCATCCATGCCGGGATGTATTATCCGACCGGTTCGCTGCGCGCCCGCCACTGCACCAACGGGCGGCGGATGCTCTATGAATTTTGCGCCTCGCACGGCGTGCCGCATCGCAAATGCGGCAAGCTGATCGTCGCAACCGATGCTGCGGAGCGCGTCAAGCTTGAGACGATCGGCGCCCAAGGCCACAGCAACGGTGTCGAAGGCTTGCGCCTGATCGACGGCAATGCTGCGCGCGCGCTTGAGCCGGCGCTTGTTTGCGCCGCCGCGCTGCAATCGCCGGAAACCGGCATCATCGACGGCCACGCCTTCATGCTGGCGCTGCGCGGCGAGCTTGAAGAAAACGGCGGCGCCATTGCATTCAATACCCCGGTCGAAGCGCTCGCATACGAGAGCGGACAATGGTCGGTGCGTTTCGGCGGCGGCGATGCCGGCACGCTTGCCTTCGACGCGGTGGTCAATTGCGCCGGCTTGCAGGCGCAGGACGTGGCGCGGCGCATCGAAGGCTTCCCACGGGAACGAATCCCAGCGCTGGTGCTGGCCAAGGGGAACTATTTTTCCTATGCGGGCAAGCCGGCATTTTCCCGCCTGATCTATCCGACGCCGGTCGACGGCGGGCTCGGCGTGCATGTGACGCTCGATCTGTCCGGCCGCATGCGCTTCGGCCCCGATGTCGAATGGATCGAGCGGGAGAACTACGACGTCGATCCCGCCCGCGCGGCGTCGTTCTATGCAAGCATCCGCAGTTATTGGCCTGGGCTTCCCGACAACACGCTGGTTCCGGATTATTCCGGCATCCGTCCGAAGCTCAGCGGCCCCGGCCAGCCGGCCGCCGATTTCATCGTCGATGGACCCGCCGGCCACGGCATGACGCGGCTGGTGCAGATGTTCGGGATTGAATCGCCGGGGCTGACATCCGCGCTGTCGCTGGCGGAAGCGACGGTCGGTTATCTCGAAGGCTGATGGCGGCGGCGGTCATCCAACGCGCTCGCGCGCTCAGAAATATCGCCACCAGACATAGACGTGAGCGATCGCAATCGAGACCACCATCATCGGAAAGGCATAGAGCGAATAGGTGATGAACCGGAACGGCACGCCGTTGCGCTCGCCGATACCGGCGACCGTCAGATTGGCCGAGGCGCCGATCAGCGTGCCGTTGCCGCCCAGGCATGCCCCGAGCGACAGGCACCACCACAGCGGCTCGATCTTGTCGGCGCCGCCATAGGCCGGCGCCATGCTTTTGATGAGCGGAATCATGGTGGCGACGAAGGGGATGTTATCGACGATGGCCGAGAGGAAGGCCGACGCCCACAGGATGGCGTAGCCGGCGGTCGCCAGATTGCCGCCGGTCGCGGCCACCAGTTTGCCGGCCAGCAGCGTCAGCAGGCCGCCGACTTCGACGCCGTGCACGACCATGAACAGGCCGATGAAAAAGAAGATGGTGATCCATTCGACATCGCCGAACGTTTGGTGGACATTATGCGCCGCCTTTTCGCTGTGATGCGCCCAGTTGTCGAGCAGCATCAGCACCGCCGCGCCGGCCATGGCGATGGTGGCGGGCTCGAGATGCAGTTGACGCGCCAGCACGAAGGCGACCATGACGGCGGTGAGCACAACGAGCGACTGCTTGAGGAGGAGCCAATCCTTGATGGTCCGCTCGGGGCGCATCGCCATGACGCGAGTCTGGGCGGCTTTCGTAGCCTTGAGATCCTTGCCCCACACCAAATGAATCATGATCGCCTGCACGACCATGATGACGATGATGACCGGTGTCAGATGGACGACAAATTGGTTGAAGGTCAGCCCGACCTGCGAGCCGATCAGGATATTGGGGGGATCGCCGATCAGCGTCGCGGTGCCGCCGATATTGGAAGCAAAAATTTCCGCGAACAAATAAGGATAGGCCGGCACCTTCAGTGTCTTGGTGATCGCAAGCGTGACGGGAACCACCAGTAGCACCGTCGTGACATTGTCGAGCAGGGCGGAAAGAACCGCGGTGGTGATCTGCAGCAGAAATAGAATTCCGCCTGGGTGAGCTTTGGCGGCCTGCGCCGACCACACTGCGAGGTACTGAAACATGCCGGAGCGGCGCGAGATCGACACCAGGATCATCATGCCGGTGAGCAGGCCGATGGTGTTCCAGTCGACGCCTTTGAGAGCCTCTTCCTGGTTCATCACGCCGACCAGGATCATCACGCTGGCGCCGACCAGCGCGATGATCGCGCGGTTGACTTTTTCCGACATGATGATGGCGTAGGTGATGGCGAGGACGCAGGTTGACACCCACATCGGATTGAGGCCGAAATAAACGTTGGAAACCGCGTGCGCGGTCATGCTGACGTCCCCTGTACCCACAAAATCAGGCGGCAAACTCGGGCAAGCCCGATGCCGAGTCAATACAACCTGAGATGAAGCCGGGTCCGATTATTTTGGCTGGCGGGTCACGTACCAAAGCAGGCTCGGGTAGGCGACGGCCGCCATTCCGAGCGATTGCAAGAGCAACATCAACTGCTCCTGCTTCATCGACCAGAGAAAGAAATTGACGGCCACCCAAATGAGCGCCAGCGCGATCGCGATAACGTGCAACATAACCTCAACATAAACATTCGCGCGGCGGGCGACACAGCGGCATAAGGCCGCTTTGTCAAAAAAGGGCGATTGCGGCACGCGGTCGTGGTGTGGTTGGATGGCCGGCCGTTGCACAAGAACAATCAGGGGGAAATTACATGGCCGGCAATGTGCGTTTTTCGAATCCCAAGACGCTGGCGAAACCGCCGGGCTACAGCTACGTGGTCGAAGCGACCGGCCCCAACCGGCTGATCTTCATCGCCGGCCAGCTCGGGCTCGACATCGACAACAGGCTGGTCGGCGGGCCCGGCGACTTCCGCGCGCAGGCGGTGAAGGCATTCGAAAATCTCAAGGCCGCGCTGGCGGCGGCCGGCGCCACTTTCAAGGACGTGGTGAAAATCAACAACTATCTCGTGGACATGTCGCATATCGGGATTTACCGCGAGGTGCGCGACAAATTTTGTAACATGAAAGCGCCGCCGGCCAGCACGACTGTCGCCATTTCGAGCCTGGCGCGCCCGGGCGCGCTATTCGAAATCGAGGCAATCGCAGTGCTGCCGGCGAAGGTTGCGGCGGCCAAAAGCAGTGCGCCAAAGGCCGCTTCCCGCCGCGGCAAGCTCAAGGCTTCGCGACGAAAACGAAAGTGAGCAGCAGCAGCACTGGCAGCAGGACTGCGCTCGACCACAGCAGGTAGCCGAAGAAGCTAGGCATCTTCACGCCGCGTTCCGTGGCGATGGCATAGACCATGAAGTTCGGCGCATTGCCGATATAGGTGAGCGCGCCCATGTAGACCGCGCCCATCGAAATCGCGGCGAGCGTGGGCGCCAGCTTTCCCATCAGCTCGGCGGCGTCGCCGCCGGCGAGCTGGAAGAACACCAGATAGGTCGGTGCGTTGTCGAGGAAAGCCGACAGCACGCCTGTCAGCCAGAAATACGCCACTTCGTTCGGCGTGCCGTCCTTTTCGGTTACCGCCTTGAGCAGCCAGGCGAACGGTCCATCGTAGCCGGCGTCGAGCATCGCCAGCATCGGAATGATGCAGACGAAAATGCCCGCGAACAGTTTGGCCACTTCGCGGATCGGCTCCCAGGTGAAATCGTTTGCCACGCGATGTTCGTCGGGCGTGAGCCAGAGCGAGACGAGCGCGATGACCACCAGTGCGGCATCGCGCGTCAAATTCTGCAGTTCGACACCGGTGCCGTGGATCGTCAGCGTGATGCCCGGCTTCCACGCGGCCGAGAGCAGGATCGCGCCGACGATAGCCGCGATCAGCGGAATGTTGATGAGCCCGCGCAGGCGAAGCGGCGCTCGCGCCACTTCCGGAGGGGCGCTCTCCTTGCGCGCGAACCAGACATCGAGCGCGATGAAAATGGCCAGCACCAGCGCTGCAACGATGGCGGTTTCATAAGCGATGTGCTTGGTGGTCCAGAAAAAATCGACACCGCGCAGGAAGCCGACGAAAAGCGGCGGGTCGCCAAGCGGCGACAGCGCGCCGCCGATATTGGCCACCAGAAAAATAAAAAACACCACAACGTGGGCGTTGTGCGCGCGCGATGCGTTGGCGCGGATCAGCGGCCGCACGAGGATCATCGCCGCGCCCGTGGTCCCGACCACGCTCGCCATCGCGGTGCCGAGAACCATGATGCTGGTATTGGTCCACGGCGTGCCGCGCAAGTCGCCGGTTATCAGAATCCCGCCCGCCACCACGTAGAGCGCGAACAACAATATGATGAAGCTCATAAATTCGGCCAGCGCCGCGTGGACCAAGGCCGCAAGCGCGGTTGACGATCCAAACACGATCGCGATCGGCGTCAGTGTAAGCAGCGACCACGCGACGGCAATCTTGCCGTAGTGATCGTGCCAGATTTTCGGAAACAGCAGCGGCCCCGTGGCGATGCTGAGCAGTATTCCGGCGAAAGGAAGCGCCCAGGGCCAGTTCATCGCCGTGCCGTTGAGCGCTGGCGCCGCGTCCGCGGGTCCTGGCGCAACGAAAAAGACCGCCACCACGACGAATAAACGAAAAAGGCGAGTTTTTCTCAATGCGCCGCTTCCCAGTTGTCGGCGGCGCGCGCTTTCACCGCGAGCGGCACGGAAAGATGCACGGCCGGATGCGGCGCATCCTCCATCACCTTCTTCACCACCGGCAGTGTCCTGGCGACTTCGCGCTCCGGCACTTCGAAGATCAGTTCATCGTGCACCTGTAACAGCATCTGCGCGTTGAGCTTCGCCTTGGTCAGTTCCGGCTCGATGCGGATCATGGCGCGGCGGATGATGTCGGCGGCGGTGCCTTGCAGCCGCGCGTTGATGGCGGCGCGCTCGTTGAAGGCGCGGATCGACGCATTGCCGTTCTTGATATCCGGGTAATGACACTTGCGCCCGAACAGCGTGAGCACGTAGCCATGCGCGCGGCAAAATTCCTTGGTTTCTTCCATGTAGTCGCGGATGCCGGGGAAGCGCTCGAAATATTTCTTGATGTAGGCGCCGGCCTCCTCGCGCGGAATCGAAAGCTGATTGGCGAGACCGAAAGCCGAAATGCCGTAGATGATGCCGAAATTGATCGCTTTGGCGCGGCGGCGCACGTCGCCCGGCATGTCCTTCACCGGCACGCCGAACATTTCCGATGCCGTCATGGCGTGAATATCCACGCCATCGAGGAATGCCTTGCGCAGCGCCGGCACGTCGGCGACTTCCGAGAGCAGCCGCAGCTCGATTTGCGAATAGTCGGCTGAGACGAGTTTGGCGCCCGGCGCGGCGATGAAGGCGCGGCGGATTTTTCGCCCGTCCTCGGTGCGGATCGGGATGTTCTGTAAATTCGGCTCGGAGGAAGACAGTCGCCCGGTGCTGGTGGCGGCAAGCGCGTAGCTGGTGTGCACGCGGCGGGTGTCGGGGTTGACGTAATTCGGCAAAGCTTCGGTGTAGGTCGAGCGCAGTTTCGACACCTGCCGCCAGTCGAGAATTTTCTGCGGCAATTCGTGGCCCTGCTCGGCCAGTTCCTCCAGCGCGCGCGCGCCGGTCGACCATTGTCCGGTCTTGGTCTTGGTGCCGCCGGGCAGCGCCATCTTGCCGAACAGGATGTCGCCGAGCTGTTTCGGGCTGCCGGGATTGAGCGGCTCGCCCGCGAGTTTCTTGATTTCGTCTTCCATCCCGGCCTGCTTCTGGCCGAACTCGCCGGACAGCCGCGAGAGCACCTGCCGGTCGATCGAAATGCCGCGCCGCTCCATGCGCGCCAGCACCGTGGGCATCGCGCGTTCCAGCGT
This sequence comes from Rhizobium sp. Q54, assembly GCA_945861895.1. Taxonomy (GTDB): domain Bacteria; phylum Pseudomonadota; class Alphaproteobacteria; order Rhizobiales; family Xanthobacteraceae; genus Pseudolabrys. The sequence goes on from CAMAWF010000007.1 coordinate 38,771, forward strand.
TTCATAAACTGTCGTGACATGTTCGGCGGCGAGTCTGGCTTTAAGCGCCTGCCACAGCCGCAACGTCACATCGGCGTCCTCGGCGGCGTATTCGCTCGCCTTGTCGATGGCGACGAGATCGAATGTGACCTGCGCTTTGCCGGTGCCCGCGACATCCGCGAAGTGGATGGTTTTGTGGCCAAGCCATTTTTCCGCGAGATCGTCCATGCCGTGTCCGCCCTTGCCGGCGTCGAGCACGTAGGAGATCAGCATGGTGTCGTCGTAGCCGGCGATTTCGATGCCGCGCTGGGCAAAAACCAGCCAGTCGTATTTCAGGTTTTGTCCGACCTTGAGCACGCTGGCGTCTTCCAGCAGCGGCTTGATCGCGGCCAGCGCCGCAGCTTCCGGAATCTGGCCGGGGCATAGTCCGCCGGCGAACAATCCGCCGGCGCCGCCTTCGCCGCCCTGACGGTGACCGGTCGGCACATAGCAGGCCTCGTTGGGCGTGACCGCGAGCGAGAAGCCGCACAGTTGCGCCGTCATCGGATCGAGGCTGGTGGTCTCGGTATCGACCGCGACCACGCCGATCTCATGCGCGCGCGCGATCCAGGCCTTGAGCCGGTCGAGCGACTGCACGGTTTCGTATTTCGAGCGATCGATTTTGCTGCGCGCCGCGGCCGCGCGCGCTGCGGCGAACGAGATCGGGGTGAGGGCGCCTCTTTCACCTCCTCCGATTCTCTCACTGTCACCCCCGGGCTTGACCCGGGGGTCCATAGGGCCGTCGCTCCGAATGCTTGGCGTCGTTTCATGGGTGGCTGGGTCAAGTCCGGCCATGACAGTTTGGGAATGGGGAGAGGGAAAAGAAGCGCTTGTGAGCTTGGCGTCCGCCTCGATTTCTGACGGGTCGATCTCTGCCGCTTCCGCGACGCGGCGCGTCAGCGTGCTAAATTCCATCGCCTTGAGGAAAGCGATCAGGTTTTTGTAGTCGGGCTCGTGCACTGCAAGCTCGTCGACCGGCACGTCGAGCGGCACGTTCTGATCGAGCGTGACCAGTTGCTTCGAAAGCCGCGCCTTGTCCGCATTGTCGATCAGCGTCTGCCGGCGCTTGTCCTGCTTGATCTCCTTGGCGCGCTTGAGCAGGGTTTCGAGATCGCCGTATTCCCCGATCAACTGCGCCGCCGTTTTCACGCCGATGCCGGGAACGCCGGGCACGTTGTCGCTGGTGTCGCCGATCAGCGCCTGCACCTCGATCACCTTGTCCGGCCCGACGCCGAATTTCTCGACGACTTCCGCCGGCCCGATGCGCTTGTCCTTCATGGTGTCGTACATGGTCACGCCGTTGCCGACGAGCTGCATCAGGTCCTTGTCCGACGAGACGATGGTGGTGGTGGCCTTGGCTTCGCAGGCAAGCCGCGCATAGGTGGCGATCAGATCGTCGGCCTCGAAGCCCGCCTGTTCCAGGCATGGCACGTCGAAGGCGCGCACCGCCGCGCGGATGAGCGGAAATTGCGGGATGAGGTCTTCGGGTGCGTCCGGCCTATGCGCCTTGTAGTCGGAATACAATTTCGTGCGGAAGGTCTTTTCCGATTTGTCGAACACCACCGCGAGATGGGTCGGCCGCTCCTCCGGCTTCATGTCGCGCAACAGCTTCCACAGCATGTTGCAGAATCCAAGCACGGCATTGATCTGCAGCCCGTCGGATTTGCGGGTGAGCGGCGGCAATGCGTGATAGGCGCGGAAGATGTAGCCGGAGCCGTCGACCAGAAAAAGATGGTCGCCCTTTTTCAGCGGGCGGGACTGCGCGCTTGGGTTGGCGGCTGCGGGCTTGGATTTGGCGCGGGTTGGCATGGCCCGAATGTGGGCCGTCAGCCGGGCTTTATCAATCCGGAATGGACGAGCTGTGAATCATTCCGCCGGCTGCAAGGCGGCCCGCTTGGGCGCGAGCCAGAAACGCGCCGGGCGCTCGAACAGGAAGCGCAAAGGCGTTGCGCGCACGGCCCAATACATCGCCAGCGCGCCGATGACGCCCGCCGCCGTGACGATCAGCGATATCGCGCCGAGGTCGGTGATGAACCCGGTCTTCAGCAGCACGGTGCGCGTCGCCGCCATCGGCAGGAAGAAAGCGAGATAGATGACGAGCGAATGCTCGCCGCAATAACGCAGCGGCCGGAACAGACCGTTCATCGCCATCAGGGCGGAAATCCGGATCACGGCGGCAGCGCCGATAAATCCGAGCGCGAGCGAGACGAACGGCCAATCGGAATAGCCGTTCCAGACCATGAAGCCATTGACCACGGCCCACAACGACAGCAGCGCCGCGCCCATGATCGGCTTGTCCTGCGCGCCCTTCGCGAGAGCGAAGATATGCGGGGCCAGGATGTAGCCACTGTAGAAATAGACGAAGCGTCCGGCGAACTCATCGACGACGGTCCAGCCGGTTGCGATCGGCAGAATTTCCAGCGTGGCGGCGGCAAGCCAGACGATCGCCGGATGCGCGCCGCGCGTGAGCTTGGTGACGACGAAGAAGATCGGCAGCAGATAGATGAACCACAGCGTGCCGAACGGCTCGACGAAACTGACCAGATAAAACTCGGCCGTGGCCGCCGCGCCTTGCTCGGCAATCAGGCCGGGCGCCTTGAAGATGAACTGGATTGTCACCCACAGCACGTAGAAATAGGCGAAGTGCACGACCCTGCGGTCAATGTAAGTGCGCCAATCGCGATCGATGACGAGCGAAAGGAACAGGCCCGAGATCATGAAGAAGTCAGGCATGCGGAAAGGCTTGGCGAATGCGACAAATGCGTGCATCCAGCCTTCGCGGCCGGCCGCCGCCTCGACGCCCAGCGTGGAGTGCATCATCACAACCATGACGATGCAGAAGCCCTTGGCGTAATCGACCCAGTCGATGCGGGCGCTGCCGGAATGAGCGTTTTTCATCCCGCCATATTCCCGAAAAGACGTTTCTTTCCTGTTTACGCGGTCACAGAAATATCGCTGCAATTGCCGCCCTCGCCACTCGAAACGCCCTCTGCTATGAGACGGCCGCCGGCCCAACGGTCGGATTTGGTTAACCATTTTTCACGGCGGACCCCAAAATGCGCGTTGCCATGATCGGCACCGGCTATGTCGGCCTCGTCTCCGGGGCCTGCTTCGCCGATTTCGGCCATGAGGTGACCTGCGTCGACAAGGACGCCGGCAAGATTGCCGCGCTCAACCGCGGCGAGATCCCGATCTTCGAGCCCGGACTTGCCGATCTGATCGCCAGCAACGTCGCGGCCAAGCGGCTTCGCTTTACCACCGACCTTGCAGAACCGACGGCCGGCGCGGATGCAGTGTTCATCGCGGTCGGGACGCCCTCGCGGCGCGGCGACGGCCATGCCGATCTTTCCTTCGTGCACGCCGCCGCGCGCGAGATCGCGGCGGCGGTGTCCGGATTCACCGTGGTCATCACCAAGTCCACGGTTCCGGTCGGCACCGGCGACGAGGTGGAACGCATTATTCGTGCCGCGCGGCCTGACGCCGATGTTGCCGTGGTGTCCAATCCGGAATTTTTGCGCGAGGGCGCCGCGATCCGGGACTTCAAGCATCCCGACCGCATCGTGGTGGGGGCGGATGACAAACGCGCCCGCGACGTGATGGTGGAGCTCTATCGCCCGCTTTATCTCAACCGCTCGCCGATCATGTTCACCGACCGGCGCACCGCCGAGATGATCAAATACGCGGCCAACGCATTTCTCGCCACCAAGATTTCCTTCATCAACGAGATTGCGGACTTGGCGGAAAAGGTCGGCGCCGACGTGCAGGAGATCGCCCGCGGCATCGGGCTGGATAACCGCATCGGCGGAAAATTTCTCCACGCCGGCCCCGGCTTCGGCGGCTCGTGCTTTCCGAAGGATTCGGTCGCGTTGATCAAGACCGGGCAGGATCACGATTCGCCGCTGCGCATCGTCGAGGCGGTCGTTGCCGTCAACGATGCGCGCAAGCGCGCAATGGCGGGCAAGGTGTCGGCGGCGATGGGAGGCAATTTGCGCGGCAAGACAATTGCGGTGCTCGGGCTGACCTTCAAGCCCAACACCGATGACATGCGCGAAGCGCCATCGGTTCCGCTGATTGGGGCGTTGCAAGGCATGGGCGCGAAAATCCGCGTCTACGATCCGGTCGGCATGGAGCAGGCGAAAAAAGAACTGAAGGACGTGACCTATTGCGACGACGCTTATTCCTGCGCCGAGAGCGCCGCCGCGCTGGTGGTCGTCACCGAATGGGAACAGTTCCGCGCGCTCGATTTCGCGCGGCTGAAAAAGCTGATGACCGCTGCCGTGCTGGTCGACTTGCGAAATGTGTACCGGCCGGATGAAGTCAGGCGCCATGGTTTTGTCTACGAAAGCGTCGGCCGGCCGGCGAAGTGAACGCGGCATCGCCCGATGCGCGTCTTCGATAGCTCACTCCCCATCGATGCGGCGCTCGGCGATCTGATCGCCGCGCTGCGCGCGCATGCTTCGGCGGTTCTCGTCGCGCCGCCCGGTGCCGGCAAGACCACGCGCGTGCCGCTGGTGCTGATCGACGAGCCGTGGGCGAGGGCCAAGAAGATTCTTGTGCTGGAGCCGCGCCGGCTCGCCGCCCGCGCCGCCGCGTCGCGCATGGCGGCAACGCTCGGCGAAGAAGTCGGCGCCACCGTCGGGTTGCGCGTGCGTTTCGGCTCGAAAGTGTCGCGCGCAACCCGCATCGAGGTCATTACCGAAGGCATCTTCACGCGGCTCGTGCTTGATGACCCGTCGCTCGACGGCGTCGCCGCTGTGCTGTTCGACGAATTCCACGAGCGCTCGCTCGATGCCGATCTCGGCCTGGCGCTTGCCCGCGACGTGCAGCAGGGACTGCGCGAAGACCTTAAAATTCTGGTGATGTCGGCGACGCTGGAAGCCGCGCGCGTCGCCAGCCTGCTTGGGGATGCGCCGGTGATCGAAAGCGAAGGCCGCGCTTATCCGGTTGCGACGCATTATCTCGGGCGCGATGCGCGCGCGCCGATCGAGCGGCAGGTGGCCGAGGCGGTGACGCGCGCCTTGCGGGCCGATCCAGGCTCGGTGCTGGTGTTTCTTCCCGGCGTCGCCGAAATCCGCCGCACCGAAACAATGTTGAAGGAGCGCGTCAGCGATCCAGCCGTCGATATCGTGACGCTCTATGGCGCGCTCGATGCTCAGACGCAGGACCGCGCCATCGCGCCTGCGCCAACCGGGCGGCGCAAGGTGGTGCTGGCGACCTCGATCGCGGAGACTTCGCTGACCATCGAAGGCGTGCGCATCGTCGTCGATGGCGGCCTGTCGCGCGTGCCGCGTTACGAGCCGGATGTCGGCTTGACGCGGCTGGAAACCGTGCGCGTGTCGCGTGCCGCCGCCGATCAGCGGCGCGGCCGCGCAGGGCGCACCGAGCCCGGCATTTGCTATCGGTTGTGGGACGAGCCGCAGACCGGGTCGCTTGAGGCCTACACGCGGCCGGAAATCCTGGCGGCCGATTTATCCTCGCTGGTACTCGATCTGGCGCAATGGGGCGCCGGCGATCCGGCGACGCTTGCGTTTCTCGATGCTCCGCCGGCGGCGGCATTGAGCGAAGCCAGGACGCTGCTTACCGAACTTGGCGCCCTCGATGCGAGCGGACGGATCACGCAAGAAGGCAGTGCGCTGCGGCGGCTGCCGCTGCCGCCACGGCTCGCGCGCATGGTGGTCGATGCGGCGGCCGCGGGCGAGGGCATGCAGGCGGCTGAAATTGCCGCGGTGCTGACCGAGCGCGGGCTTGGCGGCGACGACGCCGATCTGCGGCAGCGGCTCGATCAATTCCGCCGCGACCGCTCGCGCCGCGCGGAGGACGCACGCGGGATGGCGAGGCGCTGGGTGGAACTTTCTTCTCCCTCCCCCCTTGCGGGGGAGGGTTGGGGAGGGGGGTCAAAGGAAAATGCACCCCCCACCCGGCACGCTGCGCGCGCCGACCTCCCCCGCAAGGAGGGAGGTGAAGAAGAATTGTCGCCCGGTGCCTTGCTGGCGCTCGCTTACCCCGACCGCATCGCCAAAAATCGCGGCGGCGGCAAAGGCGTTTTCCTGCTGGCCAATGGCCGCGGCGCCAATATCGATCCCGTTTCGCCGCTGGCGCGCGAGCCGTTCATCGCAGTTGCCGAGCTGACCGGCACGGCGGCGCAGGGCCGCATCTTGCTGGCAGCCGCCATTTCGCCGGCGGAGATCGAGGCGCGCTTCGCTGGCCGAATCGAAAACCGCGACGAGGTTTTATTTGACGCAACCTCGGCAAGCCTGCGCGCGCGCCGCAGCCGCCGGCTAGGCGCGATCACGCTCAATGAGCAGACGGTGCCGGTGCCGGCGGGCGAAGACAGCGCGCGCGAACTGGCCAGAGGCATCGTTGCGTTGGGCTTCCAACGATTGCCCTGGACCAAGGCGCTGGCGCAATTTCGCAACCGTGTAAGTTTTCTCCGCGGTGCCGAAAGCGATGAATGGCCCGATCTCGCCGATGCCGCGTTGGCGGATCGAACTGCCGAATGGCTGGAGCCGATGCTGTTCGGCAAGACCGCGCTGGCGCAAGTATCGGCCGACGAATTGACGCAGGCGGTCACAGATATGGTGCCGTGGAATTTGCGCCGCCGGCTCGACGCCGAAGCGCCGACGCATTTTGTTGCCCCGTCCGGCTCCAGCGTGCCGATCGATTACCAAGCCGAGGAAGGGCCGAAACTCTCGATCCGGGTGCAGGAATTGTTCGGCCTTTCCCGCCACCCGGCCATTGCCGGCGGGCGCGTGCCGCTGGTGATCGAGCTGCTCTCGCCGGCGCAGCGGCCGGTGCAGGTGACGCGCGATCTGCCCGGCTTCTGGCGCGGCAGCTACGCCGAGGTGAAGGCCGAGATGAAAGGCCGCTATCCCCGGCATCCCTGGCCGGACGATCCCACGACCGCACCCGCTACCCGCCGCGCCAAGCGGCGGGGCGAATAACGGTCGCTAAAATTCGCCGCATCGGTTTAACGCTTCCCTCACCAATCGAAAAAACTGGCGGGGAGATGGCGCCATATTAAGACGGCTTTGGGCGGAGCTGTGATGTTCTCGCGCGAACACATTGGAATTTGCCCGATGCGCCAAATCATGCTGCTTGCCGCCGCGCTGCTCGTTCTCGGCGGCGTGGTCGCGCGCTTCGCCGACAAGAGCGCGTCGCAACCGGCCGTGCAGGCCTCGAACGTCAAGTCGGCGACGGCCGCAGCGCCGCAGCCGGCGGTTTCCGGGCGGACGGCGACCATCCCGCGCGACAGTCGCGGCCATTTCCAGGTCGACGGCAACGTCAACGGCCGGCTGGTCGGCTTCATGGTCGATACCGGCGCCTCCGTCATCGCCATGCGCGAATCGGATGCAGCCAAGGTTGGAATTCGTCCCGTGCCGCGCGACTATACCGCCACGGTCTCCACCGCCAATGGCACGATCAAGGCCGCGCGCGCGGAGTTCAATTCGGTCGAGATCGGCGGCATCCGGGTCTATAACGTCGCCGGTCTGGTGCTGCCCGACGAGGCGCTGAAGGAAAACCTGCTCGGCCTCTCGTTCCTGTCGCGCCTGCGGCGCTTCGAATACGCCAATGGCAAGATGGTGCTCGAACAGTAAGCTTTCCCGCGCCCGCCGCTTAGGCTATGCCTCGACGCGCTGATTTGCGCGTTCCGAGGTTTTCGATGTTTCCCAAGCCAAAAGCCGCGCTGTCGCCCAACACCTACGCCTATGAGTCGACGCCGCTGGTCAAGCCGACCGGCTTTCGCGAATACGACGCGCGCTGGCTGCTGGAAAAAGAAATCAACCTGATGGGTGTGCAGGCCCTCGGCATTGGCCTCGGCACGCTGATCGGCGAGCTTGGCGTCAAGCCGGAGATCGTCACTGGCCACGATTTTCGCGGCTATTCCGCCGCGGTGAAGATGGCGCTGGTTACCGGGCTGCTGGCGGCCGGCTGCAAGGTGCATGACATCGGCCTTGCGGTGACGCCGATGGCGTATTTCGCGCAGTTCGAACTCGACGTGCCGTGCGTCGCGATGGTGACCGCCTCGCACAACGACAACGGCTGGACCGGGGTGAAGATGGGCGCCAACCGGCCGCTCACTTTCGGTCCGGACGAAATGGCGCGGCTCAAGGACATCGTGCTCAACGCGCGTTTCGCACTCAAGACCGGCGGATCGTATGCCTTCGTGGAGAATTTCCCCGCGCGATATATCGCCGACCTGACCAGGCGTCCGAAGCTCAAGCGCAAACTCAAGGTTGTCTGCGCCTGCGGCAACGGCACGGCCGGCGCGTTCGCGCCGCAGGTGCTCGAAGCTGCCGGCTGCGAGGTGGTGCCGCTCGATTGCGAGCTCGACCACACGTTCCCCAACTACAATCCCAACACCGAAGACATGAAAATGCTGCACGCCATGCGCGACGCCGTGCTCAAGCACAAGGCCGATGTGGCGCTCGGCTTCGACGGCGACGGCGATCGCTGCGGCGTGGTGGACAATACCGGCGATGGAATTTTCTCCGACAAGGTCGGCGTGCTGCTGGCGCGCGACATGTCGACGCAGCACAAGAACGCGCTGTTTGTCGCCGACGTGAAATCGACCGGGCTGTTCGCCACCGATCCGGTGCTGCTCAAGAACGGCGCCAGGACCGACTACTGGAAGACCGGACATTCGTACATGAAGCGCCGCGTCAACGAGATCGGCGCGCTCGCCGGCTTCGAAAAATCCGGGCACTTTTTCTTCAACAAGCCCTACGGCCGCGGCTACGACGACGGGCTGATATTCGCGCTCGCGGTCTGCGACCTGCTTGACCGCAATCCGGCAAAAAGCATGGCCGACCTCAAAAACGCGCTGCCGAAGACCTGGGGTTCGCCGACCATGTCGCCGCATTGCGACGACGAAAAGAAATACGCCGTGGTCGATGCGGTGGTGAAGCATTTCGAGGCCGCCAAGAAAAAAGGCGAAAAGGTCGCCGGCCAGCCGATCCGCGATCTGGTCACCGTCAACGGCGTGCGCGTCACGCTCGAGGACGGCACCTGGGGCCTGGTGCGCGCCTCCTCCAACAAGCCGGAACTGGCGGTGGTGGTCGAGAGCCCGGTGTCGGAGACGCGCATGCGCGAGATGTTCAAGGCGCTTGACGCCGTGCTGCGCACGCACAGGGAAGTCGGCGAATACAACCAGACGATTTGATTCTTTATCGGCGCCGCCTCATGCTGCGCGCATGCGTGTCGTTATTGTCGGCGCCGGTCCGGCCGGGCTTTATCTTTCCTATCTGATCAAGCGCCGCGCGCCGGACACGGATATTCGCGTCGTCGAGCAGAATCCGGTGGGTGCGACCTTCGGCTTCGGCGTGGTGCTTTCCGACCGCGCGCTGGAATTCCTCAACGAGGACGATCCGGAAACCCATGCGGCGATCGCGCCGCACATGGAATCCTGGCAGGACATCACCCTCGTGCATGGCGGCGAGCGCATCGCACTCGACGGCATCGGCTTCGCCGCGGTCGGGCGGCTGAAACTCTTGCAGTTGTTGCAGGCGCGGACGCGTTCTGTCGGCGTCAATTTGGCGTTTGAGCGCGCCGTCACAAGTCTTGACGAATTTGACGATGCCGATTTGGTCGTCGGCGCCGACGGGGTCAACTCGCTGGTCCGCCGCACGCACGAGCGCGAATTTGGCGCCACCGTGCGGCAGTTGAGCAACCATTTTGCCTGGTTCGGCACCGCCAAGCCGTTCGATACGCTGACGCAGACTTTCCGTCGGAGCGAATCGGGCCATTTCACCGCGCATCATTATCGCTACGCGCCCGACATGAGCACGTTCATCGTCGAAGTGAACGAAACGACATTTCGCGGCGCGGGTTTCGAGCGCATGCCGCAGATTGAGGCCAAGGCGCTGTGCGAACGCGTGTTCGCGTCCGACCTCGAAGGCCATGCATTGATCTCGAACAATTCGGTCTGGCGGCGTTTCCCGCTGGTGCATAACGCGCGCTGGTCGCACGGCAACCGCGTTCTGCTTGGCGATGCCCTGCACACCGCGCATTTCTCCATCGGCTCGGGCACGCGGCTGGCGATGGAGGACGCCATCGCGCTCGACAAGGCGCTGGCCGAATATCCACGCGATATTCCCGCCGCGCTCGCCGCATATGAGGCCACGCGGCGGCCGATCCTGGAGAAGCTGGTTGCCGGCGCCAATGCCAGCGCCGATTGGTACACAAATTTCGAGGCGCACATGCAGCTTGCGCCGATCGACCTCGCCATGAGCTACGTCATGCGGTCCGGCCGCATCGGGCTCGACCGGCTGCGGCAGCTTTCGCCGCGCTTTGTCGAACGCTATGAGCGCGAGCGGGCCGCACCGGGCTGACACTCATCCCTTGGCTTCTTTGAAGCTGTTGCGATAGCCGTGCGCCGGATAGACGCCGAGAATTTTCATCTCCTTCGAGAAGAATGCGAGTTCCTCGAATGCGAACACCATGTTGCGGTCGTCGGGATGGCCTTCGACGTCGGCATAGAATTGCGTGGCGAAGAAGTTGCCCTCGACCATGTAGCTCTCAAGCTTGGTCATGTTGACGCCGTTGGTGGCGAACCCGCCCATCGCCTTGTAGAGGGCGGCCGGCACGTTGCGCACCCGGAACACGAAGGTGGTGATCACCGTCCCGTCACCGGCCTTCGCCCATTTCGCTTCGCGCGAGAGCACGATGAAGCGCGTGGTGTTGTGCGCTTCGTCCTCGATGTCCTCGGCGAGAATGTCGAGGCCGTAGATTTTCGCGGCCAGCCGGGAGGCAATCGCGGCGCAGCTCTTGTCGCCGCGTTGGGCGACCTCGCGCGCGGAGCCCGCAGTGTCGGCGGCGACCACCGGCTTGATGCCGAGCTTGCGGATGATCTTGCGGCATTGGCCTAGCGCGTGAACGTGGCTTTCGACCGTCTTGATTCCCTTGAGCGTTGCGCCCTTCGGCGCCAGCAATTGGTGACGCACCGGCAGAAACCATTCCGCCACGATATGCAGGCCGGAATCCGGCATCAGATGATGAATGTCCGCGACGCGGCCGGCGATCGAATTCTCCACCGGAATCATGCCGAGTTCGGCTTCGCCGGAATTGAGCGCGGCGAAGGCGTCTTCGAAGGTCGGGCAGGGCACCGGCTCGTAGTCGGGATAGGCATCGCGGCATGCGAGATGCGAATTCGCGCCCGGCTCGCCCTGAAATACGATCTTTTTCTTGTTGGCCATGATGTCCCGTTACGCGGTCCTTGAGGCGAAAGTCAACGTCTGCCCGCCAGCAGCTTGCGCGCCCGTTCCAGGTCCTCCGGCGTATCGACGCCAAGCGGCGCGCTGTCGACAATGGCGACGTCGATGCGCATGCCCGCTTCCAGCGCGCGCCATTGTTCGAGTTTCTCGCGCCGTTCGAGCGGCGAGGGCGGCAGCGTAATGAAGCGTTCCAGCGCCGCGCGCCGGTAGGCATAGAGCCCGATGTGATGGTAGTGCGGGCCATCTCCGGTCGCGTTGGCGCGGGTGAACGAGAGCGCTTGCAGCCTGCGCGCGGCGACGGGCGTGCCGGCGACCTTGACCACATTCGGATTGCTGCGCTCGTCCGCATTTTTAATCTCGGCGGCGAGGGTTGCGATATCGACCGCCGGGTCTGCCAGCGGCGCAAGCGCGGCGCGGATGTCGGCGGGCTCGATGGTGGGCAGGTCGCCCTGCACATTGATCACGATGGTGGCGCGGCGCTCCGGATCGATCGCTTGCAGCGCTTCGAAAATGCGGTCCGACCCGGAGACGTGATCGCTGCGCGTCATGACGGCGCGTCCGCCCGCCTTCTCAACCGCCGCCGCGATCGCCTGCGAATCGGTCGCCACCACCACAGCGCCGACGTGAGCGGCTTCGGCGCGGCGCATGACGTGGACGATCATCGGCTGACCGGCGATGTCGGCCAGCGGCTTGCCGGGCAGCCGGGTCGAGGCCATGCGGGCAGGGATAAGAATAAGCGGTTCGTCGGCCATCGGTCGGGTACCGTTCGCCCCGCACAGCATGAACGAATATCGCAGGTTCGGCGTGCTTATACGGGTTGCCAGAGCCGAGGCAAACCGGCTATCTCTCCGCCGCCGCCGGGCCCCGGCGTCGTTGGTACTTCGCCTGAGCCTTTCTGTTTGCGGAGCCGATTTCCGATGGATTCCTTCGAACTCAACAAGATTCTTGGCGCCATCCTCGGCACCTGCCTGGTGCTGCTCGCGCTCAATATCACCGCGAACGCCATCTTCGCCCCGGTAAAGCCCGCCAAGCCCGGCTACGAGATTGCCGTGCAGGAACAAGCCGCAGTGGACAAAGGCGGACCGAAGGAACCCTCGCAGCCGATCGAGGTGCTGCTGGCCAGTTCCTCGGCCGAAAAGGGTGAGAATGCCGCCAAGAAATGCGCCGCCTGCCATACCGTCAACAAGGGCGGCCCGAACCGCGTCGGCCCCAACCTCTGGGGCATTATCAATCGGCCGCGGGCGTCCGAGGCCGGCTTCAACTATTCGGCCGCGATGAAGGGCAAAAGCGGAAACTGGAGCTTCCAGGACCTCAATGCATATCTGCTCAATCCGAAGGCTTTCGTGCCCGGCACCAACATGACCTTTGCCGGCCTCACGCGCGACAGCGAGCGCGCCGACCTCATCAACTATCTGCATACGCTCGCCGATAGTCCGGTGCCGCTGCCCAAGGCGGCGGCGAAATAGGCCCGGCGCGCACCGGTGAGTTTGCCGCGGCCGGGCTCAAGCCCGGCCGTTTCGTTTTCAGGGGGTGTGCTGCGGCGATCCGCCCACGGGAAATTGAAGCTTGATGTGGATTGCTGTGCTACGCCAAGCGGTCAGCCGATCCAAAAACCGACATAATCCCTGCCAATGCCTCGCCATGCCGGGAGTAAACCCGTGAAGCTGACCCGCCGATCCGTTATCCGCAGTGCCGCCGCTGCGGTTGCCGCACCCGCCCTGAGTGCAATCGGCCCGCTCGCCGCGCCGGCGCGCGCGCAAGGACGCGACTGGAAGCATGGCCTGTCGCTGTTCGGCGACCTGCGCTATGCGCCCGGCTTCAAGCATTATGACTATGTCAATCCGGCGGCGCCGAAAGGCGGCGTCGCCCGCCAGATCGCGTTCGGCACCTTTGACAATTTCAACATGGTTGTCGCCGGCGTGAAGGGAAATCTTGCCGGCGGCACCGATCTCATCAACGACATGCTGATGACGTCGGCCTTGGACGAGGTATCGACCGAATACGGGCTGCTCGCCGAAGCGGTGACCCATCCGGCGGATTTCTCCACGGTGACCTACCGGTTGCGCGCCGCTGCCAAGTGGCACGATGGCAAGCCGGTGACGCCGGAAGACGTCATCTTCTCGATGCAGGTGTTCAAGAAGAACAGTCCGCAACTCGGCGCTTATTACCGCCATGTGGTGAAATTCGAAAAAACCGGCGAACGCGAGATAACGTTTACGTTCGATGGTCCCGGCAACCGCGAGCTGCCGCAGATCGTCGGCCAGCTTCCGGTGCTGCCGAAACACTGGTGGGAGGGCGCCGATAAATCCGGCAAGCCGCGCGACGTGACGGCGACGACGCTGGAGCCGCCGCTCGGCTGCGGGCCCTACCGTATCAAGGAATTCTCGCCCGGCCGTTCGCTGGTCTATGAACGCGCGAAGAATTATTGGGCGAAAGACCTCAACGTGAATGTCGGGCGCTACAATTTCGACGAGCTGCGTTACGAATATTTCCGCGACTCCACCGTCGCGCTCGAAGCCTTCAAGGCGGACACGGTGGATTGGCGCACCGAGAACAGCGCCAAAAACTGGGCGACCGCCTACGATTTTCCCGCCGTCAAAGACAAGCGCGTCGTGCTGGAAGAATTTCCGATTCGTAATTTCGGCGTCATGCAGTCGTTTGCGTTCAACGTCCGGCGCGAAAAACTCTCGGACCCGCGCGTGCGGCGCGCGTTCAATCTTGGATTCGACTTCGAGGAAATGAACAAGCAGATATTTTTCGGCCAGTACAAGCGCATCGGCAGCTATTTCGAGGGCACTGAGTTGGCGTCGTCCGGTTTGCCGCAGGGCAAGGAGCTTGAAATTCTGCAAACCGTGCGTGGCAAGGTGCCGCCGGAAGTCTTTACGGCGCCATACATCAATCCGGTCGGCGGCAATCCGGAGGCTGTGCGCGCCAACCTGCGCGAAGCCACGCGGCTGCTGAAAGAAGCGGGCTACGAGGTTCGCAATCAGAAACTCGTCAATGCCAGGAGCGGCGAGCCGTTCACGGCCGAATTCCTGGTGGAAGATCCGGCGTCCGAACGCTTCGTGCTGTTCTATAAGCCTTCGCTCGAACGCCTCGGCATCGCCGCCAGCGTGCGCACCGTCGATTCCGCGCAGTATGAAAACCGCTTGCGGCAGTGGGATTTCGACATCGTCGTCGGCTCCTGGGGGCAATCGCTTTCGCCGGGCAACGAGCAGCGCGGCTTCTGGGGTTCGGCGGCGGCCGATCAGCCCGGCTCGCGCAATCTCGTCGGCATTAAAAATCCGGCGATCGACGCGCTGATCGAGCGGGTGATTTTCACCAAGGACCGTGACGAACTTGTCGCCGCCACCAAGGCGCTCGACCGCGTATTGCTGTGGAATCATTACGTCGTGCCGCAATGGACCTATGGCAAAGTGCGCTCGGCGCGCTGGGACCGCTTCAGCCGGCCGCCGACGCTGCCGAAATATGGGCTGTCGGCTTGGCCGGCGATCTGGTGGTGGGACGCGCAAAAGGCGGCCAAGGTGCCGCCGCGGTCGTGAGCATGAAACGATTAAGCCGGCGCGACGCTCTTGTTGTCACTGGCGGAGCGCTGGCCGCTGGCGTTACCGGGCGGTTGGCGACGCCGGTGGTTGCGCAGGACGTCGAACGTCACGGCATTTCCGCCTTCGGCGATCTCAAATATCCCGCCGACTTCACCCATTTCAGTTATGTCGACACCAAAGCGCCCAAAGGCGGGACGTTTTCGCAGATCGGACCGAACCGGCAGTACAACCAAAACTTCCTCACTTTCAATTCGCTCAACGGTTACATCCTTCGCGGCGATGCGGCGCAGGGTATCGAGCGCACATTCGCGACGCTGATGGTGCGCTCGGGCGATGAGCCGGACGCCATGTATGGGCTGGCCGCGCGCGCGGTGCGGATTTCCGCCGACGGACTGACCTATCGCTTCCAGCTGCGGCCGGAGGCCAAATTTCACGACGGCAGCAAGCTCACCGCCCATGACGTTGCTTTCTCGCTCGCGCTTCTGAAGGCGAAGGGGCATCCGATCATCACGCAGCTTTTGCGCGACATGACAGGCGCCGAAGCGGTGGACGACGCAGCCGTAGTGGTGCGCTTTGCCGAGAAGCGTGGCCGCGACGTGCCGCTGTTCGTTGCCGGTCTGCCGATTTTCTCGCGTGCCTATTACAGCCAGCGGCCGTTCGAGGAATCGACGTTGGATGTGCCGCTCGGTGGCGGCGCCTACAAGGTCGGGAGATTCGAGGCCGGACGCTACATCGAATACGAGCGGGTGAAGGATTGGTGGGGCGCCGACCTGCCGGTGTCGCGCGGGCAGAACAATTTCGATTTTCTGCGCTACGAATATTACCGCGACCGCGAAGTCGGGTTCGAAGGCTTCACCGGCAAAAATTATCTTTTTCGCGAGGAGTTCACCTCGCGCGTATGGGCGACGCGCTATGATTTTCCCGCGATCCGCGACGGCCGTGTCAAACGCGACGTGCTGGCGGACGACACACCATCCGGCGCGCAGGGCTGGTTCATCAATACGCGGCGGCCGAAGTTCAAGGACCGGCGGCTGCGCGAAGCGCTGATCGACGCCTTCGACTTCGAATGGACCAACAAGACCATTATGTATGGGTCCTATACACGCACGCATTCGGTGTTCCAGAACTCCAACATGATGGCGAAGGACAGGCCGGGACCGGAGGAGCTTGCGCTGCTCGATCCGTTCCGCGGCAAGGTCCCGGACGAAGCGTTTGGCGAGCCTTACGTGCCGCCGGTGAGCGACGGCTCGGGGCAGGACCGCAAATTGCTGCGCGATGCCTCGCGCTTGCTGCAAGAGGCCGGCTTTGCGATCAAGGACGGCAAACGCGTGCTGCCGTCGGGCGAGCCGATTACGGTGGAATTTCTGATCGACGAGCCGACATTCACGCCGCACCATATGCCGTATATCAAAAATCTGGCGACGCTCGGCATCGATGCCACGTTGCGCGTTGTCGATCCGGTGCAGTTCCGCGCGCGCGTCGACGATTTCGATTTCGACATCACGGTGCAACGCTTCAGCTTTTCGGAAACGCCGGGCGACGGACTGCGCAGCTATCTCTCCTCGCAATCCGCGGCGACCAAGGGCTCGCAGAATCTCGCCGGCATCGCCGATCCGGCGATCGATGCGCTGGTGGAAAAAATCATCGCGGCTGACACCCGTCCCGCGCTGGTGACCGCCTGCCGCGCGCTCGACCGCGTCATCCGCGCCGGGCGCTACTGGGTGCCGCACTGGTACAAAGCGTCGCACTGGATCGCCTATTGGGATAGTTTTGGCTGGCCGCCGGCAAAGCCGCGTTATTTCCGCGGCATCCCGGAAACCTGGTGGTACGACCGCGACAAGGCGGCAAAAATCGATCGGCCGGGGTAAGCTCGCCGCATGACCGCCTACATCATTCGCCGCATCCTGTTCATGATCCCGACGCTGTTCGGCATCATGTTCGTGTCGTTCGTCGTGGTGCAGTTCGCCCCCGGCGGGCCGGTCGAGCGCGTGATCGCGCAGCTCACCGGTTCCGATACCGGCGCCACCTCGCGCATCTCCGGCTCTCCGAGCGGCGATTTCGGCGCGCGCGGGCAGGTGCAGGGCGGCTCGCAGATCGACGCCGGCAACTCGAAATATCGCGGCGCGCAGGGGCTCGATCCGGAATTCATCAAGAGCCTGGAAAAGCAGTTCGGCTTCGACAAGCCGGCGCACGAGCGTTTTTTCCTGATGGTCTGGAATTTTTCCCGCTTCGATTTCGGCAAGAGCTATTTTCGCGATGTCAGCGTATTGCAGCTGATCAAGGAGAAGCTGCCGGTGTCGATGTCGCTCGGTATCTGGATGACGCTGCTCACCTATCTGATCTCGATTCCGCTCGGCATCCGCAAGGCGATCGAGGACGGCTCGCGCTTCGACGTGTGGACGTCCGGCGTCATCATCGTCGCCTACGCAATCCCCGGATTTCTGTTCGCGATCCTGCTCATCATTCTGTTCGCGGGCGGCTCGTTTTTCGACTTTTTTCCGCTGCGCGGGCTGACCTCGGAGAATTGGGCGATGCTGCCGTGGTGGCAGAAGATCGCCGACTATTTCTGGCATCTGACGCTGCCGATCCTGTCGATGGCGCTGTCGGCCTTCGCCACCATGACGCTGCTGACGAAAAATTCCTTCCTCGACGAAATCCGCAAGCAATACGTTCTCACCGCGCGCGCCAAAGGCTGCACGCAAAATCAGGTGCTCTACGGACACGTGTTCCGCAACGCCATGCTGATCGTCATTGCCGGATTTCCCGGCGCGTTTGTGCATGCCTTTTTCACCGGCGCGCTGCTGATCGAGACCATTTTTTCGCTCGACGGGCTCGGCCTGCTGGGTTTCGAGAGCGTGCTCAATCGCGATTATCCGGTGGTGTTCGCCACGCTGTTTATTTTCTCGCTCATCGGTCTTGTGGTGAACTTGATTTCCGATCTGACCTACACTTGGATCGATCCGCGCATCGATTTCGAAACGCGGGAGGTGTGAGTGGAGGCCCGCGCCGGCATCGAGCTGTCCGACGCGAACGTGACGCGGCCGCGCGAGCGGCGGCGCATCGGCCTTTCCCCGATCAACAAGCGGCGGTGGGAGAATTTCAAGGCCAACCGGCGCGGCTATTGGGCGTTCTGGGTATTCCTGGTGCTGTTCATCGGCACGCTGTTTGCCGAGTTCATCGCCAACGACAAGCCGTTCCTGATAAAATACGAAAACAGGCTCTACTTCCCCGCCGTCATCACCTATTCGGAGACCACCTTCGGCGGCGACTTCGAGACCGCCGCGGACTATCGCGATCCATTTTTGCAAAAACTGATCGCGGAGAAAGGCGGCAGCATGATCTGGCCGCCGATCCGCTATTCCTATTCGACGCATAATCTCGATTTGCCGACGCCGGCGCCGTCGAAGCCGACTTGGATGCTGACGGAAAAAGAATGCCAGCCGGTGCTGGAGCGCAAGGGCCTCAAAAGCTGCGGCGATTTGGAATATAATTGGCTCGGCACCGACGATCAGGGTCGCGATGTCGTCGCGCGGCTGATCTATGGCTTTCGAATATCGGTGTTGTTCGGGCTGATCCTGACGCTGATATCGTCGGTGATCGGCGTTGCGGCGGGCGCAGTGCAGGGCTATTTCGGCGGCTGGGTCGATTTGTTGTTCCAGCGCTTCATCGAAATCTGGACGTCGATCCCTTCGCTTTATCTGTTGCTGATCATTTCATCGGTGCTGGTGCCCGGTTTTTTTGTGCTGCTTGGAATCCTGTTGCTGTTCTCGTGGGTATCGCTGGTCGGGCTGGTGCGCGCGGAATTCCTGCGCGGACGCAATTTTGAATACATCCAGGCGGCGCGCGCGCTCGGCGTCTCCAACGCCGTCATCATGTTCCGGCATCTGCTGCCCAACGCCATGGTGGCCACCATGACGTTCCTGCCGTTCATTCTGTCGTCGTCTGTGATGACGCTGACCGCGCTCGACTTCCTCGGCTTCGGCCTGCCGCCCGGCTCGCCTTCGCTCGGCGAAATGCTGTCGCAGGGCAAGGCCAATGTGCAGGCGCCGTGGCTCGGCCTCTCCGGCTTTGTCGCCGTCGCATTGATGCTTTCGCTGCTGATCTTCATCGGCGAGGCGGTGCGCGACGCCTTCGATCCGAGGAAGACGTTCAGGTGAGAATGTGAACACGCCCGCCGAACAGCTGCTCTCTATCCGCGATCTCTCGGTCGCCTTTGGCGTCGGCGCGCGCGAGGTGCTGGCCGTCGACCGCATTTCCTTCGACATCGCCAAGGGCGAAACGGTGGCGCTGGTCGGTGAATCCGGATCGGGTAAATCGGTCACCGCATTGTCGGTGATGAAGCTGCTGCCTTACCCGTCGGCGCATCATCCCTCCGGCAAGGTCCGCTTCAAGGGCCAGGAGTTGCTGCATCTGTCGGAGCATGAAATCCGCCGCGTGCGCGGCAACGACATCACCATCATCTTCCAGGAGCCGATGACCTCGCTCAATCCGCTGCACACCATCGAAAAGCAAATTGGTGAAATCCTGCTGCTGCACGCCGGCCTCAGCGGCGCCGCGGCGCGTGCGCGCATCGTCGAATTGCTCGGCCAGGTCGGCATCCCCGATCCGCAAGGACGGCTCGAAAGCTATCCGCACCAGCTCTCCGGCGGCCAGCGCCAGCGGGTGATGATCGCGATGGCGCTGGCGAACGAGCCGGACCTGCTGATCGCCGACGAGCCGACCACCGCGCTCGACGTCACCGTGCAGGCGCAAATTCTCAAATTGCTGAAAGACATCCAGACACGGCTCGGCATGTCTATGCTGTTCATCACCCACGATCTCGGCATCGTGCGCAAGCTCGCCGACAAAGTCTGCGTCATGAGCCAGGGCAAGATCGTCGAGCAGGGCGAGGTCGAGCGCGTGTTCACGGCGCCGGAGCATCCCTATACGCGCGCGCTGCTGGCGGCGGAGCCGAAGCCGGATCCCGCCCCGCCGATGCCGGATGCGCCGGTCGTGGTCGAGACCAGGGATTTGAAAGTCTGGTTCCCGGTCAAGCGCGGCGTGTTGCGCAAGACCGTCGGCCACATCAAGGCGGTGGACGGCGTGAGCATTGCGGTGCGCAAGGGCGAGACGCTCGGCGTGGTCGGCGAGTCCGGCTCCGGCAAGACCACGCTTGGGCTTGCGATCCTGCGGCTGATTTCGTCGCAGGGCCCGGTGCTGTTCATGGGCCACGAGTTGCAGGGCTTGAAGTTCAAGCAGATGCGGCCGCACCGCCGCAACATGCAGATCGTGTTCCAGGACCCATATGGTTCGCTTTCGCCGCGCATGTCGGTCGCCGACATCATCGAGGAAGGGCTGAAAGTGCAGCACCCGGATATGTCCGAAAGCCTGCGCGACGAGCGCGTCGTGCGTGCGCTCCGCGATGTCGGGCTCGATCCGCAGACGCGCTTTCGCTATCCGCACGAATTCTCCGGCGGCCAGCGGCAGCGCATTGCGCTGGCCCGTGCCGTCGTGCTGGAGCCGACATTCGTGGTGCTCGACGAGCCGACCAGCGCGCTCGACATGCTCATCCAAGCGCAGATGGTCGACCTGCTGCGCGACCTGCAAAAGCGGCGCAATCTGACCTACATGTTCATCTCGCACGACCTGCGGGTGGTCGCGGCGCTGGCGAGCCGGCTGGTGGTGATGCGCAACGGCAAGGTGGTGGAGACGGGTGCGGCCGCCGATTTATTCAAAAATCCAAAAAGCGCTTACACGCGCGCGCTGTTTTCCGCCGCCTTCGATCTCGAGATCGCGCCCGAAGGCGTGGTGGCGCAATAATTTTCTGCTTCGGCGTTTTTACGGCATCCGCCTTACGCTGGTCACTTCGCTGCCGGCGGCGTGGATGCGGGCAACCGCTTGCGCGACCGGCTCGATCGCCACCGCCATGTGATGTGCGTTGGCGTGGATCAAAGTTTCCTCGTCGCGCGCAATGGCGACGTGGCCTTTCCAGAAAATGAGATCGCCGCGCCGCAGGTTGGCGAGCATCACCGGCCATCCGTGCGTGGTTTCCTGCCGGTAGCTGTCGCGCGCGCAGGCAATTCCCGCGGCGTGCAGCGCGACCTGCACCAGTCCGGAGCAATCGAGGCCGAGACTAGTCTTGCCGCCCCACAAATAAGGCGTGCCGGAAAACCGCTCGGCGACGGCGACGAAATCCGGCTCCTTCGCGGTGAGTGGCGCGAGATGGTTTGCCGGCAGATGCAGCCCCGCCGCCGTGACGGCAAAAGGCGGCTGCTGGCGCGCGATGGCGACGCGCGCGCCAAGCGGCAGTGCGACAAAGGGCGGCAGTTTTATATCCGGGCCGGGGAAACCGAGCGTGCGCGGCACCACAATCTTGTGCGTCGGCGCGGCGCCCGGGCGCACCAGCGCCGCGGCCGGCAGATAACCGACATAGCCGTCGGTCTCCAGCTGGCCCCAGGCCCAGCCTTCTTCGTCCATATCGTAGACCATGACGCGCTCGCCGTAGAGCGCTTCGGTGTCGAGCGCTCCGTCATGTGCGGGCGTGCGGCGCAGCGGCGCCTGGCCGTGGATGACCTCGTAGACCGTGCCGTCGGCGAAGCGCGCCGCTTCGACCTGACCTTGCAGATGCCTGGCCGCAAGATCGCGGCGGTATGGATTGAGCCGTGGGTCGAGTGCGTTCATCGGGATCATGCGCAGCTAGCCGTAACGTGCGGCGAGCAGCGCATAGAGCGCGCGCGCCGCCTGGCATTCGCCGCCCTCCGGCCGGCCGGATTTTGCCGCCGGCGTCCAGGCGAAGATATCGAGATGCAGCCAGGCTTTTGTGCGCGCGACGAAACGGCGCAAGAACAGCGCGGCGGTAATCGCGCCGGCGAAACCTCCGGCGGTGACGTTGTTGACGTCGGCAACTTTCGAATCGAGCAGTTCGTCGTAGGGCCGCCACAGTGGCATCCGCCAGAGTGGATCGTATTCGGCGCTTGCGCAGCGCGCGACTTCGCCGGCCAGCGCGTCGTCGTCGGTGAAAAATGGCGGCACATCCGGCCCGAGCGCAACGCGCGCCGCGCCGGTCAGCGTCGCCATGTCGACGATGAGTTCCGGCGCCTCTTCGTCGGCCAGCGTCAAAGCATCGGCAAGAACCAGGCGGCCTTCCGCGTCGGTGTTGCCGATCTCGACCGTGATGCCTTTGCGCGAGCGGTAAATATCGCGCGGCCGGAAGGCCGAGCCGGAAATCGCGTTCTCCACCGCCGGGATCAGCACGCGCAGTCTTATTTTGAGCGCGCGCGACATCAGCATATGCGCGAGCGCCAGCACGGTCGCAGCTCCGCCCATATCCTTTTTCATGTTGAGCATTCCGCTCTCGTTCTTGATGTCGAGGCCGCCGGTGTCGAAGCACACGCCCTTGCCCACCAGCGTGATCTTGGGATGGCGCGCATCGCCCCAGGTCATGTCGATCAACCGCGGCGCGCGCGGGGAGGCATTGCCGACCGCATGGATGAGCGGAAAGTTCTTGGCGAGATCGCCGCCATCGGTGGTGACGACTTTTGCGCCGTGCTTCTGCGCCAGCGCGCGCACGGCGTTTTCGAGTTCGGCCGGACCCATGTCGTTCGACGGAGTATTGATGAGATCGCGCGCGAGCGTGACGCCTTCGACGATGCGCGACAGCTCATCGCCGTCAACGCCCTCGGGCAGCGCCAGGCGCGCCGCGCGATCCTGCCCCTTGCGGTAGCGGGTGAATTGATAGGCGCCCAATGCAAACGCCAGCGCGCCGAGCCGTGCATCGTGCGGCGCATTGGCGAAGCGATAGCTGCCGGGCGGCAGCAGGCCGGACAGGCGTCCGGGCAGGAACAGGTCCTTCACCGGATCACCGGCAGCCTCGATGCCGAACAGCACACCGGCAAGTCCGCCGTCGGGCCCCGGCAACGGCAAATACAGGCCACGTTTGGCTTCGAATCCCGCGGCCTGCGCGAATGCGCGCGCCCGTGCGTCGAGTTTGCCGATGACGGCATCGTATGTGTCCGCAGCCACGAACCAGATCGGGATCGTCTCCGCCTTGCCGCCATCCGCAATGAAAAGGGGATGCATGTTCACTCCGCGCCGCCGAAGCGGGCATTTTACAAGTTAACCACTCGTTAGGGTTAACGTTTTATTGCTGGGCGACCATGCGCCCGCATTACGCCCATGCCGCGCGACGGCTTGCCTCGGCTGCGCTTGTAGCCGTGCTGGCGCTTTCGCTCGGCGGATGCAAGACCCCCGGCAACTCCGATACGACCGGTTCGATCGGCAGCCCGGCAGCACCGCGCTCGGACGCGGAATGGCGGCAGCAAGCGGAGCATTGGGGGACACGCTATCGCGCCAATCCAGGGGACGCGGAAGCGGCGATGCGATACGCCCAGGCGCTGCGCGCCACCGCCCAGCGCGCCCAGGCCGCCGCCGTGCTGGAGCAGGCAACCATCGGCAATCCACAAAACAAGGCGCTGCTCGGCGCCTATGGGCGTGCGCTCGCCGATATCGGCAGTTATGGCCAGGCGCTCGAAGTGCTGGGCCGCGCGCACACGCCCGACCAGCCGGATTGGCGCATTCTGTCGGCGCAGGGCGCCGTGCTCGACCAGATGGGGCGCCACGCCGATGCACAGCGGCATTACGCCAGCGCGCTCAAGATGGCGCCCAACGATCCTTCGGTGCTTTCCAATCTCGGCCTGTCCTATGCGCTCTCCAAGGACCTCAAGCGCGGCGAGGCGACGCTGCGCCGCGCGGTCGGTCAACCGGGAGCCGATTCCAAGGCGCGGCAGAATCTGGCGCTGGTCGTCGGCCTGCAAGGTCGCTTTCCCGAGGCTGAAGCCATCGCGCGCGCCGATCTGCCGCCCGACGAGGCCGCCGCCAATGTCGCCTATCTGCGCCAGATGCTGTCGGAAGAAAACGAGCGGAAAAAACTTGGCCGCGCCGGCAAGCAGGGGCCGCGCGCCGGGACCTGAGAGCGCATTGCCGCTCTGGCAGTTGAAATCTAAATTCCCGCCGATTTCGCCCGGGTGATGCCGAGCGTCAGAATACGATTCAGCAGGGCGGCATAGGCCAGCCCGTCATGCTGGGCGGCTTGTGCGAATTCCTCGATCCGGGCAATTTCGGGATTGGGGTTGGCTTCGATGTAATACGGGATGCCGTCGGCGGAGAGGCGGAAATCGATGCGCGCATATCCGTCGAGTTCCAGCGTACGGTAGATTCGCTTGGCGGTTTTTTGTATCCGGTCGCGCAGTTGCGGTGTCAGGTCTTTGGCCGGTCCTTGAATGATGCCGAGGCGCTCCTGGTACTCGAGATTATGCTTGATCTTTTCCGTGGCGATGCGCCTCGTGCCCTGCGCCATGTTGCCGAATTTCAGCTCCCAGACCGGAAAGACGCGCAGCCTCTCATTGCCGAGCAGGCCGACATAGAGTTCGCGGCCCTCGATATATTGCTCCGCGATCGCGGCGGTGCCGATCCGCTCGTGGATGAAGGCGACCCGTTCGGCCAGTTTCTCGTCGCTATCGACCACGGAGGCCTGCGCGATCCCGATTGAGGCGTCCTCGTTCAAGCTTTTGACGATGAGCGGCAGATTGAGCCGCGTGGGGCGCCGGATCTCGCGCCGCATCGGGAAAACCGCGAATGCCGGCAGCGGGATGCGGTGATAAGCCAGCAATTTCTTCGACAGGTCCTTGCCGCGGGCAAGCATGAGGCCGCGCGGGTTGCAGCCGGTATAGGGAATCCGCAGCAGCTCGAGATAGCTGGCGACGTTTTGATCGTAGACCGCCTCGCCGTGAAATTCTTCCAGCAGATTGAAAACGACATCCGGTTTCCAGTTTTCGATTTCATCGCGGATCGGCTTGAGCTCGTGCTGCACGCCGAGCGGGCACACGTCGTGGCCGCTGGAACGCAGCGTGCTCACCACGTCGTATTCGGTTTTCCAGGTGTGGATGTCCTCCTCGCTGCGCCCCTTGAGCGAATCCGGGGGCACCAGGTCCGGATGCACCAGCACCAGAACACGAAGACGCTTCATGGGACGAACCGCCTCATAGCGCGAACCATTGCCGCCGCGACGGGCGGTAAAGCGAATGCACGGTCTTGACCGTGACCAAAAGGGTGAAGTCGTTGAGCAGTCGCCGTCCGGGTCCGGCGGCCCTGAGATCCAATTCGCGGCACCGTTTCATCATATCGTCGAGCACCGCTTCCAGCGTCAGCCGGTATTCGCCGGTCCAGCGCGAAACTGTCTGCCGGATTTTTGCGCGATTGCGCCGGATGAAGGCGGCAGCGGCCGGCGAGCGGCGATGCCTTGGATCGCCGGAAAATATCCGCTGAAGTTCTTTGTCATAGGCTTTCGGCGCGTCGATCTCGTAATGCGCCTGTTTCTTTTTATAATATTCCGCCAGCGTGTAGTTGAGCCGGCGCAGCGGATCGACTTGCAGCCGGCGCGACAGCAGCGGCCGTTCCGCCGCGATCTTCGCCATGAGTTCATCGACATACTGCAGCTTTTTCAGCGCCGGCCAATCGGCGTAGCGTTTTCGCCAGTTCGAACGCGGCGTGAGCCAAACCGCGAAGGTCTCGGCAAAGTCCTCATCTGGGTGGCTCTGCGCATACCAGAGCCGCAGATGCTGGACAAAATGTTTGCTGGCGGGATTGGGCCGATAATAGCTTGGATAATGCTTCGATGACGGGCCGAACAGTTTTCGCCAGCGGTGACGGCGCTGCAATTGATAGGCGTGTTGCAGCACGTGCCCGGCTTCGTGGCGCAGGATACGCATGCACTCCGCGACGGTCCCGCCTTCCACATCGCCGATCTTTTTCCGCTCAAGCCGCATCAGGCGGGGATGCGCGAGGTAAAAAGGAATTGCGATGCCCGGCGTATCGTCGGAGCTGAACCACTCCTCGGATATCCAGGCGTGCGGCCTGATGCGAATTCCGCGCTTGCCGAGTTCATCGTGCAGGTCGCCGAGGCAGCGCGCGAGCCAGGTGCCTTCGACGGTAACTTTAAGGTTCTTGAGACGAAGCTGAAGCAGCTTTTCATCGGGCAATGTTGCCCAGGAAAACCTACGCGGCATGGTGCTTGAGCGTCTGAGAAGGGATCATCTCTGCAATGGTGCCACGCCGCACCGGGGGCGACAACTGCCGGCGATACTACTGAATCCCCATCACCTTGATCGCCGCCGGTCCGAGAATGACCACGAACAGCACCGGCAGGAAGAACAGGATCATCGGCACGGTCAGCTTCGGCGGCAGGCTGGCGGCTTTTTTCTCGGCTTCCGTCATGCGCATGTCGCGATTTTCCTGCGCCATCACGCGCAAGCTCTGCGCCAGCGGCGTGCCGTAGCGCTCGGCCTGTTGCAGCGCCATGCACACCGATTTCACGCCGTCCAGATCGGTGCGCTTGGCCAGATTTTCATAGGCCGTGCGGCGGTCCTGCAAGTAGGATAATTCCGCCGTGGTCAAAGTCAGTTCTTCGGCCAGTGCGATCGACTGCGAGCCGATTTCCTCGCTGACCTTTTTGAACGCCGCCTCGATTGACATGCCGGATTCGACGCAGATCAGCAGCAGGTCGAGCGCATCGGGAAACGCCCGCTTGATCGAAAGTTGACGGCGCTGAATCTTGCTCTTCAAGAATTGCAGCGGCAACTGCATGCCAAGATACGCGGCGGCGATGCACATTCCGACCTTGACCATCGGCGGTTGATCGAAATCGAGAAGGACGAACAGGTAGAGGGCGGCGAAGAGCACGGCGAGCGCCGGCGTCACCATGCGGAAAAACAAATAAGTGACGTAGGGCGCCTGGCCGCGATAGCCGGCTTGCACCAGCTTGAGTCGCGCTTCTTCCTGACCGACCCATTTGGTCAGGTTGAAATTATTGACGATGGTCTGCATGTATTGCTTCGGCGACTGGCGCAGATTTACCTTTTCTCCGCGCGCCAACCGCTCGCGCTCGCGCTGCCGCAGCTTTTCGCGTTCAAGCGCGACGGATTTCATGCGGTTGCCAAGCGAGTCTCCGGCGATCAACGGCATGGCGAATGTCAGCACCGTCGCCCCCGCGGCGATGGCGGCGAGCAGCATCGTCATCGTCTTGACGTTGAGGGCATTGACCAGGAATTCGATCATGGTGCCTGCTCAGAAATCGAAGTTGATCATTTTTTTCATCACCAGCACGCCCATCGACATCCAGAGGAGCGAGCCGGCCATCATCACGCGGCCGAAAGGCTCGGTCCACAAAAGCGAGATGTATTCCGGGCTGCTGATGTAGACGAGACCCATCACCGCGATCGGCAGGCAGCCGATGATCGCGGCCGAGGCTTTCGCCTCCATCGACATTGCCTGGATTTTGGCCTTCATCTTTTTACGGTCGCGCAACACGCGCGAAAGATTGCCCAAAGCTTCCGAAAGATTGCCGCCGGCTTTCTGTTGAATCAGAATCACGATGCCGAAAAAATTCGCCTCGGGAAGCGGCATATGTTCGTAAAGCTTGGCGCAGGCTTCGCCCAGCGGCAGTCCCACGGACTGGGTGTCGATGATCGCACGGAATTCGGATTTGAGCGGTTCCGGCGCCTCGTTGACGATCATTTTCATGCAGTCGAGCAGCGGCAGGCCGGCCTTGACGCCGCGGACGATGATGTCGACCGCATCTGGAAAAACGTCGAGAAACTTGTTCTCGCGGCGCTTCTTGAGGAATGAAAGCGCCCACATCGGCGCGCCGAACGATGCGGCGAAGGCGAGCGCCAGCGCGACCAATAACCCGGTGCCGGTAATCAGCATCAAGAAGAACACGGCGGCGCCGAGGCCCCCGGCGGTGATCATGAACCGGCGCTTCGACCAGGTCAGTCCGGCCTGGGCGATCCGGTTCGTGAGCGAAACGCTCTTGTCCTTTCTGTGCCGCTGTTCGAGTTCCTTCAACGTCCCCTCGACGATGTCGCGGCGCGACTTCTGCCCGGAGCGCGCGTTGGTGCGCGCCGCCGCCGGTTCGGCCTTCGCTACGTTGGCGCGGCGCTGATCGGCCTTCCGTTCGCCGGAAAGAATCGGATAGAGAAATACCCAGGCGACGCCGCCGATGGCGACGGTGACCAGGAAAAACAGGGCTAACGGCTGCATGTCGATCTCGTTCCGCCGTCAAGCCGGTCCATTGGCGGCTTCCGCGGCATCGAGCGCAATCGCAAGCCGCTTCTCTTCGCCGTAATAGCGGGCGCGATCCCAGAACCGCGGCCGGCCGATGCCGGTCGAGCGATGCCGGCCGATGATGTTGCCCTTCTCGTCCTCACCCATCATGTCGTAGAGGAACAGATCCTGGGTGATGATGACCTCGCCCTCCATTCCCATCACTTCGGTAATGTGCGTGATGCGACGCGAACCGTCGCGCAAGCGCGCGACCTGGATTACCACATCCACCGAGGCGCAAATCATTTCGCGAATGGTGCGCGAGGGGAGCGAGAATCCGCCCATGGTGATCATCGATTCCATGCGCGAGAGCGCTTCGCGTGGATTGTTGGCGTGCAGCGTGCCCATCGAGCCGTCGTGGCCGGTGTTCATCGCCTGCAACAGGTCGAATGCCTCGGGTCCGCGGACTTCGCCGACGATGATGCGTTCCGGGCGCATACGCAGGCAGTTACGCACCAGTTCGCGCATGGTGACCTGGCCTTCGCCTTCTAGGTTTGGCGGCCGTGTTTCCAGCCGGACCACGTGCGGTTGCTGCAATTGCAATTCCGCGGCGTCTTCGCAGGTGATGATGCGCTCGTCGTCGTCGATGAATTGCGTGAGGCAGTTGAGCAGCGTCGTTTTGCCCGAACCGGTGCCGCCGGAAATAATCGTATTGACCCGGCTGCGGCCGATGACCTTGAGGATATCCCCGCCCTGCACCGTGATCGTGCCGAATTTGACCAGTTGATCGAGCGTCAGCTTGTGCTTCTTGAATTTACGAATGGTGAGCGCGGGCCCGTCGATGGCAAGCGGCGGAACGATCGCGTTGACGCGGGAGCCGTCCGGCAAGCGCGCGTCGCAGATTGGCGAGGATTCGTCGACGCGCCGGCCGATTTGGCTGACGATGCGCTGACAAATATTGAGCAATTGCTGATTGTCGCGGAAGCGGATTCCGGTTTTTTGAATTTTGCCGGCGACTTCGATGTACACCGTGCCGGAGCCGTTCACCATGACGTCCGAGATGTCGTCGCGCGAGAGCAAGGGTTCCAGCGGGCCGAAGCCGAGCACGTCGTTGCAGATATCGTCGAGCAGTTCCTCCTGCTCGGAGATCGACATCACGATGTTCTTGATCGCGATGATCTCGTTGACGATGTCGCGGATTTCCTCGCGCGCGGAATCGGCATCCAGCCGGGCGAGTTGGGCGAGGTCTATCGCTTCGATCAAGGCGCCGAAGATGGTGCCCTTGACCTCGTAATAGCTTTCCGAGCGCCGTGAATCGACTGCGGAGGCGATATGCGCCGCGGTTCGCGGGCCGCTATTGACCGGCGCCGTCGGCGGCGACACCAGCGGCGCGCCAAGTCCGTCGGACGGAAAAGGCGTGCGGCCGCCGCTGCCGGCATCCATGGCGGCCGCGGGCGCAGGACGCGGTGCTGCCGCAGCATGCGCCGCAGGCCCGGCCGCCGGTTGCGGCGCGGGAGCCGCGGGCGCCGGGCCCCCGACATCGGCGGTCGATGTGCTGCGTTTGCCGAACAAGGCGTTAGTCTCCGGACAATCTTCAGGCTTGCCGTTTCAACAGCTTGCCCAGGAATGGCGTCAGCAGGCTCGATTTCGTCCGCTTTACTTCGGCGCGGCCGGTGACGATCTGCGCGAGATGCCGGAACATCTCCGCGGTCTTATGACCGGAGGAAACTTCGGCGATCATCTGGCCGTTGTTGGCGGCGGTGCCGAATATCTGCGGCTCGAATGGAATCATCGCCACCGGATCGTCTTCCAGCGCCTTGGCGAAATCGGCGGGCTTGATCTCCGGCCGTTTCGCCACGCCGACTTTGTTGAGGCAGTAATTCGGGCGGCGATCGTTCGGCCGCGAACCGCGCAGCAGGTCGATCATGTTCTTGGCATTGCGCAGATTGGCGAGATCGGGTTCGGCGACGACCAGAATTTCGTCGGCGCTCACCAGCATATGCCGCGTCCATCCGGTCCATTGATGCGGCACGTCGAGCACGATGCAGGGAATTGTCGCGCGCAGCGAATCCAGGATCGAATCGAAAGCCTCGGCGCCGAAATCGTAGACGCGGTCGAGCGTCGCCGGCGCGGCCAGCAGGCTGAGATGATCGGTGCATTTCGACAGCAGGCGATCGATGAACGCCGTGTCGATGCGGTCCGGCGAGAACACCGCGTCCGCGATGCCTTGCGGCGGGTCCTGGTTGTAGTCGAGCCCGGCCGTGCCGAAGGCGAGATCGAGGTCGGTGACGACGGAATCGAGGGCGAGATCGCGCGCAATCGCCCAGGCGACATTGTGAGCGACGGTCGAGGCCCCGACGCCGCCCTTGGCGCCGACGACGGCGACGATACGGCCGACAGGCTTGGCATCCGGCGCAGAATACAACCCGCACACCGAACGCACGATATCGAGCGTGCCGATCGGCGCGATCAGATAGTCGCTCACGCCGCGCCGCGTCAGCTCGCGATAGAGCACGACATCGTTGACGCGGCCGATCACGACCACCCGCGTGCCGGAGTCGCACACCTCGGCCAATTGATCGAGGCTCACGAGGATATCGTCGCGGCGGTTTTCCGTTTCGATGACGATGACGTTCGGCGTCGGCGAGTTGCGATAGGCCTCGGCGGCGGCGGTTGCGCCACCCATCTGAATTTTGACATGCGCCTTGGCCAGCCGGCGGTCCTCGCCGGCGGCCTGCACCGCGGCGGCGGTTTCCACCGTTTCGCAAAAAGCTTGAATCGAAACCCGCGGCGCCGGAGCGATATGCTCGTCGGCGGTGACGGTTTCAGGCGGCGTGGCCGCGGTTTCGGCGACTTGATGTGCGTATTTTATCATTTGCCCAGATCGCTGATCTTGCCCTGATCGTATTTGTCGTAGGTGCCGGCGGGACTATCGCCCTTGCGGTACTTGTCGATGGCGACCGAGCGGCGCGGCATATAGGGCGGAGTTTCGCCGCGCGGCTGCACCAGGTCGGCGGGATTGTCGAGCATGGCGGCGAGGTTGCGCTGGCTGGCGCAGCCGAGATTCCAATGCGAGCGGTTCTCGTTGTAGGCGGGATCGGCCGCGGGCCCGAGATCGGACGGCCACACCCCGCAGGGGCCGGCTTCCGCGACGATCCTGGAATAATTCAGGCGAATGCTGGCGAGCGCGGTAGCCCGCGTTTGCACTGGCTGTAAGAAGACGCCCTGGCGCGGAATGCCGACGGCGGTGAAGATGGAGTGGATTTCGCGCAGCGAATCCTGGGCGGAAAGTTCGGTCACGCCGCCCTTCGGCACGGCGACGACGATGCCGCCGGTCGCCTCGCGTTTCCAGGATTGCGCGAAGGCCAGCACGTCGGCGCGTTGCGATGGCGTAAGCCCGCCGCGATTCCTGCCCAGGAACAATTCGACCGTGCGGTCGCCTTCCTTGAGCGCGATCGGATGGCGCTCGCGGTAGTCATCGGGCGGATAGCGTTTGACCTCGCGCTGGCTGTAGCAGCCGGCGAGAATGACGGCGAGGCCGCCGGCCATCAAGGCGCGGGCTGCCGCGGCGAGGCAGCGCGGTCTGGCGATCGCAAAACGAGAGCAGGTCATCGATCGTCTCCTGGCGGCGGTCAATCGAGATTGAAACCGTAATTGCCGCGGTAGATTCGGCGCGGGTCGACTTGTCCGGCAACGCCGTAGATGCGGTTGATGCGGCCGAGCAGGATGCTCGATGGATCGGCGGGATCGGCGAAGCCGTCGTCGGGCCGCGACAGATCTTTTTGGGCGACCGAGCGCACCACATAGGGCATGACCAGGACCATGAGTTCGGTCTGACGGTTGATGTAGTCGCGGCTCCTGAACAGCGTGCCGAGCACCGGAATTTGCATCAGGCCGGGCACGCCGTTGATCTGTTGCTTGGTCTGTTCCTGGATCATTCCGGCCATCGCCATCGCTCCACCGGAGGGAATTTCGACCGTGGTGTCGGCGCGGCGGGTGCGGATCGACGGAATGGTCAGCGACGAAGTCGAGCCGGGAACCTGCAACTTGATCGCGTTTTCCGTCGACAGATCGGAAACCTCGGTCAGCACCTTGAGGCTGATGCGGCCTTCCGACAGCACGATCGGGGTGAACATCAGGCTGACGCCGAATTTCTTGAAGTCGATCTGGGCTTGGCAGACCGGCGGCGACTTCGTGGTGTCGCAGGACAGGCCGGCCGGAACCGGAAACTCGCCGCCGGCGATGAAGGTCGCGGTTTCGCCGGAGATGGCGGTAAGGCTGGGCTCGGCCAAGGTGCGGATCACGCCGGCGCGCTCCATCGCCCTGAGCGTTGCATTGACGCCTTTGATCGGCGCACCGGTCAGGCTGGTGTCGCTCAGCGACTGGCCATAGGCCGAGAACGGGTTGGTGGTGTTGAAATTCACGACGCTGGTGCCGTAGCCGAGGCTGCCGCTGAGATCGATGCCGAGCTGCTTGATGACGTCGCGCTGCACTTCGGCGACGGTCACTTTCAGCATGACCTGGTCGCGTCCGCGCACGGCGATGCCGTTCACCACTTTGGTGCCGTCGCCGACCAGGCGCGAGGCAAGGTCGAAAGCCGCCTGCGCGTCGCCGGCATTCGGCGCGCTACCGGAGAGCATGATGCCGTCGCCGACGCCTTCGATGCGGATATCGGAGTCGGGCATCGCCTGCTTGAGCGCGCCGCGCACGCCATTGAGGTCGCGCGTCACCGCGATGTCGAAACCGGCGATTTGCTTGCCGTCGGCGTCGAAGAAAAAGATGTTAGTCTGGCCCACGGTCACGCCGATCATGTAGACGCGGCGCGCAGAGCGGATCACCGCATTGGCGATCTTGGGATCCGCCACCAGCACGTCCTTGATATCCGCCGGCAGGTCGATGGCCACCGATTTGCCGATGCCGAGCGGCACGAAGCGGGAAGTCGCTTCGCTCGCCGCCACCTGGATCACCGGTGCGCGCGGATCGGCGGCGGATGCCGGAGGCAGCGGCGCCAGTCCGGCCGCAACGATCAGTGCCGCGAGTGCCGCGGTGCGGATCAACGTCCCCTTCGTCATGTCGTAGTTCCCCATGAACGAATTACTTCGGTGTTGCTTTGGTGGTTACGCCGTAACGCACAACGTTGATGCCGCCGCGGCGGGCGTCGGCATTGGCATCGGCCGCGGATTCCGGGCCGCTCTTGTTGCTATCGACGATGCTGCGCAAGGCAAGCGAAAGCGAACCCTGCTGGCGTGCGAGCGCGAGCGTCTCGGCCTGAATCGGCGCCAGCTCCAGCGTGGCGGTCTTGCCGACCACCACCTTTTGTCCGTTCTTCTCCTCGACGTTCTGGTCGATCGCCAGCACGCGCACGTTGGACAGGATGGTTTCGCTGACCTGGGTTTCGCCGCTGGACTTGTCGCCGTCCTTGTCGCGGCGCGACAGGATGACGTCGACGTGATCGTTGGGCAGGATAAATCCGCCGGCGCCGGTTTCCGCGGAAATTTCGGTCGAGATCGCCCGCATGCCCGCCGGCAGGATCGCGGCCATGAAGCCGGAGCCTTTGGCCTTGACCAGTTTTGCTTCGCGCACCGGTTCGCCCACGACAAACGGCGCGCGGGCGATCGATCCGGCCAGCGCTTCGATGGCGTCCGGCTTGCTGCTTTTGCTGATGAAATTTGAATTGCCGGCCGAGGCCGGCCAGGCCTGCCAATGAATGTCTTGCGCGGAAACCGTCTGGCCCATTCCGATATCGGACCTGGCGACCAGGATATCGACGGTGTTGAGTTGTGCGGCCGGCTGCGCCGGCTCGGGCGGTTTTGGCTCCGGCCCGCCGCCCGCCAGCATGGCGGCAAGCCCGCCCGCGGCAATGGCGACACCCAGCACTACGATACGCGCGGCTTTCATAACGCTTCACTTTCTACAGGACGCGACGGCCCGTCCGGCCGCCTTAACCCACATGGCGGCCAGCACGGCCGCGTGCAGCAATATCAACAGCTAAAGGTCAAGGTATGGTTAAGCAGGCGTATCCAAATCGAGTTAATATTGTGTTGCTCGACGGATAACAGCGTGCGCGCCGATTGCAGCCGCTTCAAAATGCGAACGGTTTCATCCAGGCGGTGTCGGGATAAACCGCGAGCGCTGCGGCCGCGAGCGCGATCCCGTAGGGAACGCCGGCATTCTTGTCGTGCAGGCGCAGCAGCCATGCCTGCCGGGCAAGCACGCCCGGCAGCGGCCAGAGGCGGAATTGAATCAGCAGCAGCGTCAGCGCGCCGCCGAACAATGACGCATAGATGAGATAGTCGAGCAGGTGGTCGAAGCCGAACCACAGCGCGGTGGCTGCGGCGAGCTTAGCGTCGCCGCCGCCGATCCAGCCGCGCGAGAAAAAGCCGAAGGTGAACAACAAGACCAAGGCCGCGGCGGCCAGATGATAGCCGATATCGCTCATGCTCATGCCGGTCACCAGCGTGAGCAGGATGAAGCCGCCGATGAGCGCGAGCGAGACGCGATTGGAGATGGTCATGGTGAGCAGGTCGCTCGACGCGGCGAAGGCCATCAATGTCGGAAACAACAGCAGCCGGATTGCTTCGGTGACCATGGCCCGTTCCGTTGGCGCAACTCAGTGCGGGGAAGTCCGCGCTCCGCGTAACCTTAGGCGGCTTATGCTTGCTGATCGGTTAGCGCCAAACCTTGACGATTCGTAAACGCCGCCGGGCGGCGGCGAAACCGCGCCACAGCAAAGCGGCTCCGGCCGATGACCGGAGCCGCCTGAGCAGCCTCGCTGCACTCGTTTATTTGAGTTGGGTCGAAATGCTGGAAAAGCTGGTGTTGAGCTGGGTGCCGAGGCCGTTGACGACGGCGATGATGGCAATCGAGATGCCGGCGGCGATGAGGCCGTACTCAATGGCGGTAGCGCCGGATTCGTTTCTCAACAGGCGAAGGATGTTCGACATTCAAATCACTCCATTCTGGGTACAGCGTCCGCTTGGCGCGAACGGGTACCCGCTTAAAGATTGGGTACAAAAAATGGGTGATATGAATCGGTAGACTTTTCGTTCAATCAGCGCCGCCTGCCGCACAAACGAAAAGGCTCCGGCAAGTGACCGGAGCCTCCGTAGCAAATTCGATGCGCTCGATTACTTGAGCTGGGTCGAGATGCTGGAGAAGGCGGTGTTGAGCTTGGTGCCGAGGCCGTTGACGACCGCGATGATCGCGACCGAGATGCCGGCGGCAATCAGGCCGTACTCAATGGCGGTGGCGCCC
Source organism: Rhizobium sp. Q54 (assembly GCA_945861895.1). Taxonomy (GTDB): domain Bacteria; phylum Pseudomonadota; class Alphaproteobacteria; order Rhizobiales; family Xanthobacteraceae; genus Pseudolabrys. The sequence continues at coordinate 73,875 of CAMAWF010000007.1, forward strand.
GCCTCATCCTTCACAAAACGCGAAACGAGATTTTTCATCGGTAGCTCCTTATCCACACGTGGCTGTCTGAGCGGGGTCCAGTGACCGAATTCATTTCCGGCTCGCCCGGACTATGCGAAAATCTAGCAATGAGGTCTTGCACCGCGGTTAATATCGCCGATGAATCACAGCGTATTGCTGTACACAGATATCGTAGTTAATAGGGTGTATACGCAAGAACTTCAGGGTTAAAAATTCGTTTCTCCAAATCTATATCATTATTTACATGATGATTACATAGAGCTCGTAAATTATGCTTGAAAAACACAATGTAACACCGTGACCGCAGATGCACCGGACTTCGTCGCGATGCACAATCATTACTATGCGGAACATCGCGCTTTCGCCGTGGACACTGGATTTTCGCCGCCGCCGGCGAACGCAGCCGTGGGGTGACGGCCGCGCCGTTCACGCCATCTTAACCGCGACGGCTCGATATCGCGTTACCCGGTTCATCCGTCCAGGTGCACGCACATGTCCGAGGAAATCTTTTCCTTCATCCAGTCGATGGGCGAGACGCTGCTCAAAATCGTCCCGATCTCCATCGGGCTGGGCATTGCCTTCGCCATTCTGAGCCATTTTTCGGCCTGCAATCCGGGGCGTCCCTGGTGGCGCAAGCGCGAAATCGTCACTGACCTTTGCTACTGGTTTTTCATTCCACTGATCGCCCGTTTCGTGCGCATTGGGCTGCTCGTGCTCGGCGCGGCGCTTGTTTTCGGCATCCACGGCACCGATGCGCTGGTGGAATTCTATGAAAACGGCCACGGTCCGCTCGCGACCTTGCCGCTTTGGGTGCAGGTCATCGTCTTTCTAGTGGCCTCGGATTTCCTGCTTTATTGGACGCATCGCGGGTTTCATCGCCCCGCCATGTGGAAATATCACGCCGTGCATCACTCCTCCGAAGAGCTTGAATGGATCTCCGCGGCCCGCTTTCATCCGGTCAATATTTTCCTCGGCAGCGTGGCTGTCGACGTGGTGCTGCTGCTGGCGGGGATTTCGCCCAATGTAATGCTGTATATCGGGCCTTTCACCATCGCGCATTCGGCCTTCGTGCACGCCAACCTGAATTGGACGCTTGGCCCGTTCAAATATGTGCTCGCCAGCCCGGTATTCCACCGCTGGCACCACACTGCCGCCGAGCGCGGCGGCTCGAAAAACTTTGCCGGAACGTTTCCCATCATCGATCGGCTGTTCGGCACGTTCTACATGCCGGAGAACGAGCTGCCGGCGGCCTATGGAGTGGCCGATCCCAGCTTTCCGCCCACATTTGGCGGCCAGCTGCTTTACCCGTTCAAGCAGTAATCCGCGTCATCCGCGGCCTGCCGCGGGCCCGGCTTGCCGGCGGCGAAGGCGGCATTTGCAGTTCATTCACCTATTTGCAGTCAACTCACCGGGTTAGAGTTTCCGTTCGCGTGTGTTGCGTGCTGGAGAGTGTGATGGTGGCCGTGTTCAGGCGTCGCGGGCTGAAGGAACTGCTTGCGCTCGCCTGTGCGCTGCTCGCCGCAGCAGCGGCCGCGGCCAGGCCGGCCACCGCCGCCGAAGCGATTACAGTCTCCGTCGATCAAGCCCGCATCATGAAGGTGCCCGCGCGCACCGCCACAATCGTCATCGGTAACCCGCTGATTGCCGACATTTCGTTGCAATCCGGCGGCATCATGATCATCACCGGCAAGGGCTATGGCGCGACCAACATGGTCGTGCTCGACCGTAGCGGCAACACGCTGCAAGAGCGCTCGGTGCTGGTGCGCGGTCCGAGCGACGACGTGGTGGTGGTTTATCGCTCGATGGAGCGTGAAACCTTGAGCTGCGCGCCGGAATGCCAGCCGCGCGTTACGCTCGGCGATTCCCCCAATTTCTTCACCCCGACGCTGTCGCAGACCGGCACCCGCAACGGCCAGGCGCAAGGCGCCGGCGCGGTCAAATAACCGGCCAAATCGCGCGCCAATTGCAGATTTGCGCGCAATTGCAGCGAGCATGGTTTGCAAAAGCTTAACGCCATTGCCGCCGTTGTTTGCAATGTACGCAATAATTCGAAAACGCCTCTTTGATATGTTTCGCACGGTGCGCAAGCACATTTAGAGATCAAGGCGGCCGACAATGCTTGCAAACGTGAAGACCGTACTGATGAAAAATGCGCGGCGGTATTTTCCGCGCACCATGCGCCGCCTGCTGCGCGAGCAGGATGGCGCCGCCGCGATAGAATTCAGCCTGGTTGCGCTGCCGTTTCTCGGGCTGGTGTTCGCGATCATGGAAACGGCGATCGTATTTTTCGCCGGACAGACGCTGGAAGCCGCCGTCGCCGATTCCTCTCGCTTGATCATGACCGGCCAGGCGCAGACCCAGAGCCTCTCGCAATCGACGTTCAAAAATCAAGTGTGCTCGCGCATCTTCGGCCTGTTCGATTGCACCAACGGCGTCTCCGTCGACGTCAAGACCTATACCTCGTTTGCTTCGGTGAACGTCACCAGTCCGGTCACTAACGGCCAGCTCGACACCGCTGGCTTCACCTATCAGCCGGGCGGTCCGGGCGACATCGTCGTCGTGCGCCTGTATTACCAATGGCCGGTCTATGTCTCGCTGCTTGGCCTCAATCTCAACGATCTCACCGGCAACAAGCGCCTTCTGGTCGCCACTGCCGCCTTCCGCAACGAGCCCTACCAATGAGGAGGCGCGTCATGAAATCCGCATCGCTCCGTCTCCGCATGCCCGGCCGGTTTAGCCGTTTCGTTCGCGATCGGCGCGGCGTCTCGGCGGTCGAGTTCGCCATGCTGCTGCCGCTGATGGTGACGTTGTTCCTTGGCAGTGTTGAAATTTCTCAGGGCGTCGGCATCGACCGCAAGGTGACGCTGACCACGCGCACGGTCGCCGACCTGTCCTCGCAGGTCTCGAGCATCAACAATGCCGACATGACCAATATCCTCAACGCTTCGACGTCGGTCATGTCGCCTTATGCGATCAGCACGCTGAAAATCACGGTGTCGTGCATTACTATCGACTCCAGCGGCAACGCCAAAATCACTTGGAGCGACACGCGCAACGGCACCACCCGGTCGGTGGGGTCGTCCGTCACGCTTCCCTCGGCGCTTGCCGTGCCCAGCACGTCGCTGATCTGGTCCGAGGTGTCCTACGGCTACACGCCGACGATCGGCAAGGTCATCAGCGGCACGCTCAATCTGGCGGACCAGATTTACATGCGTCCGCGGCTCTCCGACACGATTACCCGCACCGCATCCTGACGCACGTCAGGCCGCCGGCGGGATCGGCAGCGCCGTCGTCGATTTGATCTTTTCCATTGCGAAGCGCGATGTGACGTTCTTCAGCGGCACCGTCGCGATCAGCCGCTTGTAGAAGGCGTCGTAGCCCTGGATGTCGGTGACGACGACGCGCAGCATGTAATCGACGTCGCCGGCCATCCGGTAGAATTCCATCACCTCCGGCATTGCTTCCACGATTTTGGCGAAGCGCGTGAGCCATTCGTGCGAATGGTCGCCAGTCTCGATCGAGACGAACACCGTGACGCCGAGGCCGATCTTGTCGGCATCGATCAAGGCGACGCGACGGAGGATCACGCCGTCGGCTTCCAGCCGCTGCATGCGCTTCCAGCACGGCGTCGAGGAGAGGCCGACGCGCTGGCCAATCTCGGCCACGGACAACGACGCGTCCTCCTGCACCACGGCGAGGATCTTGCGGTCGATGGCATCCATTCTCTCGATCCCTTCAGAATTAGTCGAAGTCACCTATCGGTCGTAAATTTATGGAAATTTATTCTTATTTTTGATCGCTATCTGTATTTATATAGAAAAATATTCTATATCAAGCGAAATCCACCGACCCACTCCGGGGTCTTCTACAGGTCCGCCCATGATGTCTCCGTGCGTTGCCCGCCTGCCCCAAATGCGCCGCCTCGCTGCGGCCGCTCTGCTGGTGTTTGCCTTTGCCGTTCCTGCGATGGCCGCAGGCGCCGAGCCGCTGGTCTCGGTGCAATGGCTCAAGGTCCATCGCGCCGATCCGAACGTGGTCGTGCTCGATATCCGCTCGGCCATCGATGGCGGTGGCGCCGAAGCTTTCGTCAAGGCGCATATCCCAGGCTCCGTGCACAGCGATTACGATAAGGCCGGCTGGCGGGTCACACGCGGCAATGTGCCGTTCATGCTGCCGACCGTTGCGGAATTGGAGAAGCTGATCGGCGAGATCGGCATCGATGAGGACAGCCATGTGGTCCTGGTCCCGGCCGGCGTGCATGCCACCGATTTCGGCTCGGCCGCGCGCGCCTATTGGACGCTGAAGGTCGTAGGTCTCGTTCATGTGTCGATCCTCGATGGCGGATTTGCCGCCTGGACGGCGGCAGGCAACGCCACTGAAAACGGCGCCGGCAAGCCGTCTCCGAAAATCTTCACCGCCGCGCTCAACAAGAACCTTCTGGTCGAAGCATCGGAAGTCGAAAAGATCGAGCAGTCCGGCGGCGCAACGCTGATCGATGCAAGGCCGGCGTCATTCTTCTCCGGCAAGGAGAAGCATCCCGCCGCCAAGGCCTACGGTCATATTCCCGGCGCGATCAATATCGACAGCGCGGTCTTCTACGATCCCGCCAGCAACCGGCTCAAGCCGAAGGCGGAGCTTGCGCGCATTGGCGCAACCATCCAACCCGGCCCGGTGGTGAGTTATTGCAACACCGGCCACTGGGCGGCGACCGACTGGTTCGTACTCTCGGAAGTTCTCGGCCGCGGCAATGTGCGGCTCTATGCCGGCTCGATGGTGGACTGGTCGTCGAATGCCAGTCGTCCGGTTGAATCCGCGCGCACGAAGTGGGACGACCTCAAGAAGACGCTTGGGTTCGGTTCCTGACCCGGCGGTTATCGAAGCGATCCGTCCATGAGCACCGCAAGTTTTGTTGAGCCGGGCGCGGGCGCGACGGCGGCTGGGATCGACCGGCTGTTCCTCGGTCTTGCGCTGGCCGCGACAGCCATCCTGCTCGTGCTGGTGCTGCTCGACGGCCAGCCGGCTTCGGCCGCCTTGATCCTCGGCGGCTTCGGCCTCGGCATCGCCTTTCTTAAGGCCGAGTTCAGCTACACGGCGTCCTGGCGGCGCTTTCTCAACGGCAGCGATGCCGGCGGCCTTCTGGCGGGGCTGCTGGTCATCGCCATTGTCGCGATTGCGGTCGTTCCGGTTGCGGCGCTTGTTCCGAATTTCGGCGGCGCCATCGCGCCGCTCGGCCCCTCGCTGGTCATCGGCGCCTTTGTGTTCGGCATCGGCATGCAGCTCGCCAATGGCTGCGGTTCGGGAACGCTTTACACCGCGGGCGGCGGCTCCGGCCGCATGCTGATCGCGCTGGCGTGCTTCATCGCCGGCAGCGTCGCCGGCAGCCTGCATTTACCGGCGGCGCTCGCTTTGGGAGGCATCGACCCGATCATCGCTTCGCAATATCTCGGGCCCTGGGGCGGGCTGGCGGCGACGCTCGCAAGCCTCGCGCTGGCGGCGGCGCTGATCGTCGCGATTGCGCGGGGGCGGGGCGCGAATATCCGGCCGAAACGCGGCATCATCATCGGCGGCATCATCATCGGCCTGCTTTCGATTGCGGTCTTTATCGCCGGCGGACATCCCTGGAGCGTGACGTTCGGTTTTACGGTGTGGGGCGCGAAAATCGCCAGCCTCATCGGCTTCGATTTTTCCCATGCGGAATTCTGGCAATGGGCGGGTCCCAAGCGCGCGCTTGCCGGATCGATCCTGTCCGACACGTCAAGCCTGACCGACTTCGGCATGCTGTTCGGCGCCATGGCCGCCGCCGCCGCCTCGAAACCTTTCGCGCGCACCGCCTGGCCGCCGGTGAGATCGCTCGCCGCGGCGGCGATCGGCGGATTGCTGATGGGCTGGGGCGCGCGGCTCGGTTTCGGCTGCAATATCGGCGCCTTCGTCGGCGGAGTTGCTTCCGGTTCATTGCACGGCTGGGTGTGGTTTGCCGCAGCTCTCGGCGGCAGCCTTGTCGGCATCCGGCTGCGGCCGGCCTTCGGCCTGTCGCGAGAATAAACCGATGCGCTTCGTCTACATCATCGTGGCGGTCATCGGGCTGGGCGGCATCCTCGCCGACCATCTGACCAGCCCGTCGAGCGGGCGCGCGGTATCGCCGGAGGACTTCGCCGGCGCTTGCGCGCCCTGCGGCGCGCCATGCCCCTCGGCGCAAAAAAAATAGCTGCTAGCCGTTTCGTTTCAGGAAATCTTCGACCTCGGCGCGCTTGGGCGTCGCGGCATTGCCGCCGAAGCGCAGACATTTCACCGCCGCTGCCGCGCTTGCAAAGCGCATGACATCGCTCATCGCGCGGCCCTCCAGCAAGGCCAGCGTGAACGCGCCATGGAACGTGTCGCCGGCCCCCAGACTGTCGACCGCTTCGATTTTGAATGCCGGCATGTGACGCAACTTCCGCGCCTCGAACCAGAATACGCCGTTCGCGCCGTCGGTCACCGCCACGAAACCCGGCAGCCGTTCGCCGAGTTGCGCGAGCGCGGCGGCGACATCGCCGAGGCCGGTGGTGCCGCGCAAGGCCTCGGCGGAAGCTATGACATGGGTTCCGCTCGCCAATAACGGATCGTTTGCCTCCGTCGCCTTGTCGAAATCGATGACGGCGGGGATATTTTTCGCGCGCGCGGCCCGGCAAATCGGCGCGACGAATTCGGGAAACCGGTTGTCGGCCAGCACCGCATCGGCGGACGCCACGAGCGCGGCTGGATTTTGCGGCAATGCCGCAGCCAGGTTTTCGCCGCGCCGTGTGGCGATGGTCTTCTCGCCCGTCGCATCGATCAGGATCAGCGACACGGAAGCTGTCGCGCCCGTCACGCGCACTACGCCCGCGCAATCGACGCCCTCGGCCACAAGATCCGCAAGGATGCGATTGCTGACCAGATCGTTCGCGCCGCCGAGCGGGCCCGTGAAAGCGGCGCGGCCGCCCAGGCGCGCAATGGCGACCGCGGCATTGGCGGCGCAGCCGCCGCCGGTGACGATGAAATCCGACGCCGGAATTTTACTGCCGGGGGCCGGGAACCGCTCGACCCGCATCAGGATGTCCTGCACCGCGATGCCGGTGCAGAGGATTTTGGACGAGCCTGCTGGTTTGGCCTCAGCCAAGGACATCGTCTTCGCTCTCCACCCAGCTGCGCATGATGTGATGCGCGATCGCCGCGCCCGGCGGAGCGGTCAGTCCCTCACGGTGCTTGCGCAGCAGCATGGCGGCGGTTTCGTCGCGGGTGAACCAGCGCGCGTCTTCGAGTTCCTCGCGATCGACCACGATCTCGAACGACAGCGCCTCGGCGTAGCAGCCGATCATCAGCGAGGTCGGGAACGGCCAGGGCTGCGAGGCGAAATATCTGACGCGTCCGCAAACGATGCCGGCTTCCTCCTGCGTTTCGCGGCGCACGGCGTCCTCGATGCTCTCGCCGGGCTCGGCAAAGCCGGCAAGACACGACCACATGCCGGGCGGAAAGCGCGCCGAGCGGCCGAGCAGGCAGCGTTCGCCGTCGATCGCCAGCATGATCGCGACCGGATCGGTGCGCGGAAAATGCTGCGCCTTGCAAGACGGGCAATCGCGCCGCCAGCCGCATTGCGTGGCCGCCGTCGCCGCGCCGCAATTGGCGCAAAAGCGATGCCGGTCGTGCCAGTGCAACACCGCCTTGGCTTCCGCTATCGGCGGCAAATGATCGGCGTCAACCAGCCCTTGCACCGCGACCGAGCGCAAATCGGTGACATGCAAATCGGTGCGCGCTTTCAGCGCTTCCGCCGCCGCTTGCGTGATGCCGCTGCCGAAGCGCGCCGCGCCGTCAAGCAGGCCGAGAAACACCGTCTCGGTCGAAGCGCCGAGCGCGCGCGCTTCATTCAGCGCGAACAGCGGGTCGCAATGTGGGTTTCTTTTTTTCGTCACGATGAGTTCGCCGCCGACGACATAAGCGCCCGCGCGCGCATCGGCGGCGAGCGCGGCGACAGCGCCGGCATCGAGCCGCAGTTCAGCGGCGCGCTTGAGGCGGCTTTCGGTATAGGCGAGACGGGGCGGCGGCCCGAGATCGGGGCGGGGGGACATGAATGGGTGGTGTCTCAGTTTGATTGTGGCGGGTAGCCCTGGCGGATAGCCCTTCGGATTGCGGCTATTATTTTTTTGGCAGTTTCCATCCGCTTCTGTGTTTGGTCTTTATTCACTGTCTTGAACCTGCTGCTGGGCTTCGCCGCGAAGCCAAGTTCTATTTTTGCTTTTTCGCCCTCGTCCTTGGCGAGTTTCTCCGCGTGTTCCAGCCCCGCAATGAACGTGTCTTTTGGCGCTGACATTTAGATGCTCCGGCGCTATGCTTACCGCCAAGCAGGAGCATATCAGGAATGGCTAAGGGTCCAAGAGGCGAAAAGCGCCCCGCCGACGCCAACCAGCGCGCCGTCATGGTCGCCCGGATCGCCACCGGCGAGATTGAGGATAAGATGACGGATGACGGCAAGAATGCCGCCGCCGTAGTGCTTGGCCGGATGGGCGGCAAAGCGCGCGCGAAAGGCATGACTGCCAAGCGCAGGAAAGAGATCGCTAAGAAGGCGGCAGCTAAGCGGTGGAAAAAACCAAGTTAGGTTTTTCCGGGTGGTTTCTTTATATTCATTTTTATTGCGGCAGTTAATTCTTCCACTTTTCCAGGTGGCAATGGGATTGGTCCGCTCACCGATTCAAATGATGCGACCGCTTGAGTAATAATCATCCCCAACACCTTTAATGATCGAGGCGTAAGTCCCACCATAGTATTTTCCAAAATCTCTTTATCCACGCTGCCGGGCCCAATTTCCATTCCGAAAATTAGCTGAGCCATATTATCGTTTAAGCGCATTGAGAACGCGTCCGCAGGCACGGCGCGAAAGTCGCTCCCACGCTGAGTCTTGGTTTCAGCCACGTGAATTTCCCTTCGCAAAAACTTGAGCCGATATATTGGTGGTTGCCGACTGATCGTTGATGACTAGGCCGTCACCAGCCGTAGCTCCAGCAGATAGGACAAGATCGTCAGGCCTTGATGGGTGAAAAATATTTTCCCCAGCCAGGATTTTTCTGGCTTCAAAATGAGGCTCCCATCCGAGAGCCCACAAAATTTCTGCTATGCGGCGCGCACTCAGGTTTTCCAAGCCTTGCATTTGGCGATTAACGACAGCACGGCTGGTCCCGATTTTATTTGCTATTGCTTGCTGCGTCACTTTTCGAGACGCCTTCTCTATAGAGGCCGCTCGCCGAATTTCATTGACGACGGTGGCCATAAACTCGGCCCCAATGCGCGATTGTTCATCGAGAAGATTGAGCTCAAACGAGTTCATTGAAATCTCCCGTTACAAACTTTTGGCCGTCTAGAGGGAGCGCGTCACGTGCCGCGATCACCTTCCGCCTTTCGTCTGCATAGTCCTTAGTTTTCGTGGGCTCTTTGTAGTCATCGGCATACCCACCACAAACAGCAATTAATTCGCGCGGCCGATACATCCTGCGGAATCCGGTGCAACGCGGACACCGATTCCAGCGCAAGGCGGACAGCAATCCGGTGATTGCGGACAGCACGTGAAGGCGGCGTAGAGCTCGCTCCCGTCGACGGTCGAATCAGCTGATCGGTCTCCCTGGCAACCAGGGAGTGA
>CAMAWF010000008.1 GCA_945861895.1 Rhizobium sp. Q54
CGACGGTAACCTGCGCCACGAGGCGCAGGTTCCGGAGCGTGTTCATGCCGAAGTCCTGGCGGTGGCGGCAGGCCGCGGCAGCTCCGCCGCCGGTGTGACGATGAACGACGATGCCGGCAACGTCTGGCTCGTTCGCGCGGTTTCGCCGAAGACATCCGCGTTTGGGGTCATCGCGGTCGACCTGGCGCAGGATTCGCAGGAAAATATCGACGAGGTACGCGGCCGTATCGATGCAGTGCTTGCGGACGCCACCGCGACGCTCGAACGCCTCGGCATCGCGCATGCCATCAGCGAAGCCCGCATGCGTTCGGAAACCGAGAAATTGCGCGAGGCGCTGATCGGGTCGGTCTCGCATGAGCTGCGCACGCCGCTGGCCTCGATTCTGGGCGCGGCGACCGTGCTCAGCTCCGCCCCGGCGCTGGCCGGCGAAAAAAATCTCCAGGCGCTGGTGCATGACGTGCGCGACGAGGCCGAGCGGCTCAACGGCGACATTCAAAATCTGCTCGATGCCACGCGCATCAGCAGCAATGGCGTCAAGCCGCACACCGAATGGGCCGATCCCGCCGATATCGTGCATTCCGCGGTCGAGCGCTGCCGCCGCCGTTTCGGCGACCGCCGGCTCTCGCTCGACATGCCGGGCGATCTGCCGCTCGTCTACGTGGATTCCGTCCTGGTCGAGCAGGCGCTGGTGCAGATTTTCGACAACGCCGCGAAATACTCGCCGCCCGGCTCGCGCATCGATGTCATGGCGCGCATGCACAATGATGCGATCGTGCTGGCGGTGAGCGATGAAGGCACGGGATTGGCCGGCGACGACAATAAACGAATATGGGAACGGTTTTTTCGCAGCGAGCAACATGCCGCGACGACCAAAGGCTCGGGCCTCGGGCTTTGGATCGCCAACGCCTTCATCGCGGCGAATGGCGGAAAAATTTACGCCGTTAGCAACGGCGCCGGATGCGGCACCACGCTGTCGATCGAACTGCCGGTAGCGCAGGCCGCCGCCGCACAGCTGGATGGGTACGCCGATGAGTGAGCCCGCTCCCATCGTTCTTGTCGTTGACGATGAAATTCAAATCCGGCGCTTCCTGCGCACCGGCTTTGAACTCAACGGCTTCGTCGTGCACGAGGCCGGCACCGGCGCCGAAGCGCTGCGCTCTGCGACGCTGCGGCCGATCGATCTCGCGATCATCGATCTTGGACTGCCGGATATGGACGGGTCCATCCTGGTTGAACAGATCCGCTCGTGGTCGAGCATGCCGCTTATCGTGCTGTCGGTGCGCTCAAGCGAGGCTGAGAAGGTGCGCCTGCTCGAACTCGGGGCCGACGATTACGTCGTCAAGCCGTTCGGAATGGCGGAGCTGCTGGCGCGCGTGCGTGTGGCGTTGCGCCGGCAGATGCGCGCGGTGACCGGCGAGTCGATCGTGAAAATCGGCCCGCTCACCATCGATCTCGCCACCCGCGCGGTCTCGCTCAATGAGACCCGGCTCACGCTGACGCCCAAGGAGTACCGGCTATTGCAGGTCCTGGCGCAGCAAGCCGGCAATGTGGTGACGCATCAGCACCTGTTGAGAGAGGTATGGGGATCAACCCATGTGCAGGATACCCATTACCTGCGCATCTTCGTGCGCAAGCTGCGGCAGAAGATCGAGATCAATCCCAACAGTCCGCGCATACTGGTGACCGAACTCGGCGTCGGCTACCGGTTGGCGCAATCGGCCGCCGACGGCGAAAACAATGCCTTGAGCGTTGCCGAGGCGCCGGGCGCAAAACCGTAAGGCGCGCAAGCGGCCGGTCCAGGGGCGGTAAATGACCCGCTGCAAAAGGCCCTGTTTTCTTGACAGTTTGGCCCTCGACCGCCATAAGCATGCCCGCGCGGGCCTTAGCCCGCGCGTTTTACGCAGGGGTGCAAAACACCCCTAAAAACACACAAAAACCGACTGAAAGAAGCCGGTCCGGACATCACCGAGCACCGGAATCGAACACGAGGGAAGAACGATGTTCGCGGTCATCAAGGCCGGTGGCAAACAGTATCGGGTCGCCGCCGAAGACGTGATCCGGATCGACCGGGTCAAGGGCGAGCCCGGCGAGATCGTCGAGTTCGGCGAGGTGCTGGTGCTGGGCGGCGACAAGCCGCAACTCGGCGCGCCCACGATCTCCGGCGCCACGGTCGCCGGCGAAGTGCTTCAGCACACCCGCGGCGACAAGGTTATCGCTTTCAAGAAGCGCCGCCGCAAAAACTCGCGGCGCAAGCGCGGCTATCGCCACGAATTCAGCGTCATCCGGATCACCGAAATCCTGACCGACGGGCAAAAGCCCTCGAAGACGGCAAAGCCGAGACCTGAGCGCAAGCCAAAGCCGGCGGTGGCGGCGGGCGAGGCCGAGGAAAATGACGCCAAGCCCAAGGCTGCGAAAACGGCGGGAAAAAAGCCCGGCAAAGGCGCCAAGAGCAAGACCGCGGCCAAAGGCAAGCCGAAATCCGGCGCCACAAAAGGTAAGAAGAAGTGAGATGATTCCGTCACGGATTTAGGCTAGAAGATAGAAGAATTCGAGAGACCAACATGGCTCACAAGAAAGCAGGCGGATCTTCGCGCAACGGCCGTGATTCCGGCGGTCAGCGCCTTGGCTTGAAGATGTTCGGCGGCGAAAGCGTCGTTGCCGGCAACATCCTTGCGCGCCAGCGCGGCACCAAGTGGCATGCCGGGCACAATGTCGGCGTTGGCCGCGACCACACGCTGTTCGCGCTCGCCGATGGAAAACTTCAGTTCGCAACCAAAGCTAAAGGCCGCACTTATCTGTCGATCGTACCGATGACGGAAGCAGCGGCCGAGTAAAAGGTGGACAAAAATCGAGGTCCGCCGGCATTCAGTCAAACCGGCGGGGCTCAATGGGCTCTGAGAGGGGGAGACGGGATGCCGGCTCCCCCTCTTCGCTTTTGAAACGGAGCCCGTGTCATGACCTTGCTGGAGCAGATATCGCCGGAGACTTCCCGGGAAGCCAGTATTCCCGTCCTCGAGAGCAAGCGGCTGGCGTTGCGTGCGCCGCGCCTCGAGGACGCTAAAACGGTAGCGGAGCTCGCCAACGACCGCCGCATTGCCGAAAACACCGCGCGCATCCCGCATCCCTACAAAATTGCGGATGCAGAAAGTTTCATCGGCGGCGCCAACAAATCGAACGGCGAGGCGGCGTTCCTCGTCACCCTGCGCGACGGTACCGTGATCGGCGCCTGCGGGGTGGTGACGCTGGAAGCCCAGCCGAGCGAACTTGGCTATTGGTTGGGGGTTGCTTATTGGGGCAAAGGCTACGCCACCGAAGCGCTGCACGCCGTGATCGACTATGCCTTCACTGATCTTGGCCACGAGTCGCTGCAAGCGGGCGCGCGCGTCACCAACCCGGCCTCGCGTCGGGTGCTGGAGAAATGCGGCTTCCAATGGACCGGGGTCGGCCTCTATCGCATCCGCGCGCTGGCGAGTTCCGCGCCGATCGACCGTTTCCGGCTCGACCGCGGCATTTGGTCGGCGCTCAAGGGCTGGGGCCGGATGCGCCGCGTGAGCTGATGGAGTAAGGACAGGACGGAGCGGCAGCGATTTGCCGCTCCGGCCATGTGGGCGCCATGAAATTTCTCGACGAAGCCAAGGTCTATATTCAATCCGGCGCGGGCGGCAACGGCTGCGTCGCGTTCCGGCGCGAGAAATTCATCGAGTTCGGCGGCCCCAGCGGCGGCGACGGCGGACGCGGCGGCGACGTGGTGATCGAGGCGGTAAACGGGCTCAATACGCTGATCGACTACCGCTATCAGCAGCATTTCAAGGCCAAGCGCGGCGGCAACGGCATGGGCAAGGACCGCCACGGCGCCGGCGGCGCCGACATCGTGCTCAAGGTTCCGCTCGGCACGCAGGTCTACGAGGAGGACGGCGAAACTCAGCTTGCCGACCTCACCGCGCTCGGCCAGCGCGTGGTGATTTCAGAAGGCGGCAATGGCGGCTTCGGCAATGCGCGCTTCAAGTCGTCGACCAACCGCACGCCGCGCAACGCCAATCCCGGCCAGCCGGGCGAGGAACGCATCATCCGGCTGCGGCTCAAACTTATCGCCGACGCCGGTATCGTCGGCCTGCCGAACGCCGGCAAGTCCACGTTCCTTGCGGCGGTGAGCGCGGCCAGGCCGAAGATCGCCGATTATCCTTTCACCACGCTGCATCCGCAGCTTGGCGTGTTCGAAGTCGATGGGCGCGAATTTGTGATGGCCGATCTGCCCGGCCTGATCGAAGGCGCGCATGAAGGCACCGGGCTCGGCGACCGCTTCCTCGGCCACACCGAGCGCTGCCGCGTGCTGCTGCATCTCATCGACGGCACAGTTGAGGATGCCGGCGCGGCCTACAAGACCGTGCGCGGCGAACTCGAAGCCTATGGCCACGGCCTCGCGGACAAGCCCGAGATCGTCGCGTTGTCGAAAGCCGACGCGCTGACGCCGGAAGTTTTGAAGGCTCAGACGGCACTATTGAAGAAAGCCGCCAAAAAAACGCCGCTGGTTTTATCGTCCGCTTCGGGGCAAGGCGTCGCGGACGTATTGCGCGCTTTGCTCAAGACGATCGATCAAGCGGGCGCCGAAGATCGCCCGCAGGTGGCCGAAGCGGCGTGGCAGCCGTGAGCGTGTCGCCCAAAAGCCCCGCGCTCGCCGACTTCCGCCGCATCGTGGTCAAGGTCGGCTCTTCGCTGCTGGTGGATTCCGCCGCCGGCAAGCTCAACCGCGACTGGCTGGCTTCGCTGGCCGTGGACATCGCAGAGCTGCATCGCGACAAGTTTACAGCCGGGCCGGCCGAGGGCCGGACCCGGTTGCGCGACGTGCTTGTCGTCTCCTCCGGCGCCATCGCGCTCGGCCGCGCGGTGCTCAAGCTGCCGGCGGGAGCGCTCAAACTGGAAGACAGCCAGGCGGCCGCCGCGGTCGGCCAGATCGCGCTGGCGCGCACCTGGTCCGAGATGCTGGGCGCACATTCCATGACGGCCGGCCAGGTGCTCGTCACGCTCGGCGACACCGAGGAGCGCCGCCGCTATCTCAACGCCCGTTCGACCATCGCCAAGCTGCTGGAATGGCGATGCGTTCCGGTGATCAACGAGAACGATACGGTGGCGACCACCGAAATCCGCTACGGCGACAACGACCGGCTGGCGGCGCGCGTCGCCACCATGGTGAGCGCCGACCTGCTGGTGCTGCTCTCCGATGTCGATGGACTTTACGACCGTCCGCCCGGCGACGGCGGCGCCAAGCTTATCCCGCTGGTCGAGCGCATCACGCCGCAGGTCGAGGCGATGGCGGGAGCTTCAGGCTCGGAACTCTCGCGCGGCGGCATGGTCACCAAGATCGAGGCCGGCAAGATCGCAACCACCGCCGGCACGCATATGGTCATCGCGTCGGGCCGCGTTGCGCATCCGCTTAAAGCTATCGCGGACGGCGCCGCCTGCACATGGTTTCTCACCCCGGCCAATCCGGTGACCGCGCGCAAAAAGTGGATCGCCGGTTCGCTTGAGCCGCGCGGCACGCTCATCATCGACGCCGGCGCGGTGGCGGCGCTGCGGCGCGGCAAGAGTCTGTTGCCGGCGGGCGTCGTGCGGATCGAAGGCGCGTTCGGGCGCGGCGATGCGGTGCTGATCCGCGGCCCCGATGGCGCCGAGATCGGCCGTGGACTGATCGCCTATGACGCCGAAGACGCGGAAAAGATCAAAGGCCGCTCCTCGGCGGATATTCTGTCCATCCTCGGCTTCGGCGGCCGCTCGGAGATCGTTCACCGCGACGACCTGGTGATGGGCGGCGAGTGAGGCCGGCCTCGCTTGAGCTAGGCCAATGGCCTAGTCGCCTGACTGCGCCAATGGCCGAGTGTAATGGCTGGCTGCGGTGCTGGGCCGATGGCCCAATC
Source organism: Rhizobium sp. Q54 (assembly GCA_945861895.1). Lineage (GTDB taxonomy): Bacteria > Pseudomonadota > Alphaproteobacteria > Rhizobiales > Xanthobacteraceae > Pseudolabrys. Next base: position 5,913 of record CAMAWF010000008.1, read on the forward strand.
TCAGCACCGGCGCGCTTTCTGCCGGCGCCGGCCGGCTGCGGACGCCGGGACTTTTCGCCGCGCCGGGCCGGGTCGGCAATTGCAACAGGGTCCCGTCGGGAAATTCGAGATAGCGCGAATGGACTTGGAATTTGCCTTCGCCGCCGCCGCCCTCGATGACGTATTTGGTGCCAGCCGGGAGGCGGCTGGGGAGACGGTGTGGATTGACTGCCATGACACCCTCCTTGTCCGTCAACCCTGCCATCCCAATGTGCAGGGCATGTGACGGGGTCCTGCCGGCCTGGGGTTTTCCACACTATCCCCAGGCTCGCAGGCCTCCAGGCGGGCGGCGGGCGAACTCGCCGAAAACCCTTTGACGTGATAGGAAAACTGCCCGCGAAAAGGGTGTTTTGGGCATTCGGTACCATGACCGCGCCGCTGAAAACCATAGAGGGCACGGGCGATATCGCCGGTGCGATGCGCGAGATCGGCCGCGGGGCCAAGGCGGCCGCTCGCGTGCTGGCGCTTTGCCCGACCGCGGCGAAAGACCGCGCTTTGGCGGCCATGGCCAAGGCCGTCAGAGCCCATCAGCCCGACATTCTTGCGGCCAATGCCGAGGACATCGCCGAGGCCAAAGCGGCCGGCGCTACCGCTGCGTTCATCGACCGGCTGAAGCTGGACGGCAAAGGCGTTGTTGCCATGGCCGACGGCATCGACATCGTCCGCTCGCTCAAGGATCCGGTCGGCACCGTGCTGGACTCCTGGCAGCGGCCGAACGGCATGACCATCGAGCGCGTGCGCGTGCCGCTCGGCGTCATCGGCATCATCTACGAAAGCCGGCCCAATGTGACGGCGGATGCCGGCGCGCTTTGTCTTAAATCCGGCAATGCCGCGATATTGCGCGGCGGCTCGGAAAGCTTCCGCTCGGTGCGCGCGATCCATGCCGCGCTGGTGGAAGGCCTGCGCGAGGCTGGCTTGCCCGAAGACGCGATCCAGCTGGTGCCGACGCGCGACCGCGCCGCGGTCGGGCTGATGCTCACGGGACTCGACGGCAATATCGACGTGATCGTGCCGCGCGGCGGCAAAGGCCTGGTCGGCCGCGTGCAGGCGGAAGCGCGCGTGCCGGTATTCGCCCATCTCGAAGGCGTTTGCCATATTTTCATCGACAAGGCGGCATCGCCCGCGATGGCGAAATCGATTCTGCTCAACGCCAAAATGCGCCGCACCGGCGTCTGCGGCGCCGCCGAGACGCTGCTGGTCGATCGCGCGGCGGCGAAATCGCAACTCAAGCCGCTGGTCGAGATGCTGCTCGACGCCGGCTGCGAGGTGCGCGGCGACGCGGCGACGCAGGCGGTCGACAAGCGCGTCAAGCCCGCGAGCGAAGAGGATTGGTCGACCGAATATCTCGACGCCATCATTTCCGCCAAGGTGGTGGACGGACTTGGCGAGGCGATCGATCACATCGAGCGTTACGGCTCGCATCACACCGACGCCATCGTCACCGAGGACCAGCAGGCGGCGGAGAAATTCCTCAACCAGGTCGACTCCGCCATCGTCCTGCATAACGCCTCGACCCAATTCGCCGACGGCGGCGAATTCGGCTTCGGCGCCGAGATCGGGATTGCCACCGGCAAGCTGCACGCGCGCGGGCCGGTCGGCGTGGATCAACTCACCAGTTTCAAATATCGCGTGCGGGGCTCGGGCCAAACACGGCCGTGATCGGAATTCCCCCTCACGCACCGGGCCTGCGTATCGGCCTGTTCGGCGGCACCTTCGATCCGCCGCATGAGGCGCATCTTGGCGCCACGCTGCTGGCCATGAAGAAGCTGCGGCTGGACCGCGTGTGGTGGCTGGTGACACCCGGCAATCCGTTGAAAGACACGCGCGGGCTGGCGCCGCTGGAAGCCCGCATCGCGGCGGCGCGTGCGCTCACGCACCATCCGCGCATCGATGTGACCGGTCTCGAAGCCGTCATAAACACGCGCTACACTTACGACACCATAAAATGGCTGGTCACGCGCTGCCCGCAGGTACACTTCGTTTGGATCATGGGCGCCGACAATCTGCGCAGTTTCCACCTCTGGCAGCAGTGGCGTGGCATCGCGCAATTGCTGCCGATGGCGGTGATCGACCGCCTCGGCCCAAGCCTTTATGCACTCGCCGGCGTGGCCGGACAGGCGCTCGCTCGCGCCCGCGTGCGGGAAGGAATGGCTACGCGCCTGCCGGAACTCAAGCCGCCAGCCTGGGTCTACCTGCACGGTCTCAAATCGCCGCTGTCGTCCACGGCGCTGCGCGCGGTGCGGCGGCAAGACAAGGCCCGCGAAGGTTGAAAACCGCCCCTGAGAACCACTATCTTTGTCGGTGCGCCCCGGCGGAAATTGCCCGCAGCGCATACGACCAACAGAAAGGTCAATAACCCCTGTCCACACCTGCACTCTTACGGGCAGCGCGTCGTGCGCCCGAACCCGTCTCCAAGCTGCGTCCCGATGCGACGGAGACGCTCCGCCTCGTCCTTGCCGGTCTGCAAGACATGAAGGCCGAGGACAGCATCACCATCGATCTCACCGGCAAATCCTCGATCGGCGACTACATGGTTGTGAGCAGCGGACGGTCGCAGCGCCATGTCGGCGCCGTCGCCGACAATGTCGTCAAGGTCATCGAAGCCGCCGGCGTGCGCGGCGTGCGCGTCGAAGGCATGCGGAATTGCGACTGGGTGCTGATCGACGCAGGCAGCGTCATCGTTCACGTGTTTCGGCCGGAAGTGCGCGCCTTCTACAGCCTTGAAAAGATGTGGGCGCCCGGCAGCACGCAACGGCGGCGGCCGAGCTGAGCCCCGGCGAAAGCGGCGCGACATGCGTATCGTCGTTGCCGCCGTCGGACGGCTGAAGCAGGGACCGGAAGCCGAGCTGGCCGAGCGTTACCGCAAGCGCGCCGCCCAGACCGGCCGCAATCTCGGACTGCGCAACATCGAGATCGTCGAAATCAAGGAGAGCCGGGCGCAGGACGCCGGCCGGCGCATGATCGAGGAATCGATCGCGCTGGCGAATGTGATCCCGGAGGGCGCCGTGACCGTCGTGCTCGACGCCCGCGGCGAAAACATCGACAGCGCGAGCTTCGCGGCCTGCATCCAGAAATGGCGCGCGGACGGCCGGACGGCGGCGGTATTCCTGATCGGCGGCGCGGACGGGCTGGCGCCCAGCCTGCACGACAAGGCGGCCTTGCGCCTGTCGTTCGGCGCCGCCACCTGGCCGCACCAGCTGGCGCGCATCATGCTGCTCGAACAGATCTACCGCGCCACCACGCTGCTGGCCGGGCATCCCTATCACCGCGCCTGAGCGGTTCACCGTTTTGTGAGTCGGTTCCCGGTTTTGGTCTTAATCCGGTACCAATTGGCATGGTTAGTGCTTGCTCTCCCACGGTGGGGGCGTAACTTGGCTTCGATGATTTGCATTGCGGCTCGCCGCCATCTCGATCCGCGCCATGCGCTTGTCACGGCGCTGGCGCTGGCATGGCCGCTGACGCCTCACACTGCGGCATTCGCCGAGCAGCCGCGCCACTTCGCGCAGGCCGCGCAGGATTTTGGCAATCCCAACGCAAAAATCGAAAATCTGCAAAAGCGCGACCGTGAGCTCGAAGCCACGCGCGCCGAGCAGAAAAAGGCGGCGGAGACCGAATCCGCGCTCAAGCGCGAGATCGAAACGCTGGGTGCCGACCGGCGCAAGCTCAACCAGGATTTGATCGATACTGCCTCGCGTGTGCGCGGCCTGGAGAGCCGCATCGTCGCGACCGAACGGCGTCTGCAGCCGCTCGACGACAACGAACGCAGCGTGCGCAAGTCGCTCGACGGCAGGCGCGCTGTCATCGCCGAAGTGCTCGCCGCCTTGCAGCGCATCGGCCGCCGCCCGCCGCCCGCGATCATGGTTGCGCCGGAGGATGCGCTGCAATCCGTGCGCACCGCCATCATGCTGGGCGCGGTGCTGCCGGAGATGCGCTCCGAAGCCGAAGCGCTGGCCACCGACCTCGCCGAACTTTTGCGCGTGCGCAAGGAAATCGCCGATGAGCGCGACAAGCTTGCGCGCGACCTCGTGGCGATACCGCAAGAGCGCATACGCATGACGCTGTTGATAGAAGAGCGGCAAAAGAAACAAGCCGAGACGGAAAAGGCGTTGCAGGCCGAAGTGGCGCGCGCGGGTGCGCTCGCACGCCAGGTCGATAATCTCAAGGATCTGATCGCCAAGCTGGAGCAGAGCCTCGACAGCGAGACCCGCGCCGTCCGCGAGGCCGCCCGCAGCGACAGCCGGCCGGCGCTTTCAGCCTTCCGCGACCCCGGACGCCTGGCGCCAGCGGTCGCTTTCGCTTCCGTGCGCGGACAAGTTCCAATGCCGGTTAACGGCGTTAAAGTTCGCGATTATGGCGCGCCCGATGGGCTCGGTGGCCTCGAAAAAGGGCTTTCCCTCGCTACGCGGGCAAGCGCCCAGGTCACCACGCCCTGCGACGGATGGGTTGTTTACGCCGGCCCGTTCCGCTCATATGGGCAACTCTTGATCCTCAATGCCGGCGGCGGGTATCATATCCTCCTCGCAGGGATGGAACGGATTTCCGTCGATCTCGGCCAGTTCGTGCTGACCGGCGAACCCGTTGCCGTGATGGGAGGCGGATCGCAGATTGCGGCCGTTCTCGCGACCGGCTCCAGCCAACCGGTGTTATACGTCGAGTTCCGTAAGGACGGGATACCCGTCGATCCAGGCCCATGGTGGGTCGCAAATGAAGGCGAGAAGGTTCGCGGATGATGCGCAAGACTTCCCTTATTCTCCTTGGCGCGGCTGCAGGCGCGGCCCTGACGCTGTTTGCCACCCAACCACGTCTGGTGTTCCTCGGATCGAGCGCCAAGGCGGCAGTTGCCGACACCTACCGGCAGCTCAACCTCTTCGGCGACGTATTCGAGCGCGTGCGCTCCGACTACGTGGAGAAGCCGCAGGACAACAAGCTGATCGAGACGGCGATCAACGGCATGCTGGCCGGGCTCGACCCGCATTCGAGCTACATGGACCCGAAGAGCTTCAAGGACATGCAGGTGCAGACCCGCGGCGAGTTCGGCGGGCTCGGCATCGAGGTCACCATGGAGGACGGCCTGATCAAGGTGGTGGCGCCGATCGACGAGACGCCGGCCGCCAAGGCCGGGATCATGGCGAACGACATCATCACCCATCTCGACGACGAGGCGGTGCAGGGCCTCACGCTCAATCAGGCGGTCGAGAAGATGCGCGGGCCGATCAATACCAAGATCAAGCTCAAGGTCATGCGCAAGGGCCAGGACAAGCCGACCGAGATTTCGATCACGCGCGACATCATCCGCGTACGCTCGGTGCGCTGGAACGTGGATGGCGAAGATGTCGGCTATATCCGTCTCACCCAGTTCAACGAACAGACCACCGATGGCTTGAAGAGGGCGATCGCCGATCTCAGCGGCAAGCTCCCCGACGCCAAGCTCAAGGGCTATGTGCTCGACCTGCGCAACAATCCGGGCGGCCTGCTCGATCAGGCGATCTCGGTGTCGAATGCCTTCCTGCAGAAAGGCGAGATCGTTTCCACCCGCGGCCGCAATCTTGAGGAGACGCAACGCTTCAACGCGCGCTCCGGCGACCTCACCAAAGGCAAGCCGGTCATCGTGCTCATCAACGGCGGTTCGGCCTCGGCGTCGGAAATTGTCGCGGGCGCGTTGCAGGATCACAAGCGCGCGACCCTGATCGGCACGCGCTCGTTCGGCAAAGGCTCGGTGCAGACCATCATTCCGCTCGGCTCCGGCAACGGCGCATTGCGGCTGACCACTGCGCGCTACTTCACGCCGTCCGGCCGTTCGATCCAGGCTAAAGGCATTTCGCCCGATATCGAATTGCTGCAAGACGTGCCGGACGAGTTGAAAGCCAAGACCGACACCAAGGGCGAGGCTTCGCTGCGCGGCCACCTCAAGGCCGAAGGAGCCGAGGAAACCGGTTCGCAGTCGTATATCCCGCCGGACGCCAAGAACGACAAGGCGCTCAATTTGGCGTTCGACCTGCTGCGCGGCATCAAGGTGAATTCGGCGTTCCCGCCGCGCACCAAAAACGCCGCCGCACCGAACTAAACGGACGGCATGATTTACGCTCCGGGGCGGCCCAGCGGCCGCCCCGATTGTTTTAGAGCATGATCCCGAAAAGTGGGAACCGGTTTTCGGAAAAGATCATGCTCAAACAAAAAGCCAGAGCCAGGCCCTGATTCGATCGGAACCGATCAGACTCGAAAGCCCCGTGCTAGACTCGCCCGCATGATTCGCGAGGGTTTAGGCCGTGACGGCGGATGATCTGAGCGCCCCGCTCGGCCAGAAAAAACGCAAGAAGCGCTTTGTGTTCCCGGTCGCTTTGCCCAAGGCGGTCGCCGGATTGCTCGGTCTATTCATTCTCACTGTGGTGGCGTGGAGCAGCCTGGTGGACGATCCCTTCGGCGGCGAGCCGATGGCCGTCGTCGCAACCAAGCCGCCGGCGCCCAAGACAGCTAAGACAGCCGAGGCGGCCGCCGGGGCACCGGCGAGCGGAGAGTCTCCGTCACGTTACGATGGGCCGGCAGCCAGCCAAGCCGCAGCGTCCGCGCCGCCCGGCGGCGGCAACACGATCAATATTATCGACGGCGCGAGCGGCAAGACCCAGCAGGTGGTGATCCCGGCGGCCGCCGGGGACAAGCAGGCCGCCAGCATCGACCAGCGGCACCTGGAGAAAACGCGTCACGGCAACGTTCCCAAAATCGCGGAAGACGGCAGCCGGCCTTCCAGCATCTACGCACGCCCGCTCAAACTTGCCCCCGGCAAGGCCGACGCGCCGCGCATCGCCATCGTGGTCGGCGGGCTCGGTATTTCCACCGCCGGCACCAGCGAGGCGCTGGCCAAGCTGCCCGCCGCGGTGACATTCGCCTTTGCACCCTATGGCAACGATATCGACAAACTTGTGTCGCGTGCGCGCGCGGCCGCGCATGAAATTCTATTGCAGGCGCCGATGGAGCCGTTCGATTATCCCGACAACGATCCCGGCCCGCAGACGCTTTTGACCTCGCTGACGGCCGAGCAGAACGTCGATCGGCTGCAATGGCTGATGAGCCGGTTCCAGGGCTATGTCGGCATCGCCAATTATATGGGTGCGCGCTTCACCTCCTCGGAGGCGGCGCTGGCGCCGGTGCTGCGCGAGACCGCCAAACGGGGACTGATCTTTTTCGACGACGGCACTTCGCCGCGCAGTCTTGCGGGCCAGATCGCGGGCGGCGCGAACATTCCCTTCGCCAAGGCGGAGATCGTGCTCGACACGGTACCGACGCCGGTGGAAATCGACCGCGCGCTCGGCCGGCTGGAAATGCTGGCGCGCGACCGCGGCACCGCCGTCGGCATCGCCACCGCATTGCCGGCGGTGATTGCGCGCATCGCGGAGTGGTCGAAGAAAGTCGAGGGCCGCGGCTTCGTGCTGGTGCCGATCACCGCGGTGGCGATCAAGCCGAAGTCGAGCTGACGCGCGGCGCATCATGCCCGCTTACGACTCCCTGCCCTATCGCCCCTGCGTCGGCCTCACGGTATTCAACCGCGAAGGGCTTGTGTTCATCGGCCGGCGCTCAAGCGGGCCCGAGCACATCGACGCCACTCATATTTGGCAAATGCCGCAGGGCGGCATCGATGCCAGCGAAGACCCCTACAAGGCGGCGCTGCGCGAGCTGCACGAGGAAACCAATATCCGCTCGGTGGAAAAGCTCGGCGAGATCGCCGAATGGCTGGCCTACGACATTCCGCGAGATATCGCCGGCCAAGCGTGGGGCGGGAAATATCGCGGGCAAAAACAGAAATGGTTTGCGCTGCGATTCACCGGCAAGGAAAAAGAGATCGACATCGCGCATCCGGCCGCCGGCCACGATCCGGAGTTCATCGCCTGGCGTTGGGAGCCGATGAAGAATCTGCCCGCGCTGGTCGTGCCGTTCAAGCGGCAGACCTACGAGCGGGTGGTGAAGGAGTTTGGGAAGTTCGCCAAATCGTAATCCGTCATCCTGAGGTGCGAGCCCGAAGGGCGAGCCTCGAAGGATGGCGGATGAGCGCTAATGCAGCGCCGTGCCGGTGAGATGCTGCTGCACGCCTTTGAAATGGTCGAGCCGCGCGATCGCCTTGTCGAGCTCGGAACTCGGCTCCAGCTTGGCGATGCGCGCTTCCATCTCGGCGATGCGCGCCGCGACCACGCCGCGGTCGAAATCCTCGATCTTGTCGGCCACGTCGGCCAACACAGTGAGCCCGCCGGCGGAAACTTCCGCAAAACCGCCAAGCACGACGACGCGCTGCATGCCGCCTTCGCCGTGGATGGTGAGGATGCCCGGCCGCAGCACCGCAACCAGCGGCGCGTGGCCGGCAAGCACACCAAAATCGCCCTCGGAGCCCGGCACGTCGACCTGCTCGACCTTGCCCGAGAACGCGAGCTTTTCCGGCGAAACCAGATCGAAATGAAAGGTGGCCATCGTTCAGGCTTTCCGTGCGGTCACGCCGCTTCCGCCGCGAGTTTCTTGCCCTTTTCGACCGCCTCTTCGATGGTGCCGACCATGTAGAAGGCGGCTTCCGGCAGGTGGTCGTATTTGCCGTCCACCAGACCCTTGAAGCCGCGGATGGTGTCGGCCAAGTCGACCAGTTTGCCGGATGCGCCGGTGAACACCTCGGCGACGAAGAACGGCTGCGACAGGAAGCGCTCGATCTTGCGCGCGCGCGCGACCGCGGTCTTGTCCTCTTCCGAGAGCTCATCCATGCCGAGAATGGCGATGATGTCCTGCAACGCCTTGTAGCGCTGCAAAATCTGCTGCACCTGCCGCGCCACGCCGTAATGCTCCTCGCCCACGATCAGCGGGGAGAGCATGCGCGAAGTGGAATCGAGCGGGTCCACCGCCGGATAAATGCCCTTGGCCGCGATGTCGCGCGACAGCACCGTGGTGGCGTCCAAATGCGCGAACGATGTAGCAGGCGCCGGGTCGGTCAAGTCGTCGGCCGGCACGTAAATCGCCTGCACCGAGGTGATCGAGCCCTTGGTGGTGGTGGTGATGCGCTCCTGCAATGCACCCATGTCGGTGGCGAGCGTCGGCTGATAGCCGACGGCCGAGGGAATGCGGCCGAGTAGCGCCGACATTTCCGAGCCGGCTTGCGTGAAGCGGAAGATGTTGTCGACAAAAAACAAGACATCTTGCCCCTGGTCGCGGAAATATTCCGCCACCGTCAAGCCAGTGAGCCCGACGCGGGCGCGGGCGCCCGGCGGCTCGTTCATCTGGCCGAACACCAGCGCGCATTTCGAGCCTTCGGTTGAGCCGTTATTCTTGTGCGGGTCCTTGTTGACGCCGGACTCGATCATCTCGTGATAGAGGTCGTTGCCTTCGCGCGTGCGCTCGCCGACGCCGGCGAACACCGAATAGCCGCCGTGCGCCTTGGCGACGTTGTTGATCAGCTCTTGAATGAGCACGGTCTTGCCGACGCCGGCGCCGCCGAACAGGCCGATCTTGCCGCCGCGCGCATAAGGCGCGAGCAGATCGACCACCTTGATGCCGGTCACCAGGATTTGCGCCTCGGTCGATTGCTCGGTGTAGCTCGGCGTCGGCTGATGGATCGAGCGCCGTTCCACGCCCTTCACCGGGCCGGCTTCGTCCACCGGCTCGCCGATCACATTCATGATGCGCCCGAGCGTAGCGGGGCCGACCGGTACCGCAATCGGCTTGCCGGTATCGGTGACCTCCTGGCCGCGCACCAGACCTTCCGAGGTGTCCATGGCGATGGTGCGCACGGTCGACTCGCCGAGATGCTGGGCGACTTCGAGCACCAGGCGGATGTCGCCGTTCTTGGTCTCCAGCGCGTTGAGAATCGCCGGCAGTTCGCCCTCGAACTGCACGTCGACGACGGCGCCGATGACCTGCGTGATTTTCCCGACCTGGTTGGCTTTGGTGGCCATGTTCTGTCCTCTTTACAAATTTCTCTAAGCGTCAGAGCGCTTCGGCGCCGGAGATGATCTCGATCAGCTCCTTGGTGATCATCGCCTGGCGGGTGCGGTTATAGGTCAGCGTCTGCTTGCGGATCATCTCGCCGGCATTGCGGGTGGCGTTGTCCATCGCGCTCATGCGCGCGCCCTGCTCGGAGGCGGCGTTTTCCAGAAGCGCGCGGAACACCTGCACCGCCAGATTGCGCGGGAGAAGTTCGCCGAGAATTTCCTCTTCCTCCGGCTCGTATTCATAGGCCGCGGCGGGGCCGCCTTGCTTGGACGGCTCGAACACCGGCGGGATCACCTGCTGCGCGGTCGGGGTCTGCGCGATCACCGATTTGAAGCGCGAGAAGAACAGCGTGCAGACATCGAACTCGCCGGCCTCGAAGCGCTTGATGATATTGTCGGTGACCATCTGCGCCTGCGCGAAGCCGATCTGCTTGACGCCGCGCAGTTCGATCACTTCCACGATTTGTTTTTCATACAGCCGGCGGAGCTGGTCGAAGCCCTTGCGGCCGACGCAAAGAATCTTGACCTGCTTGCCTGCGTTGGCGAGCGCATTGGCGCGTTCGCGCGCCAGCCGCACGATGGACGAATTGAACGGCCCGCACAGCCCGCGCTCGGCAGTGCAGACCACAAGCAGATGCACTTTGTCGGCGCCGGTGCCGGCCAGCAGCCGCGGGGCGGAATCGCTGCCGGCCACCGCGGAAGCGATGTTGCCGAGCACCCGGTCCATGCGTTCGGCAAACGGACGCGCCGCTTCCGCCGCCTGTTGCGCGCGGCGCAGCTTCGAGGCCGCGACCATCTGCATGGCCTTGGTGATCTTTTGCGTCGCCTTGGTGGAGGCGATGCGATTGCGCATGTCCTTGAGGGAGGCCATCGCGCTACTCTCTCTCCGTCATCCTGAGGTGGACGCGCGTAGCGCGGCCCTCGAAGGATGTACGGCCAATATTTGCAAAACCTTGGCCGTCGCCCTTCGAGGCTCGCTTCGCTCGCACCTCAGGGTGACGGATCATGTTCATTACTTGGAGCATCACATAAACGTCTTGGCGTAACCGTCGACCACGGACTTGAGCTTGCCCGCGGTGGCGTCGGTCAGATCGCTGGTCTTGCGAATGTCGTCGAGAATGTCCGCGTGCTTCGTACGCAAAAGCGTGAGCAAGCCCTGCTCGAAAGCGCGTACGCGCGCCACCGCCAGCCGATCGAGATAACCGTTGACGCCGGCATAGATGACGACGACCTGCTCCTCCATCTTCAGCGGCGAGAACTGCGGCTGCTTGAGCAGCTCGGTCAGCCGCGAGCCGCGGTTGAGCAGGCGCTGCGTGGTGGCGTCCAAGTCAGACCCGAATTGCGCGAACGCCGCCATCTCGCGGTATTGCGCCAATTCGCCCTTGATCTTGCCGGCGACCTTTTTCATCGCCTTGGTCTGCGCCGCCGAGCCGACGCGCGACACCGAGAGGCCGACGTTCACCGCCGGACGAATGCCCTGATAGAACAGATCGGTTTCCAGAAATATCTGCCCGTCGGTGATCGAAATCACGTTGGTCGGAATATAGGCCGACACGTCGTTGGCTTGCGTCTCGATGATCGGCAGCGCGGTGAGCGAGCCGCCTTTGTTGTCTTCGTTCATCTTGGCGGCGCGCTCAAGCAGGCGCGAATGCAGATAGAACACGTCGCCCGGATAGGCCTCGCGGCCGGGCGGGCGGCGCAGCAGCAGCGACATCTGCCGATAGGCCACCGCCTGTTTCGACAAATCGTCATAGATGATGACCGCGTGCATGCCGTTGTCGCGGAAATATTCGCCCATGGTGCAGCCAGAGAACGGCGCCAGGAACTGCATCGGCGCCGGATCGGAGGCGGTGGCGGCGACGACGATGGTGTATTCCAGCGCGCCGTTTTCCTCCAGCACCTTGACGAACTGCGCCACCGTCGAGCGCTTCTGCCCGACCGCGACATAGACGCAATAAAGCTTGATCTTCTCGTCGTTCGATGCGTTGAGCGATTTTTGATTGAGGATCGTGTCGAGCGCGATCGCGGTCTTGCCGGTTTGCCGGTCGCCGATGATCAATTCGCGCTGGCCGCGGCCGATCGGGATCAGCGCATCCACCGCCTTCAAGCCGGTCGCCATCGGCTCGTTCACCGATTTGCGCGGGATGATGCCGGGCGCTTTGACGTCCACGCGCTTGCGCTCTTTGGTCTTGATCGCGCCCTTGCCGTCGATCGGATTGCCGAGCGCGTCGACCACGCGGCCGAGCATCTCCTTGCCGACCGGCACGTCGACGATGGCGCGGGTGCGCTTGACGGTCTGGCCTTCCTTGATCTCGCGGTCCTCGCCGAAGATCACGATGCCGACATTGTCGGTTTCCAGGTTGAGCGCCATGCCGCGCACGCCGTTTTCGAACTCGACCATTTCGCCGGCCTGCACGTTGTCGAGGCCGTAGACGCGGGCGATGCCGTCGCCGACGGAGAGCACCTGGCCGACTTCGGAGACCTCGGCCTCCTGGCCGAAGTTCTTGATCTGCTCTTTGAGGATGGCGGAAATTTCTGCGGCGCGGATGTCCATCAGCGGGCCTCTTTCATCGCAAACTTGATCGCGTTGAGCTTGGTGCGCAGCGAGGAATCGACCATGCGGCTGCCCACCTTGACGATGAGCCCGCCGATAATGGCCGGATCGACCTTCACATCGAGGTCGATGTCCTTGCCGCCGGTGACCGATTTGAGCGCGCTCTTGAGCGCGTCGAGATTTTTGTCGCTGAGATTCTCGGCAACGGTGACCTGCGCCGTCACCTCGCCCTTGTGGCGGGCGGCGAGCGCGCGGAAGGCGCGGATCATCTCGCGCACCGCGAACAGGCGCCGGTTCGAGGCCACGACTTTGAGAAAATTGGCGGCACTGCCTTTGATGCCGGCCTTGTCGAGAATGGCGGCCAGCGCCTTCGCCTGTTCCTCGGCGCCGAACACGGGGCTGCGCACCAGGCGGTTGAGATCGGGGCTGCCGGCGACGAGCTCATCGAACTTGTCGAGATCGGCCTTCACGGCGTCGATGGCCTTGGCTTCGAGCGCAAGCTCGAACAGGGCGCGCGCGTAACGGCCCGCCATGCCGGATACGATCGGTTCTTCGGCTGCCATCGGGGTTCGTCGAACTGCACAATCTGGCAAGCTTGGCTTGCAAGCTTGGCGCCGTCGCGGAAGAGGCGGCGCAAACTCTTGGAATCCAAGAGGGAATTCCGACCTCGGAGGACGTCGCGGAAGCCCGCGGAAACCCTCGCAAAATCGCGATTTTGCTAACACAGCGGGGACGGCGGTGCAACACGGCGCAATGTCGCGAAACCGCGAAATATGCTCAAAAAAAGCTCTGCGGATCGACATCCACTTGCAGCTTGACGCTGCCGCGCGGCTTCGGCGCTTGGGCGAGCCATTGCCGCAGATAGCCCGAGAGATCGAAGGCGCGCGGCGATTTCACCAGCAGCCGGAAGCGATGCCGCCCGCGCACGACCGCGACCGGCGCTTCCGCCGGTCCCAGCACGCGCACGGCTTCGTCATGCGGCGCGGCGGAGGCCAGCTGGCGCGCGTAGCCTTCCGCCGCATGCCGGTCGCCGGCGGTGACGACCATGCTGGCAAGCCGGCCGAACGGCGGATAGCCGGTCGCCTCGCGCAGCGCGATCTCGCTGGAATAAAACGCGTCGCGGTCGCCGACGATGAGCGCGCGCATCACCGGATGTTCCGGCTGATGGGTCTGCAAAAATCCATGCCCCTGCCCGGCCTCGCGCCCGGCGCGGCCGACCACCTGATGCAGCAGTTGGAAGGTGCGCTCCGCCGCGCGCGGATCGCCGTTGCCGAGGCCCAAATCGGCATCGACGACGCCGACCAGATTGAGTTTCGGAAAATGATGCCCCTTGGCGACAAGCTGCGTGCCGATGACGATATCGAAGCGGCCTTGCGCGATGTCGTCGAGTTCCTGCCGCAGCCGCTCCACCGACTCCACGAGATCGCTCGACAGCACGAGGATGCGGCTGCCGGGAAACAGTTCGGCCGCCTCCTGCTCCAGCCGTTCGACGCCGGGGCCGACCGGCATAAAGCTGTCGGTGGCGTGGCATTTCGGGCATTCCTTCGGCTGCGGCGTCGAGAAGCCGCAGTGGTGGCACACAAGCTGCCGGCGGAATCTGTGGTCGACGAGCCAGGCGTCGCAGTCCGGGCAATGCATGCGGAAGCCGCAGGCGCGGCAGAGCGTGAGCGGCGCATAGCCGCGCCGGTTGAGGAACAACAGCGCCTGCTCGCCGCGCGAGAGCGCGATCTTCACGGCTTCGGCGAGACGCGGCGCGATGAAGCGCCCGCGCGGCGGACCCTCGCGCGTCATGTCGATGGCTTCGATCGAGGGCTGATGCTGGCCGCCGAAACGTTCCGGCAAATGCAGCCGTTTGTAGCGTCCGCGCCGGGCGTTGACTTCCGTCTCCACCGACGGCGTCGCCGAGGCGAGCACGATGGGGATCTGCGCGACATTGGCGCGCACCACCGCCATGTCGCGGGCGTGATAATGCGCGCCGTCTTCCTGCTTGTAGGCGGGGTCGTGCTCTTCATCGACCAGGATCAATCCGAGATCGGCATACGGCAAAAACAGCGCCGAGCGCGCGCCGACGATCACCGGCACTTGGTTGGCCGCCACCGCGCCCCAAGTGCGTGCGCGCCTGCGCGGCGTGAGTTGCGAATGCCATTCCGCCGGCGGCACGCCGAAGCGCGCGGCGAAGCGGTCGCGGAATTGCGCGGTGAGTGCGATCTCCGGCATTAGGATCAGCGTCTGCCGCTTGCGCCGGATATTTTCCGCCACCGCCTCGAAATAGACTTCCGTCTTGCCCGAACCGGTGACGCCGTCGATCAGCGTCGCGCTGTAGCCGCCGCGCGCGACGGTTTCGCGGATGGCATCGGCGGCCGCGCGCTGCGCCGGGGTGAAATCCGGCGCCAAAAAATCGGGGTCGGGCGGCGACGCCACCGGCTCCGTCGGCAGCACCACGGTTTCCAGAGTGCCTTCGTCGATCAAACCGTCGATCACGCCGGTGCTGACGCCGGCTTCCTTTATGGCGTTGCTTTTCGAATGCGTCAGCCCATCGGCAAAAAACTGCAATGCCCGCGCCCGCGCCGGAGTCATGCGTGCAGGCGGCGGACCCGCAAGCCGCACGCCGACGCGCTCGCGCTCCGGGCCGAGATGCTCGCCCATGCGCAGCGCCATGCGCAGCACCATGCCTCGCGGCGAGAGCGTGTAGTCGGCGACCCAATCGATAAATTTGCGTATTTCGCCTTTGAGCGGCGGGATATCGAGCTTGCCGGCAACGTCCTTCATCCGGTTGTGCAGACGCGAATTTGGCGACGCGTTCTCGGCCCACACCGCGCCGGTCACCGCGCGGGACCCAAGCGGCACCGTCACCAGGTCGCCGGGGTTCAAATCGAGCCCGTCCGGCACCCGGTAGGAATAGGCCCGGTCGAGCGCTACCGGCACCAAAACATCGACAACACGCTTGGTCATTGGCGTCATGGGCTTTTTTGCTTGCGCATGATCTTGGCCGAAAACCGGTTTCCACTTTTCGGGATCATGCGCTGGTCTGGCCGATTCCGGGCGCTTAAGGAAGGGTGAAGGAAAAATGGCGATGATCGCCGCCATGTCCAATCCCCGCCGCAGGGAAGACGATCTCTCTTTCGCCGCGCCCGACGTGGCGGCCGAGATAACGCGCTGGCTCGGCTATCTTGGAACCGAAAAGCGGATGTCGCCGAAGACGCTGGAGGCCTACCGGCGCGACGCCGGCCAGTTTCTTTTCTTTCTCGCCGGACATTTCGGCGCCAGGCCGTCGCTGGCCAAGCTCGCCAGGCTCAAGCCGCAGGACGTGCGCGCCTTTATGGCGGCGCGGCGCGCGCAAGGCATCGGCAGCCGGTCGCTGATGCGCGTGCTCGCCGGTGCGCGCTCGTTCGCGCGTTTCCTTGAGCGCAGCGGCAAGGGAAAAGTGGCTGCGCTTTCCGCCGTGCGCGCGCCGAAAGTGAGCAAGACGCTGCCGAAGCCGCTGACCGTCGCCGCCGCCAAGCGCATCGCCGACACTGAATTGCGCGCGGGCGAAGCGCGCGAACCCTGGATCGTCGCGCGCGATGCCGCGGTGCTGGCACTGCTCTATGGCTCGGGCTTGCGCATTTCCGAAGCGCTCGGCCTGCGCCGCATGGACGTGCCTGCGCCCGGAGCGGGTGACGTCATCATTGTCACCGGCAAAGGCAACAAGCAGCGCATGGTGCCGGTGCTCCCGCAGGTGCTCAAGCTGATCGCGGATTACGTCGCGCTCTGCCCGTTCGACCTGGCCGCGGACGGCGCGTTGTTTACCGGCGCGCGCGGCGGGCCGCTGTCGCCGCGCATCGTGCAGCTTGCGATGGCTCAACTGCGCGGCGCGCTCGGCCTCGCCGAAACCGCAACCCCGCACGCGTTGCGGCATTCCTTCGCCACCCATCTGCTGGCGCGCGGCGGCGACCTGCGCGCCATCCAGGAACTGCTGGGACACGCCTCGCTCTCGACGACGCAGATCTACACCGCCGTCGATAGCGAGCGGCTGTTGGAAGTCTACCGCAGCGCCCACCCGCGCGCATAAAACTAACATTTATTCGACCTATAAGGCGCGCTAATCCCTTGCGCGGCGGCCCGACTTCGTTTCATCGTTTGCTGCCGAGATACTTCCGGAGGGGGCTATGGCGGGACCGCACGAAAATCTGGAGCATGCCGAACACGCTGCGCATACCAACAAGAACATCGCTCTGCTGATTTCGGTGATCGCGCTGTTTCTGGCGTTTTCGGAAACGCTGGGAAAGAGCGCGCAAACGTCGGCCATCAGCTACAACGTCGAAGCCTCCAACCTGTGGGCGTTTTTCCAGGCCAAGACCATCCGCATGACCACGCTGACCACCGCGGCCGAGACGCGGAAGATCGATTCCGCCGCAACCGCCGAGGCCGCGATCAAGGACGTCATGGCGAAGCAGATCGACACCTGGCAGAAGACCGCGGCGCGCTACAACGACGAACCGGACACCAATGAGGGGCGCAAGCAGCTCGCCGCCCGCGCCAAGGACGCCGAGAGCAAGCGCGATACCGCGATGGCGCGCTATCACCATTACGAGGTGGCTTCAGCCGCCTTCCAGATCGGCATCGTGCTGGCGTCAGCCACCATCATCACCAGCATGATGATGCTGGCCTGGCTTTCGGTCAGCTTGGCGGGCCTCGGTCTTATGTTTACGGCGATCGGCTTTTTCGCGCCGCATGCAGTGCACCTGTTCTGACGTCGCGATCAGCTACGAACGCGGCCGCCGTCGACGTTGAGCGTTTGCCCGGTGATGAAAGCGGCGTCGTCGCTGGTGAGAAACGAGACAGCCCCAACCAGGTCGTCCGGCTCTTCCGGCCGCTTGATCGCCTGAAGCTGCGCGACGGATTTCAGCTCATCGTCCATGGTGGCAAAGCCGGCGCGCGGCGCGCGCCCGAGCGCGCCCGGCGTGCGCGTGAGGCCGGGCTGGATGGCGTTGACGGTGATCCCGTGGGCCCCAAGTTCGCTCGCCAGCGCACGGGTGAATCCGACGACGCCGGCCTTGCTGGTGACGTAGTGGACGAAGCCGGTGACCACCGAACCGACGGTGCTCGACGACAAGTTGACGATGCGGCCCCAGCCGCGCTGCTTCATGCCCGGGACGAAGGCTGAAGTGACGAGGAAAAGCCCATCGAGATTGGTCGCGAGGATGCGCCGCCAGTCGGCAAAGCTCATAGTGTCGAAAGCCTGATTGGGAAACAGCCCGGCGCAATTGATGAGAATGTCGCAGCTGCCGAATTTTTTCTCGACCCCGCGCGCCATCGCCTTGACCGACTCCTCCGAGGATACGTCGCATTTGCAGGCGAGCGCCTGCCGGCCGGCGGCCTCGACCATTTTCACCGTGGCATCGGCCGCGCCGATATCGGCGATGGCCACATGCACGCCCTCTTCCGCCAGCCGTTTTGCAAACGCCTGCCCCAGCCCGCTGGCGCCGCCGGTGATGACGGCAATTTTGTCCTTGTGGCCTTTGGCCATGGCATTCCCCCGAACGAGTTTTTGATAACGCTGCGCCGAAGGCGTTACATATGAATGCTGCGCTTGCCGACGGCGAGTGCTGCTTCCTTCACCGCCTCGGAAAGCGTCGGATGCGCATGACAGGTGCGCGCGATGTCCTCGGCGGACGCGCCGAACTCCATCGCCACCGCCGCTTCCGCGATCATGTTGCCGGCGTCGGCGCCGAGGATATGCACCCCGAGCACGCGGTCGGTCTTGGCATCGGCCAGAATTTTCACGAAACCGTCGGTGGTGCGGTTGACCTTGGCGCGGCCGTTGGCGGTGAACGGAAATTTTCCAACGTTGTAGGCGACGCCGGCGGCTTTGAGTTCCTCTTCGGTTTTTCCGACGGAAGCGATTTCCGGATAGGTGTAGACCACGTTGGGTATAGCGTCGTAGTTCACATGGCCGGCTTGGCCGGCAAGAATTTCCGCCAACGCCACGCCTTCGTCCTCGGCCTTGTGCGCCAGCATCGGGCCGGCAATGACGTCGCCGATCGCCCAGATGCCGGGCACGCTGCTGGCGTAATACGCATCGACCGCGACACGCCCGCGCTCGTCGAGCTTGACGCCGGCTTCTTTCAGACCGAGCCCTTCGGTGTAAGGCACGCGGCCGGTGGCGACGAGCACCACGTCGGCCTCGATCATTTCTCCGGCGCCGCCTTTCGCCGGCTCGACCCGCGCTTTCAGCGTCTTGCCGGAGGCGTCGATCAGCGTGACCTTAGACGCGAGCTTGAATTTCAAACCCTGCCTCTCGAAAATGCGCTGGCTCTGCCGGCACACATCGGCGTCCATGCCCGGCAGGATGCGGTCGAGGAATTCGACAAAGGTCACGTTGGCGCCGAGCCGCCGCCACACCGAACCCAGTTCGAGCCCGATCACGCCGGCGCCGACCACCAGCAGGCGCTCCGGCACCTTGGCGAGCGCGAGCGCGCCGGTCGACGACACGATGCGCCGTTCGTCGATCTCGATGCCCTTGAGCTTGGCGACACCGGAGCCGGTGGCGATGACGATGGCCTTGCCCTCGAGCATCTGCGATTTTCCGTCGGCAGCTTTGACCTCGACCTTGCCGGCGGCGGCGATGCGCGCTGCGCCATGAAAAGCATCGATCTTGTTTTTCTTCAGCAGGTAGTCGACACCTTTCACATTGCCGTCGACGCCTTCGTCCTTGAACGCCATCATCGCCGCGAGATCGAGCTGAGGCTTGCCGACGCCGATGCCCATCTTCGCGAACGAGTGGCCGGTTTGCTCGAACAGTTCCGATGCGTGCAGCAGCGCCTTCGACGGGATGCAGCCGATGTTCAGACAAGTGCCGCCGAAGGTGGCGTTCTTTTCCACCACGGCGGTCTTCAGGCCGAGCTGCACCGCGCGAATGGCGCAGACATAGCCGCCGGGGCCGGTGCCGATGACGATGAGGTCGTAGGTGGGCATGACACTATTTACCGTTGACGCCAAGGAAGTCTCGAATCAAATCCCATCGTTCTTTGTAGTTTTGATAGTTAGGAATTTTCTTGAGAATCACCCTGCCCCATTTACTTTTTTTATCTCTATGCTTCTTAACGAAGCTGCTTGGAAAGACGTAGCATTCTGGCTGTCTTCTCCCCTCACTCCATCGTTTTGGATCAAGATTATATTTGTATCTAAAGCCACGATTGAGTTGCGCTAAAACAACGAAGTCGCAATCGAAATTCTTGATCAGATATCCGGTCGCATCTGAAGCCCATCGACTTTTCACCTGTATTCGTGCGGTAGAATTTTTTTCCGGTAGAACTGCAACTAAGTCATAGCCGGG
Source organism: Rhizobium sp. Q54 (assembly GCA_945861895.1). GTDB lineage: Bacteria > Pseudomonadota > Alphaproteobacteria > Rhizobiales > Xanthobacteraceae > Pseudolabrys. The sequence continues at coordinate 25,780 of CAMAWF010000008.1, forward strand.
CATGTAGCGATAACTTTTATACGCATCAATGCCTTCAATGAGCAGATTCCCCAAAACAAGAAATTCAGCGCCTTCAGATTCAAGTCGAGTATTCTGACGCTTGTTTCTCGGTTTTCCGCTCGTCACTTTACAAATCCAGCACGATCCGCGCCGGGTCTTCCAGATTCTCCTTCACCCGCACCAGGAAGGTGACCGCCTCGCGGCCATCGACGATGCGGTGATCGTAGGAGAGCGCGAGATACATCATCGGCCGAATTTCGATCTTGCCGTCGATCGCCACCGGGCGCTCTTGAATCTTGTGCATGCCGAGAATGCCGGACTGCGGCGCGTTGAGGATCGGCGTCGACATCAGCGAGCCGTAGACCCCGCCGTTGGAGATGGTGAAGGTGCCGCCCTGCATGTCCTCGATCTTGAGCTGGCCGTCGCGCGCGCGCTTGCCCAGCTCGGCGATGGTTTTTTCGATGCCGGCGAGCGAGAGACGATCGGCATCGCGCACCACCGGCACCACCAGGCCCTTCTCGGTGCCGACCGCGACGCCGATATGATAATAATTCTTGTAGACCAGATCGCTGCCGTCGATTTCGGCGTTGACCGCGGGAACGTCCTTGAGCGCCTGGATGCAGGCGCTCACGAAGAAGCCCATGAAGCCGAGCTTCACGCCGTGTTTCTTCTCGAACAATTCCTTGTATTGATTGCGAAGGTTCATCACGCCCGACATGTCGACCTCGTTGAAGGTCGTGAGCATGGCGGCAATGTTCTGCGCGTCCTTCAGGCGGCGCGCGATGGTCTGGCGCAGCCGCGTCATCGGCACGCGTTCTTCGCGCGATGCGTCGTCGGCCGGCGAGGGCGCGCGCATCTGTACCGGCGTCGAGACCGGCACCGGCTGCGCCGCGGCGCGCTCGATCGCCGCCATCATGTCGCCCTTGGTGACCTGGCCGTGCTTGCCGGAGCCATCGACCCTGGCCGGGTCCATGCCGCTTTCCGCCGCCATTTTTCGCACCGAGGGCGGAAACGGCAGATCGACCACAGGCGGCTTGACCGCGGACGCGGGCCTTGCCGCCGCGGCGGGCTTCTCCGCCGGCGCAGCAGCGGATTTGGCCGGCGCGGCGGCGCCGTCCTTGATCTGGCCGAGCAATGCGCCGACCGCGACCGTGGCGCCGTTTTTGACCGCGATTTCGGTCAGCACGCCCGCGGCCGGCGCCGGCACTTCCAGCGTCACCTTGTCGGTTTCCAGTTCGACCAGCGGTTCGTCAACGGCAACGGCATCGCCCGGCTGCTTGAACCATTTGCCGACGGTCGCCTCGGTGACCGACTCGCCCAGAGTGGGAACGCGGATGTCAGTCATCAGGCCAGCGCCTCATCGAGCAATTGCTTCAACTGCGAGAGATGTTTGACCATCTGGCCGACCGCCGTCGAGGCCGATGCCGGCCGCCCCGCATAGCGCACGTGCTTGTGCTTGGCGCCGATCTGATTGAGCACCCATTGCAGGAAGGTGTCGACGAAAAACCACGCCCCCATGTTGCGCGGCTCTTCCTGGCACCAGACGATCTCCGCCTGCTTGAAGCGCGAGAGTTCGGTGACCAGCGCCTTGGTCGGGAACGGATAGAGCTGCTCGACGCGCAGCAGGTAGACGTCGTCGATGCCGCGCCGCTCGCGCTCCTCGTAGAGATCGTAATAGACCTTGCCGGAGCACAGCACGACGCGGCGGATGTTATCGTCCGATACCAGCTTGATCTTTTCGTTCGGCAGTTGTTGCGCGTCGTCCCACAACAGCCGGTGGAACGACGTGCCGTTCGCCATCTCATTGAGCCTGGAGACCGCGCGCTTGTGGCGCAGCAGGCTTTTCGGCGTCATCAGGATCAGCGGCTTGCGGATTTCGCGTTTCAACTGGCGGCGCAGGATGTGGAAATAATTCGCCGGCGTGGTGCAGTTCGCGACCTGCATGTTGTCTTCGGCGCACATCTGCAAAAAGCGCTCAAGCCGCGCCGAGGAATGTTCCGGCCCCTGCCCCTCGTAGCCGTGCGGCAGCAGGCACACGAGACCCGACATGCGCAGCCATTTGCGCTCGCCGGAGGAAATAAACTGGTCGAACACCACCTGCGCGCCGTTGGCGAAATCGCCGAACTGCGCCTCCCACAATGTCAGCGCATTGGGCTCGGCGGTGGAATAGCCGTATTCGTAGCCGAGCACGGCCACTTCCGAGAGCATCGAGTTTAGCACCTCGTAGCGCGCCTGGTCCTTGGCCAGATGGTTGAACGGCGTGTGGCGCGCTTCGGTGTCCTGATCGAACAGCACCGAATGGCGCTGCGAGAAGGTGCCGCGCTCGCTGTCCTGACCGGACAGCCGCACCGGATGGCCTTCGCGCAGCAGCGAACAAAACGCCAGCGCCTCGCCCGTCGACCAGTCGATGCCCTCGCCGGCCTTGATCGCTTTTGCGCGCGTGTCGAGAAAACGTTGCACCGTGCGGTGAACATTGAAGCCCTGCGGCACCACGGTGATCTTGTCGCCGATCTCGCGCAACATCTCGATGGCGACGCCGGTATTGCCGCGGCGCGGATCGTCTGCATCCTGCGCCGGCTTGAGCCCGGCCCAGCGGCCATCGAGCCAATCGGCCTTGTTGGCCTTGTAGCTCTGGCCGGCTTCCTGCTCGGCCTCAAGCCGCGTGCGCCAGTCGGCCTTCATCTTCTCGACTTCGCCTTCGGTGACGACGCCTTCGGCGATCAGCTTGTTGCCGTAAATTTCCAGCGTCGTCGGATGCGCGCGGATCTTCTTGTACATCAGTGGCTGGGTGAACGACGGCTCGTCGCCCTCGTTGTGGCCGAAGCGCCGGTAGCAGAACATGTCGATGACCACCGGCCGCTGGAATTTCTGCCGGTATTCGGTCGCCACCTTGGCGGCGAACACCACCGCCTCCGGATCGTCGCCGTTGACGTGGAAAATCAGCGCCTCGATCGTCTTGGCGACGTCGGACGGATAGGGCGAGGAACGCGAATAGCGCGGATATGTCGTGAAGCCGATCTGGTTGTTGACGATGAAATGCAAGCTACCGCCGGTGCGGTAGCCCTTGAGATCGGACAGCCCGAAACATTCGGCGACCACGCCCTGGCCGGCGAACGCCGCGTCGCCATGAATGAGCAATGGCATCACCATCGTGCGATCTTCGGGCGTGGCGCCGTGCTGATCCTGCTTGGCGCGCACCTTGCCGAGCACAACCGGATCGACGATTTCGAGATGCGAGGGATTCGCCGCAAGCGACAAATGCACTTTGTTGTTGTCGAACTCGCGGTCGGACGACGCGCCAAGATGATATTTCACGTCGCCTGAACCTTCGACTTCGTCCGGCGTGGCCGAGCCGCCCTTGAATTCATGAAACAAGACACGATGCGGCTTGCCCATCACCTGGGTGAGTACATTGAGCCGGCCGCGATGCGCCATGCCGAGCACGACTTCCCTAACGCCGAGATTGCCGCCGCGCTTGATGATCTGTTCCAGCGCCGGGATCAGCGACTCGGCGCCGTCCAGGCCGAAGCGTTTGGTGCCGGTGTATTTGGTGTCGAGAAATTTCTCGAAGCCTTCGACCTCGACCAGCTTGTTGAGGATCGCGCGCTTGCCCTCGCGCGTAAAGCTGATCTCCTTGTCCTTGCCCTCGATGCGCTCCTGAATCCAGCCTTTTTGCGCCGCATTGGAGATGTGCATGAATTCGACGCCGAGCGTCTGGCAATAAGTGCGGCGCAGGATCGCGACGATTTCGCGCATCGAGGCGAATTCAAGCCCCAACACTTTGTCGAGAAAGATTTTGCGGTCGAGATCGGCGTCGGTGAAACCATACGAGCGCGGATCGAGTTCCTGCTCGTTCTTTTCCGGCTCCAGCCCGAGCGGATCGAGCTTGGCGTGGAAATGCCCGCGGATGCGGTAGGCGCGGATCAGCATCAGCGCGTGAATGGAATCGCGCGTGGCCTGTTGCACATCGGTCGGCGAGAGTTCGACGCCGCCGGTTTGCGCTTTCGCCGCGATTTTCTCGCCGATTTTCTCGCTGATTTTCTTACCGGTCTCGGCCCATTGCCCGTCGAGCGCGGCGACCAGCTCGTCGCTGGCGCGCGGCGGCCAGTTCGGCTTTTTCCACGAGGCGCCGCGCGCGGTCTTGGCGACGTTGGCGGCGTCGTCCTTCAGGCTCTTGAAAAATTCCTGCCAGCCGGCATCGACCGCATTGGGATCGGCCGCGTAGCGTGCATGCAGGGCTTCGATATAGGCGGCATTGCCGCCATAGAGGAAAGAGCTGCGGGCAAAGGCGGTGTTCGCGTCTTGGCGGGACATGGCGTCGGAGTCCTTGGCAGGGCCTCTCGCGAAGCTCGCCATCATGCGAATCGGCCCGTGAAAACGGGCGGCTTTATACTTTTACTCTATTTATGACGTGGTCACGGCAGCGAAAAGGATAAATACCGAATCAGCCCATCAATACTTCGACCAGCGTCTTCCCTATCCGGGCAGGCGACGGTGATACCTTGATTCCGGCCGATTCCATTGCGGCAATTTTGGACTCCGCATCGCCCTTGCCGCCGGAAATGATCGCACCGGCATGGCCCATGCGGCGGCCCGGCGGGGCGGTGCGCCCGGCAATGAAGCCGACCGTCGGTTTCCTGCGGCCCTTCTTGGCCTCGCTTTTGAGGAATTCCGCCGCATCCTCCTCGGCCGCGCCGCCGATTTCGCCGATCATCACGATGGATTCGGTCTTCGGATCGGCCAGAAACATCTCCAGCACGTCGATGAATTCCGTGCCTTTGACCGGATCGCCGCCGATCCCGACGGCCGTGGTCTGGCCAAGACCCTCGCGGCTGGTCTGGAACACCGCTTCATAGGTGAGCGTGCCGGAGCGCGACACGATCCCCACCTTGCCCGGTTTGAAGATGTTGCCCGGCATGATGCCGATCTTGCATTCGCCGGCGGTCATCACGCCCGGACAGTTGGGTCCGATCAGCCGCGACTTGGAACCGGACAGCGCGCGTTTGACCTTCACCATGTCGATCACCGGGATGCCCTCGGTGATGCACACGATGAGCGGAATCTCGGCCTGGATCGCTTCGCAGATTGCGTCGGCGGCTCCCGCCGGCGGCACGTAGACCACGCTGGCGTCGGCGCCGGTTTTCTCGCGCGCCTGCGCGACCGTATCGAACACCGGCAGATTGAGGTGCGTCGAGCCGCCTTTGCCCGGCGAGGTGCCGCCCACCATCTTGGTGCCATAGGCAATCGCCTGCTCGGAATGGAAGGTGCCGTTCTTGCCGGTGAAGCCTTGGCAGAGAACTTTTGTATTTTTGCCGATGAGGACGGACATGCTGATGTCTTCCTTAACCTCCCCCTGAAAGGGGGAGGTCGGCGCGCCAGCGCCGGGTGGGGGTCATTTCCGATGACCGCAGTTTGGAAATTTTGGCAGCGATTTCTTCCAAGACACCGGACAAATTCTCACTCATATCGGAATTCCAAAATCGCAACAGAGTTACGCCGCGTTCACTGAGCCAGCGCGTTCGTTTTCGATCTTGCCGCGCGACTTTCTGCCCGGCGTGCTGCCCACCGTCGAGCTCGATAGCGAGACCCAGAGCCGAGCAATAAAAATCCAGGACAAACGGTCCAGCCGGATGTTGTCGGCGGAAATCGACGCCGAGCTGCTTGTTGCGAATCTTTTGCCATAAGCGCGTCTCGACATCTGTCGCTTCGCGCCGCAGGCGGCGGGCGCGAGCAATTTTAACTGGATTGTTGTTGAAGCGCGACACGACCCCCCCCCGGCTCGCCTTGCGAGCCGACCTCCCCCTTTCCGGGGGAGGTGAAGCAAAGGTTCCTGCCGCGCTCACGCACCACCTTTGACGGCCTCGACGATTTTTTGCGCGGCGTCGTCGAGATCGTCGGCGGAGACCACGTTGAGTTTAGACTCCGCGATGATCTTCTTGCCGAGATCGACATTGGTGCCTTCCAGCCGCACCACCAGCGGCACTTTCAATCCAACTTCCTTCACCGCCGCCACCACGCCCTCGGCGATGACGTCGCATTTCATGATGCCGCCGAAAATATTCACCAGGATACCCTTCACGCTCGGGTCCGAGGTGATGATCTTGAATGCCGCCGCAACTTTCTCCTTGGTGGCGCCGCCGCCGACGTCAAGGAAGTTTGCCGGCGCCATGCCGTAAAGCTTGATGATGTCCATGGTCGCCATCGCAAGACCTGCGCCGTTGACCATGCAGCCGATGGAGCCGTCGAGCGCGATGTAGTTGAGGTCGTATTTCGACGCCTCGATTTCCTTTTCGTCTTCCTCGGTCAGATCGCGCAGCTCCACAATGTCCGGGTGGCGATAGAGCGCGTTGCCGTCGAAGCCCACTTTGGCGTCGAGGCAAATCAACTTGCTGTCCTTGGTGACGACGAGCGGATTAATTTCGAGCAGGCTCATGTCCTTTTCGGTAAACGCCTTGTAGAGCCCGCCGAGCACCACGCTCATTTGCTTCTGCAATTCGCCATCAAGCCCGAGCGCGTGCGACACCAGCCGGACATGGAACGGGCAAATGCCGGTAACCGGATCGACGCTGACGGTGAGAATTTTCTCCGGCGTCTTGTGCGCGACTTCCTCGATATTCATGCCGCCTTCGCGCGACACCACCAGCGCGACGCGCGAGCTTTCGCGATCGATCAGCATCGAGAGATAGAACTCGCGATCGATGGCCGAGCCTTCCTCGATATAGAGGCGGCGCACTTGCTTGCCGTGCGGGCCGGTCTGATGCGTCACCAGCGTGCTGCCGAGAATACGCGCGGATTCCTTCTTCACGTCGTCGATAGATTTCACCACCTTGACGCCGCCGGCCTTGCCGCGTCCGCCGGCATGAATCTGCGCCTTCACCACCCAGACCGGACCGCCAAGCTCGTTCGCGGCCTTGACCGCCTGATCGACCGAGAATGCCGGCGCGCCGCGCGGCACCGGCACGCCGAAGCCGCGCAGCACCGCTTTCGCCTGATACTCGTGGATATTCATCCGCCCGCGCTTTCGTTCAACCGCCGAGATTCGGCGAAATCTTCTTGCAGGCTTCGACCAGGCTCTGCACCGCGGACGCCGACTTCTCGAACAGGTCGCGTTCGGCGCCGCTGAAGTCTATCTCCACCACGCGCTCGACGCCTTTCGCGCCGATCACCACCGGCACGCCGACGTAGAGGTCCTGGATGCCGTATTCGCCATTGAGCCAGGCGGCGCAGGGAAGCACGCGCTTCTTGTCGAGCAGGTAGCTCTCGGCCATGGCGATGGCGGATGCCGCCGGCGCATAAAACGCCGAGCCGGACTTGAGCAGGTTGACGATCTCGGCGCCGCCGTTGCGGGTGCGGTCGACGATTTCATCCAGCCGCGTCTGCGTGGTCCAGCCCATCTTCACCAGATCGGGCAGCGGAATTCCGGCAACGCATGAATAGCGCACCAGCGGCACCATGGTGTCGCCGTGGCCGCCAAGCACGAAGGCGGTGACGTCTTCCACCGAAACATTGAATTCATCGGCGAGGAAATAGCGAAAGCGCGCGCTGTCGAGCACGCCGGCCATGCCGACCACCATCTGCTTCGGCAGGCCACAGCACTTCTGCAACGCCCACACCATGGCGTCGAGCGGATTGGTGATGCAGATGACGAAGGAATTGGGAGCATATTTCTTGATGCCGGAGCCCACCTGCTCCATCACCTTGAGATTGATGCCAAGCAGGTCGTCACGGCTCATGCCGGGTTTGCGCGGAACGCCGGCGGTGACGATGCACACGCTCGCGCCTTCGATCGCTTCGTAGGAATTGGCGCCGGTGAAGCGGGCATCGAAATCGTTGACCGGCGACGACTGGGCGAGGTCGAGCGCCTTACCTTGCGGAATGCCTTCGGCGACATCGAACATCACCACGTCGCCGAGCTGCTTGAGGCCGATGAGGTGGGCAAGCGTGCCGCCGATCTGGCCCGCGCCGATCAATGCAATCTTGTTACGCGCCATGATGGGAGAAGCTCTCGACTAGGATGCGCCGCGGGATCGCGGCATGCGGTGGTTATCCGGTCCGGCGATTGGCGACAAGGAACCCGTTGTTTGCTGCGGCCCCGTGGCCCTTAGCCCGTCCGTAATACATTATTTCACAACTCCGTTGCCGCCAAGTCTTCAAGTAAGCCAAGTCTTCAAGTCACAAGCCATCAAGTTTCGACGATTTTGGCCGCCCAGTCGGGCGCCTGGCGTTTGGCCTGCGGCCCGTGCGGCAGACCGAGATAGGACTGCGAGCGCATCTCGATCAGGCGCGAGGCCGTGCGCTTGAACTCCTGCGCCTCAAAGCCGTCAGCCGCCCGATACAGCGCATCCGGCTCCGCCGCGGCCGAGGCGACCAGCTTCACGGCGTGGTCGTACAACGTGTCGACCAGGATGATGAAGCGCTTGGCCTCGTTGCGGCGGTCGTAATCCATCGCCGGGATACGATCGAGGATGACGGTGTGAAAGGCGTAGGCAAGCTTGAGATAGTCGGCGGCCGCGAGCGGTTGCCCGCATAATTCGCCGAACGAGAACCGCGCCACGCCCATCGCCGCTTTCGGCACCGGCACGCGACGTCCCTTGACCGTGAGTTCTTGCCTGGCGCCCGCTTGTCCGCCGGCCAGGCGGCGCCAGGCTGCATCGAGCGCGGCATCGACCAAGCTTTGCGATTTCGCATCGGCCGCGACATGCCACACCGGCACGCCGGTGAGTTTCTCCAGCCGAAAATCGGTGCGCGCTTCCAGCGGCGCGATCTCCAGATGCCGTTCAAGCAAGGCGATGAACGGGAGAAACAAATCACGATTGAGTCCATTTTTGTATAGCTCGGACGGCGCGAGGTTCGAAGTCGCAACCAGAACCACGCCGTGCTCGAACAGGCGCGTGAACAGGCGGCCGAGAATCATGGCATCGGCAATGTCGGTGACATGAAATTCATCGAAGCAGAGCAGCCAGCTCTCCTCGGCAATCGCCGCGGCGGCGAGCTGGATCGGGTCGTGCTCCGCGAGTTGCCCGGACTTTTGTTGTTGCCGGTAGCCATGCACGCGCTCGTGCACATCCGCCATGAATTCGTGGAAATGCACGCGGCGTTTGCGCAGCACTGGACTTGCCTCGAAGAACAAATCCATCAGCATGGTCTTGCCGCGGCCGACCTCGCCGTAGACGTAAAGGCCCTTGAACGGCGCTTTGCGCTTTTCCCGGCGGCGGAACAGCCAGCCGAGCACGGAGGACTTGCGCGCGACGCGATGAAACGCGATGCGCGATCCAAGCCGCGTGAAAGCGTCGACGAGCACCGCCTGCCCGGGATCGGGCTCTATCTTGCCGGAGGCGGCGAGCGCCTCGTAGCGCGTGCTCAAGGTTTCGGACATGGGAAATGATCGGTGTCCGGCCAGCGGAGTGCGACACCTAGGGTGATACGGCGGCGGTGTAAATTGGCCCTGTGTACACAGGCCGGCGGCGGTCATGCGGGCCGGAATGGGCAAAATCGCACACGTTGCCTGCCTTTTAACCATGCGCTTTTTGCAGGCGAGGGTCCCGCTGGCCAGACTCCGGTCGTTATTTTGCTGCAATGCACCATATAACTAAGAGCTTGGCGATTCGGAGATTTTTACAGAATGCAGGATGCACTTCCGGACGGCGGCATGGTCCGCAAATTGTGGATCGGTGAGGCCGACCTTTATCGCGAACATCTGCTGCGGCTCGACGCCGACAGCCGCCGCACCCGCTTCGGCGGCACGGTGTCGGACGCCACCATCGCCAGCCATACCGCCACGGCCGGTCTCGGCACCGTGATCCACGGCTTCTTCGTGAACGGAACGCTGCGCGGCGCCGCCGAGTTGCGGCGCATCGGCAAAGCCTTCGCGCCCGAGGCGGAAGCGGCTTTCAGCGTCGAACAGCCCTGGCAGAGCCGCGGCGTCGGTTCGGTGTTGCTGGAGCGCACATTGCTGGCCGCGCGCAACCGTGGCATCAAGTCGTTGCAGATGATCTGCATCGCCGACAATCGGCGCATGCAGCAGCTTGCGCGCAAATTCGACGCCGATTTGAGCTTCGATTTTGGCAGCGTGGTCGGCGAGGTCGATCCGCCGCGATCGACGCCGCTATCGCTGATGCGCGAATTTGTCGCCGACGGCCACGGCATCGCCACCGCCATCCTCGACGTGCAATCGCGCTTGTTCAAGCCGGTGTAATCCAACTCTTATTGTCATTCCGGAGCGCGCTGAAAGCGCGAACCCGTTGGCTCGGCTTCCGGAATGACGAAGATGGCTACGCCGCCAGCGGATACGTCGCCTCGACCACATACTGTCCTCACAAGCCTTTTACAGCTGTCGTAAGGCAGCGTGTGTATGTGTTTATCGTATTGTACACACTTGTTTCAATATTCAGCGCAAATTGACGCGCTTTGCGCGCAGTTCCATCTGCTCCGGCGGTTCCGAATTTTGCAGAATTTTCATAGCGCCTAAATTGACGCGGGCATTGTGCGCACGCATGGCTTCATAGGCGCGTTCTGCGGCACCATCGAGGATTGCGTTGACAATTGCAGCGTGCTCGTCGGTCGATCGCGCCATCACAGCGCTTGCATTGCTCCTTGGTTCGGGTCTGCGGAACGGTGACAAACGGAATCGCAAGTCGCGCGCTGTGCTGTCCAGGGTGGTATTGTGCGCGCCGGCACAAATGAAGTCGTGGAATTCCTTGTTGATCTCGAAATATCTGGAAAGGCTGCGCTCCTCTATGATCGCTAAAGCCTGCTCATGAAGATCGCGCAACCGGCCTTTCTCCAGGGCACTCATGCGATGCGCGGAAAGTCGCGCGCATAGACCCTCGATCTCACATTCCGCCTCCAGCATGTCGATCAGTTTGTCAGCTCCAATCCGGGTCACAACACCGCCACGCCGAGGAGTAAGGTCAATGAGATGGCGCGCTCCCAGTTCACGCAAGGCTTCGCGTACTGGAGTTCGTGAAACACCGAACTGAGTCGCAATGCTCTGTTCATCCAGACGATGACCCGGCGGCAGATCGCCTACGATGATTTGGTTCGCGAGTCTCTCGTAGATCTGCGAGCCCAGCGTAGTGTCCTGATCGATCCGCATCCCCGAATTCTTACGTGCCATTTGTCGTTCCTTTTGGATTTGCAACTGAGGGAATCGCCATTGCAACAGCAATTACATATCCAATAAGTCTACATTATAGGCGGCTTGCTTTATTGTACACAATATGTGCAATATTGTATGCAGATAGGGAAACTCAAGTTGCACAGAGACCATTAGATGCGAACAGCAGTCGTTTGCGGTGGTGGGGTTGCCGGATTGAGCGCCGCCATTGGGCTAGCCCGAACGGGCTGGCAGGTGGACGTGTACGAGCGCGGTTCCGCCATTCGCGAGATTGGAGCCGGTATCTTCATCAAGGGAAACGGTCTCCGGGTACTTGAGAATTTTGGTGTTTTGGAAAAGATTCGTCGAGACTGCGTTGTCTTGCGAGAAGCGCGAATACTCGACAAAGACGGACGCTTGTTGCAGCAACGTATCCTCAAGGAAGTTAACACCGTTTGGAACGTCAAACGCGAACTTCTAATTCGTGCTCTCTTCGATCGCGCAGTCCAACTTGGCGTTCGGATTCATGTCGATTGTCCCGTCGATACGATGTCCGAGGACGGGACCGCGGTGATTCGCGGCGAGCGAATTCGCGCGGACGTGGTCATTGCCGCTGATGGCGTGAACTCTGTCGCGCGACGCGATCTGGGTTTGAATCGCAAAGTCAGCCTCCCTCTCAGCGGTGCGATTAGGCTTTTGGTGCCCCGCACTGCATTCGAGGCTGGCGATATGACCCGTGAATTCTGGTCTGGCCGCCTGCGTATCGGAGTGGCGCCCTGCACGCCGACGGAGGTCTACAGCTATCTCGCGGCGCCCTTGAACGACACGCGGGCTGCGCGCGCGCCGATCGACGCGAAATACTGGGCAGCAAGCTTTCCTGCGCTTGCAGCGGAAGGATTCTTCGACCGGGCCGCCATCGCGGGTGGCGTGCACCACCCCTATCCGTTCGTCGGAATCGAAGCATGGTCCAAGGGACGAGTTGCGTTGGTCGGGGACGCCGTTCATGCGCTACCGCCGACGCTCGGTCAGGGTGCTGGCCTTTCGTTGATGAACACCTTGCTCCTGGGCGAATACCTGGCCAGTGCGCCGGACGTCGCTAAAGCATTGGTCCGGTGGGAAAAGGATTGGCGCTGGGTCTCTGACCGGACTCAATTTTGCGCGCGCCGCTACGACTGGATCACGTCCGAATGGCCGCCCAGCGTTTATGGGTTGCGCGATGTAGTGATTTGGAGCGTCGGCAAGTCGCGCCGTCTCAACGATTACATGCGCATCGCCGATCGGGTCGATGCCCCTCGCCGACAGCTGCTGCCTTCCGCCGAGTTCAGGTCGGCGGCGCTTTGAGTTGAAATTCCATGCTTGCCCGAGGTTCGCGATGATTGAGAACGACGTCATCAATTCAGAAAAGCGGCAGCTTGACCCCGCCGCGCTGGATCATCAATCGGTCTACGCTCGGAAATTTCATCACTCAGCAAGCAGTTCCTCTTGGTGAGATGCAGTGAACAAGAGTTCGCGCATCGTGCCCGACGTTCGACGACGACAAAGGTCCATTGCGTCCACAAGCAGCGTGTTCTTTCGATCGTGATACACAAGGAGAGTGACGTGACCCATCTCGCGACGCTTACGCTAACTCTGCTTTTCGCACTTGCATTTCCGGTCGTGGCACGAGCTGCCGAGCCGGTTTCGGCTTACCCATCAAAGCTGGTGCGGCTCATCGTGCCCTATCCAGCGGGTGGTTCGAGCGACATTGTCGCGCGCATGATGGCTATTAAGTTGGCGGATCGCTGGAAGCAGAGTGTCATAGTAGAGAACAAGGTAGGCGCATCCGGCATTATCGCAACGGACTTCGTGGCAAATTCACCCCCCGATGGATATTCAATTCTGGTCGGATCGAATTCTGCTACGACCATTGCGTCGCACCTGAGCACCAAATCATCGACGTTCAAGGGATTAAGCGACCTCGTCTCTCTGACCAACGTTTTGAGCGTTCCAGCCGTGCTTGTTGTGAATCCGAGGGTTCCCGCCAACACGATTGCAGAGTTGATCGCACTCCTCAAACAAAGCCCGGGAAAATACAATTATGGCAGCTCTGGTGCGCAGAGCGGCTACCACCTTTCGATGGAGCAATTTCAAATGATGACGGGCACCAAGATGGTGCACGTTCCCTACGCCGGTATTGCCCCAGCCGAGCTTGCGCTCATCTCGGGCGATGTGGAGGTTCTGCTCGATTCGGGACTCACGTCGCTTCAGCACATTCGTTCTGGCCGGATGCGAATTCTTGGCATTGCCAGTCTGGAGACATGGCCCCTGGCTCCGGAATTCCCGTTGATGTCAGCGACGCTGCCCGGATTTCAGTCGTTGTCGTTCATCGGACTTTTTGCAGCACGCGACACGCCCACCGAACTAGCGGCGAAAATCACCAGCGAATTTCGAGCAATTCTCAACGAGTCAGAACTGCATCAGAAACTTATTAATCTTGGAGCCATTCCCTCAAGCATTGGTATGTCATCCGAGGATTTTAAGAAATTTCTCGAGATCGACGCCAAGACCTGGGGCGATGTGATTCAAGCAAGCGGCGGAAAAAAGAATTGACATTCGTTGGCGCCAACTGTGTTTGGATCGCGCGTTCGATTGGAATGGTGGGAGCGGCAGACTCGATGATGTGTTTGCCTGCCGCTGAGAGTATGATTAAGCCGCCAGCGGATAGGTCGCTTCGACCACATAGGGGCCGCCGCCGGTGGAAGCGCGCGCGGAAAATAACACGAAATGCGAGACCGGAATCGGCAGCGAGCGGAAATGCGCGCGCGCAGAGAGATAGTCGGCCACATCGCGGCTGGATGAATCGCGCAGCCGCGCGAGCGTAACGTGCGGGGTGTATTTGCGCCCTTCCGGCTCAAGCCCGATGCGCCGCAGCAGCCGCTCCTGCTCCGCTTGCGTTTCGATCAGCGAGGGCGCCGGCGCGGCGGTGGCCACCACCGCACGCGGCTTGCGGCCGCCGAACGACGTGAGCCCTTCGAGGCGCAATTCAAACGCCTTGCGTTTCACCTGGCCGAGGATGAACGCCGCTTCGCGCGCGACCACATCGTCCACGTCGCCGATGAAGCGCAGCGTCAAATGATAATAATCGGGATCGATCCAGCGCGCGCCCGGCAGTCCGCCGCGCAACATGGAAAGTGATTGCGCGATCTCGGACGGGATTTCCAGCGCGGTGAACAGGCGCGGCATGGACGTCTCACGAGGCGCGCGCCGCGCGCACGCGGGCGATGAGTTCTTCGACCTTCGGCATGATGTTTTTCACGATCGCGTCGATGCCGGCGGCGGTAGGGTGCAGGCCGTCGGGCAAATTCAGCTTGGGATCGGCCGCAACCCCTTCGAGAAAGAATGGATAGAGGATCAGAGCATAGCTTGAGGCCAGCGACGGAAAAATGACATCGAACGCCTGCACGTAGTCCGTCCCCATGTTGCGTGGCGCCCGCATGCCCGCAAGCAGAACGGCGATGCGGCGGTGCTTGAGCCGCTGCACGATCGCCTCCAGCGCCGCACGCGTCAGTTTCGGATCGACCCCTCGCAGGGCGTCATTGGCGCCGAGCTCGAGGATGACCGCCTCGGTGCCCTCCGGCACCGACCAGTCCAGCCGGCCAAGCCCGCCGGAGGCGGTGTCGCCGGAGACGCCGGCATTTGCCACTTCCGCCGCGATGCCCTTGGCCTGCAAGGCTTGGCCGAGCCTGGCGGGAAATGCCGCATCGGCGGGCAGGCCATAGCCGGCCGACAGCGAATCGCCCAACACCACGATGCGTACCGGCCGGTCGGCGGCTACAACGGCCGTCGTGCAAACAATCGTGAGCAGGGCAGCGACCGCGAGACGCTGGACCCGGGCGGCCTTTCTCCCATATGAGCGGGACTGTAATTGGAATGACCACATGACGGATCTCTCGCGGGCGAGCCCGGCGATTGCACTGGCCGGGGTGAACCTCTCGCTCGGGCATGGCGCAGCCCGTGTTCATATCCTCAAAGATATCGACCTGAATATAGGCCGCGGCGAGGCGATTGGCCTGATCGGGCCTTCCGGCTCGGGCAAATCGACGCTGCTGATGGTGATGGCGGGACTTGAACGGCCGGATACCGGGAACGTCACGGTTGCCGGCGAGGACCTGGTCCGGCTCGACGAGGACGCGCTGGCGCGCTTCCGCGGCCGCAATGTCGGCATCGTGTTCCAGTCGTTCCATCTCATCCCCACCATGACCGCACTGGAAAACGTGGCGGTGCCGCTGGAGCTGGCCGGCATCGCCGACAGCCACGAGCGCGCGCGGCATGAACTCGGCGCAGTCGGGCTCGCCGACCGGCTCGACCACTACCCGGCGGAACTTTCCGGCGGCGAGCAGCAACGCGTTGCTGTCGCGCGCGCGCTGGCGCCCAATCCGGCAATCCTGGTCGCCGACGAGCCGACCGGCAATCTGGACGAGACGACCGGCAAGCAGATCATCGATCTTCTGTTCACGGGCCACGTGGAGCGCAAGACCACGCTGGTGCTCGTCACCCACGACAATGCGTTGGCCGCGCGCTGCGAACGGGTCGTGCGGCTGCGCTCCGGCCGCACCGAGAGCGTCAGCGTGCCGGCATGAGCGTCACCCTCGGTCAAATGCCGGTTTCGGCACGTCCGGATAGATTTCTGGCGGCGCGTTTTGCGTTACGCGAAATGCGCGGCGGATTGCGCGGCTTCTATGTTTTCATCGCCTGCATCGCGCTCGGCGTCATGGCCATCGCCGGCGTTGCTTCGGTCGCCGGCAGTCTCGCCAACGGCATGGCGCGCGAAGGGCGGGTGATTCTCGGCGGCGATCTTGCCTTCACGCTGATCCACCGCGAGGCGGACACGGCCGAACGGGATTTTCTGCGGCGGCGTGGCGACGTGTCGGTCGCCGCCACCATGCGCGCGATGGCGCGGGCCGGCGACGGCGGCGCGGCGCTGGTCGAGATCAAGGCGGTCGATGCCGCCTATCCGCTGCACGGAAGCGTTACGTTCGATCCCCCCATGACGCTCGCAAGCGCATTCGCCGCGCGCGACGGCGCCTTCGGCGCTGTCGCCGATCCGGCCTTGCTGGTGCGGCTCGATCTCAAGCCCGGCGCGCGGCTGATGGTCGGCGCGGCGGCAATTGAGATTCGCGCGGTGCTGACGGCCGAGCCCGACAAGCTCGCCGGCGGCATCGGCTTCGGGCCGCGGCTGCTGACAAGCGAAGCCGCCTTGCGCGCCACCGGCTTGCTGCAACCCGGCAGTCTGGTGCGCTGGCATTACCGGTTGCGCCTGCCGGCGGGCGATGCGACCGACGCCGCCGCTAAAAAACTTGTCGCCGATACGCGCGCGCAATTGCCGGAAGCCGGCTGGGATATCCGCACCCGCAGCAACGCCTCGCCGCAGCTCGAGCGCAATGTCGATCGCTTTACCCAGTTTCTCACCATAGTCGGGCTGACCGCGCTGCTGGTCGGCGGGGTCGGCGTCGGCAACGCGGTGAAAGGCCATCTCGACCGCAAGCGTGACGTGATCGCGACCCTAAAGGCGCTCGGCGCCACCGGCAAACGCGTGTTTGCGATCTATCTCACGCAAGTCATGGCGCTGGCTCTGCTCGGCGGCGCGATCGGGCTCCTGCTCGGGGCGACGCTGCCGTTCCTTGTCGCCTGGGCCTTCGGCGCGATCATTCCGCTGCCGATCGAGCCGGCGCTGCATCCCGGCCAGCTCGCGCTGTCACTGGTCTACGGCTTGCTCACGGCCCTGGCCTTCGCGCTGTGGCCGCTCGGCCGCGCGCATGACGTGCCGGTCGCGGCGCTGTTTCGCGACGCGGTGGCGCTGGAACGGCGCTGGCCGCGCCGGGTCTATATGCTGGCGACCGCGCTTGCCGTGCTCGTGCTTGCCGCGCTCGCCATCGTGCTTGCCTACGACCGGCGCGTGGCGACGATCTATATCGCCACGGCGGCCGGCGTGTTCGTCACCCTGCGTCTGGTCGCAAGCCTGCTGATGCTCGCCGCCCGGCACGCGCCGCGCGCACGCTCGACCGTCTTGCGCATGGCCATCGCCAATATCCATCGTCCCGGCGCGCTGACGCCGACCATCGTGCTTTCGCTCGGCCTCGGACTCGCATTGCTTGTTACCGTGATCGAGATCGACGGCAATCTGCGCCAGCAATTCGCCGCGGCGCTGCCGGAAAAAGCGCCGTCGTTCTATTTCGTCGACATCCCGTCGGCCGATGCCGAGCGTTTCGGCGCCTATGTGCGCGAACGCGTCCCCGAGGCCAGGCTGGAAGAAGTGCCGATGCTGCGCGGGCGCATCGTTTCCGCCAACGGAATCAGGGCCGAAAACATCAAGCCCGCGCCGGAAGCCGCCTGGGTGCTGCAAAGCGACCGCGGCATCACCTACACCGGCGAAATTCCCAGCGGTTCGCGCGTGGTGGAAGGCGAGTGGTGGAAACCGGATCATGCCGGCGAGCCGCTGATCTCATTCGAGAAGAAGATCGCCGACGGCCTCGGTCTCAAGCTCGGCGATCCGGTCACCGTCAACGTGCTCGGCCGCAACATCACCGCGCGCATCGCCAATTTGCGGACCGTCGACTGGCAGAGCCTGGGAATCAATTTCGTGCTGGTCTATTCGCCCAACGCATTCCGCGGCGCGCCGCACACGCATATGGCGACGCTGACTTATCCCGGCGGCAGCACGCCGGTGCAGGAAAACGCGGTCATCAAATCGGTCGCCGAGGCATTTCCGATGGTGACAACGGTGCGCGTGAAGGATGCGCTCGACGCCATCGGCAAGATCGTCGGCAATCTCGTGGTCGCGATCCGCGGCGCCAGCACGATCACGCTCATCGCCGCCGGATTGGTGCTTGGCGGCGCGCTCGCCGCCGGCCACCGCCACCGGGTCTACGACGCCGTGGTGCTCAAGACGCTCGGCGCGACGCGGCGGCGGCTGTTGAGCGCCTACCTGCTGGAATATCTTATGCTCGGGGCCGCCACCGCCGTGTTCGGAGTGTTGAGCGGTTCGCTCGCAGCCTGGCTGATCGTCACCGAGCTGATGCACCTCGATTTTACCTGGCTGCCGGCCCCGGCGCTGGCGGCGACCTTGGGCGCGGTCATTGTCACCGTGGCGCTGGGTCTGGCCGGAACCTTCTCGGCGCTGGGCCAGAAGCCGGCGCCGGTACTGCGCAATCTCTAGCTTTGCGACATTCGGCCGCGTCGAATTTGCCAGCCTTAATGGAGGGTGTTTCTGCTATAAAACCGGGCTTGCCGGACATTAACGTTTAGCAATCCAGCAAATAATATTGATCGGACATATCTGGCGCGGACGGCAATCTCGCACTAGATTCCAGCACAAAGGCGTTGGCGGCCGGTTGCCGCTGCCGCCACAACTGACCGGCCAGTACGCCGGAAAAGAGAGGGAACTTCGATGTCGGATTTCGACCGGAACATAGCTGCCCGTCGCGGCTTTGGTGCCGAACAGGCGGTCGCGGTTGATGCAGGCCTGCGCGCCTACATGATCCGTGTTTACAACTATATGGCAACGGGCGTTGCCCTGACCGGCGTCGTCTCGTGGCTGACGTTCAATGCCGCGGTCACGACCGGCGCCAACGGCGCGCTCGCCTTGACCTCCTTCGGCCAGACGCTTTACAGCGGCCCAGTCGCGATCGGGCTGTTCCTCGCCACGCTCGGGCTCGTGTTCTTCATGAGCTTCCGGATCGACAAGCTGCAGGTAAGCACCGCGATGGCTCTCTTCATGGCCTACGCCGCGCTGCTGGGCGTGATGCTGTCGTCGATATTTCTCACCTACACCGGCACATCGATCACGCGCGTGTTCTTCATCTCGGCGGCTTCATTCGGCGCGTTGAGCATGTACGGCTACACGACGCAACGCGATCTGTCGGCGATGGGCTCGTTCCTGATCATGGGGCTGTTCGGCCTCATCCTCGCGATGCTCGTGAACATGTTTCTCAAGAGCACGGGCCTCGACTTCGTGATCTCCGCCATCGGTGTGCTGATTTTCGCCGGTCTCACGGCGTGGGACACGCAGCGGATCAAGGAGATGTATGACGTGTCGGACGACGGCACCATCGCCGGCCGCAAGGCCGTGATGGGCGCGCTGGCGCTCTACCTCGACTTCATCAACATGTTCCTGTTCCTGTTGCGCTTCCTCGGCGACCGGCGCTAAGCAAGCCGTCGTAATCCCAAGAATTGAAGCGCCCCGGCCACATGCCGGGGCGCTTTTGTTTTGTTATCTTTGCGCTGCATGACCCTGGTTCCCATCCGCCCCGCGACAGCAAGCGACATCCCAGCCATCGCGGGCATTTACGCCCATGCGGTCATCCATGGCACCGCTTCGTTCGAGATCGAACCGCCGGATGAAGCGGAGATGATGCGGCGGATGCGCCAGCTCCTCGACAATGATTTTCCTTACATCGTCGCGCAGATCGATGGCGCGCTCGCCGGCTACGCCTATGCCGGACCCTATCGCGCACGGCCGGCTTATCGCTGGACGCTCGAGGACTCGGTTTATATCGCGCCGCATATGCAACACCGCGGCATCGGCCGCGCTTTGCTCGACCGGCTGATTGCGGATTCGCAGGCGCGCGGTTTCCGGCAGATGATCGCGGTGATCGGGGACTCCACGCTGCAAACGCCATCGGTCGCGTTACATGCCGCCGCCGGTTTTCGTCTCGTCGGCACGCTGGAGAATGTCGGCTTCAAGCACGGGCGCTGGCTCGACAGCGTGCTGATGCAGCGTCCGCTTGGCGATGGAGCGACCACCAACCCGCAGCGGAATTAGTCGGGATGTTCCTTTAGGCGTTTATACAACCACACCACCTATAGTCCTATGCCATAGTTCCCATAGGGGGAGGGTATGGGCACTTTCGTTAAAGCATTTTTCGGCGCTGCCATCGGCAGGCTTTTTGTCATTATTGGCTTGGCTATTCTCGCAGCACTCGGTTTCAGCGCCGACTATGTGGCTCGCAGTGCCATGAGTTGGTTCGGTACCAGCCCCGCAGATGCTACTGTAACTGTTCTGCGCATCGCTGGCGCTATTATTGGCGTGCTTTGCGTGCTCACTATCGCAATCCCATTCATTTGGACGCTTATTCGTCCACGAAAATTTACGGCGAGTTTCGACGCAAAGCGCGATATTCACGCCGCCCTTCCACAATTCAATCCGCAAACTGGTCAGCAACTTCCTAACCGGGTGACCTATGTGCACGTTCACGTTGAAGCATTGCGGTCGAACGTGACGCCGTGCACGGGAGCTATCACAGCTCTAGAAAAATTGGGCCCACAGGGGGAAACAATCGCTAGACTCGATGCAACTCGCCAACTGATCTGGGCACCTCGAGAGCATCGTCAATTTCAGCAGACTATTGCCCCCCGTTTGCCTCAAGACCTAGATTTGTTTCGGACTATCGAAGGCGTGGATCGATTGGAAGTTTTGTGTGAGGGCCACCCACAATCGTGGCTTGACTTCTTCAACCACCCGGGTCGCTATCGCATCACGGTCGCCGTCCACGGCGGCGAGCGCACTGAGATAGTCCAGGTTACAATCGAGTGGCGGGGTAAGTGGGACAATTTCGACGCTACCTAGACTTCGACGGTTGCTTCTCGCCCCGGAATAACAAAGTTGGTTAGCCGGCCACCACCTGCAGCGAAGGATCGAGCGCGCGCAAGACGCGCTCCAATTCATGACCGCGGCGTACAATCAGCCCGGTCGCTGAAATCACGCTATAGGTACCTTGCTTGCGCGCCAGCCGGGGGCTTTTCTCGATGCGGTAGATCGGGACTTCGGAAGCACGGCGGAAAACCGAGAACACGGCGCGGTCCTTCAAAAAATCGATGGCATAATCGCGCCATTCCCCGGCGGCGACCTTGCGGCCATAAAGACTGAGGATGCGGCTGAGTTCGCGGTGGCTGAAAGTGACCTGATTTTGCGGGGGGGCGGCCGGAAATCTGACTGGGCTCCTGCCCCCCATATTCTCGCTTGGATCGATTTCGCCGGGACCGAACGTCATGCGGCGCCTCCTCCTGGTTGCTCCGATGATCGCGCCGGACGCGACCGGCGGCAAGAGCCCCCACATGGCCGAATTTGCGGCAAATCGCGCAAAATCGGGGGTTGGGCGATCACGCATTCGTTAATGCAATCATAATGCCGCCCAATTTTGGTCAATCGCCCGTCATGCTGGCCTGCGATATGTAACACCGTTGCCTCAAGGCCCGGTCCGGTTCGAGTTCCGGATTCTCAGCCCCCCAGCCCCCCGGGGCTCGACCGGCCGGGCCAGTTTGTAAGTTCCGTGTACGGTTCAATCCCCAATAACTTTAGGGCCGGCTTCGCGCCGGCCCTTTTTTTGAATTCGTTTCGATCGGAAGTTATTGCGCTCAGCGGATAGAAGCGAATGCCGCACCCAGCATGGTGCCCGGTTTGGGGGCGTTGCCCGACTGGATCACCACCGCCACCGCATCGGCGCCGTCACGCTCGATATCCGCGAGCGGCACGCTCCAATTGCCGGCCGCGCCGGTCCAGTCGCCAAGCTTGGTCCAGCGGCGAACCACGTTGTAATAGGTGACGGTGTGGCCGCGGTTTTCGCCCCGCCCGATCGCGACCGGCACCGCCTTCGTTATCGCGCACAGCCACACTTCGCCCGCGCCGCTGCCTTTGGCGGCGCTGGCGACGGTGACGCGGCCGTCCGCGACCGACAGCGACACCCTCAACATCAGCGTATCGGCGCTCTTGCGGGTCTGCTGGATGGCGCGTTCGATCGCCGCCTTGTCGCTGCCGAGCGCATGCACCTTGCCGTTGACGACCACTTGCGGGGTATAGACTTCGCGGTCGCCGCGCGTGCGCGAATAGTCGCGCTGGCGTTCGGAATGACTGTGCAGCGCCAGCGTGTCCTTCCAGCCGAGATAATCCCAGTAGTCGACCGGCAATGACAGCGCCACGACGGTGGGATCGCGCCGCAATTCGCCGAGCAGCTTGTCGGCGGCGGGGCAGGACGAACAGCCCTGACTGGTGAAAAGTTCGACCACCGCGCGCGGCTCGGCGCCCCAGGCAGGCAGCGTCGTGCACAACGCGGCGGCGGCGATCGCAGCTATTCCGATTTGGCGGTAGAACATGTTGCTTCCCATCACCCCGCCGCCCAATGCAGGCGACTCATAGTCGCCCCGGCGTTCACCTGCCACTCACTTCGCGGTGAGATTGCGAGCCGCCAGAACCGGGCGCCTGCCTGCGCTGCGCCGGCGTACAAATTCAGGCCGCGAGATGGCGCAGCACGTACTGCAAAATGCCGCCGTTCTTGAAGTAATCGAGCTCGTCGAGGGTGTCGATGCGGCAGATCAGCGGCACGCGCTTGAGCCGGCCATCGGCGGCGACGATTTCGGCAATCAGCCGCTGGTGCGGCTTGAGTTCGCCGTGCAGGCCGCGAATCGTGACCTGCTCGTCGCCCTTGAGCCCGATCGATTGCCAGGACTGACCTTCCTCGAATACCAGCGGCATCACGCCCATGCCCACCAGGTTCGAGCGGTGGATGCGTTCGAACGATTGCGCGATCACCGCGCGGATGCCGAGCAGCACGGAGCCCTTCGCCGCCCAATCGCGCGACGATCCGCTGCCGTATTCCTTGCCGGCGAAAACCACCAGCGGGGTCCGGGTGGATTTGTAGCGCATCGCGGCATCGTAGATCGGCATTTTCTCGCGCGAGGGATAGTGCACGGTGACCCCGCCCTCGACGCCCGGCACCATTTGATTCTTGATGCGGATATTGGCGAAGGTGCCGCGCATCATCACTTCGTGATTGCCGCGCCTGGTGCCGTACTGGTTGAAATCGGTCGGCTTGACCTTGTGCGCGATGAGATATTTTCCGGCCGGAGAATTCGCCTTGATCGAGCCGGCGGGCGATATGTGGTCGGTGGTGATGGAATCCAGGAACAAGCCGAGGATGCGCCCGTCGACGATGTCCTCAAGCGGCTTCGGCTTTGGACGCATCCCGTTGAAATAGGGCGGGTTCTGCACATAGGTGGATTTGCGGTCCCAGGCGTAAGTCATGCCGCCCTTGATGCTGATCTTGCGCCAATTGGCATCGCCCTTGAACACGTCGGCGTATTTGCGCGCGAAAATCTGCTTACTGATGTTCTTGCGGATGAACTCGGCGATTTCCTTGTTCGAGGGCCAGATGTCCTTGAGATAAACCTTCTTGCCCTTCTGATCGGTGCCGAGCGGCTCTTTCGCCACATCGACATTCATCGAGCCCGCAATCGCATAAGCGACGACGAGCGGCGGCGATGCGAGGTAATTCGCGCGCACGTCGGCATTCACGCGGCCTTCGAAATTACGATTGCCCGAGAGCACCGCGGCGGCGACCAGATCGCTGTCGTTGATGGTCTTGGAAATTTCCGGCGGCAGCGGCCCGGAATTGCCGATGCAGGTGGTGCAACCGAAGCCGACCAGATTGAAACCGAGCTTGTCGAGATCCTTCTGCAAGCCGGACTTGTCGAGATATTCGGCGACGACCTGCGAGCCGGGCGCCAGCGAGGTCTTTACCCACGGCTTGACGGTGAGCCCCCTGGCCGCCGCCTTGCGCGCCAACAGACCGGCGCCGATCATCACGCTCGGGTTGGAGGTGTTGGTGCAGGAGGTGATCGCGGCAATCACCACGTCGCCGTGGCCGAGATCGTGCTTGCGCCCCGGCACCGGCAGGCGCTTTTTCGCCTCCGCCGCCTTGCCGAATTCCTTGTCCATCGAGACCGCGAAGCCGGCCTTTACTTCCTTGAGCGCGACGCGGTCCTGTGGACGCTTCGGGCCCGCCAGCGACGGTTCGACCGAAGCAAGCTCGAGCTTGAGCACGTCGGTGAAAATCGGGTCCGGCGTCGTCTTGGTGCGGAACATGCCCTGCGCCTTGGCATAGGCTTCCACCAGCGCGACGCGATCCGACGAACGGTTGGTGTCGGTGAGATAGCGGATGGTGTGGTCGTCGATCGGCGAGAAGCCGCAGGTGGCGCCGTATTCCGGCGACATGTTGCCGAGCGTGGCGCGGTCCGCGATCGACAAATCGGCGAGGCCGGGGCCGAAGAATTCGACGAATTTGCCGACCACGCCGCGCTTGCGCAGCGTCTCGGTGACGGTGAGCACGAGGTCGGTGGCGGTGACGCCTTCCTTGAGCTTGCCGCCGAGACGAAAGCCGATGACCTCCGGCAGCACCATCGACAGCGGCTGCCCGAGCATGGCGGCCTCCGCCTCGATGCCGCCAACGCCCCAGCCGAGCACGGACAGCCCGTTGACCATGGTGGTGTGGGAATCCGTGCCGACCAGCGTGTCGGGATAGGCGACATCCATCGCCGCAGCCTTGCCGTCGACTTTGACCTTGTCTTTTTTGCTCCACACCGTCTGCGACAGGTATTCGAGATTGACCTGGTGGCAGATGCCGGTGCCGGGCGACACCACGCGGAAATTGTCGAACGAGCGCTGCGCCCATTTCAAAAACTTGTAGCGCTCTTGATTCTGCCGGTATTCCTCGTCGACATTTTTCTTGAAGGCGGCGTTGTTGCCGAAGAACGTCACTGCGACGGAATGATCGATGACGAGATCGACCGGCACCAGCGGGTTGATCTTCTTGGGGTCCCCGCCGAGCAGCTTCATCGCATCGCGCATGGCGGCGAGATCGACCACCGCCGGCACGCCGGTGAAATCCTGCATCAGCACGCGGGCCGGGCGGAACGCGATTTCATGCTCGGAGGATTTGGTCTTGAGCCAATCGGCGACCGCCTTGATGTCTTCCTTGGTGACCGTGCGGCCGTCCTCGTTGCGCAGCAGATTTTCCAGCAGCACCTTCATCGAAAACGGCAGGCGCGAAATGCCTTTCAGGCCGTTTTTCTCGGCGATGGGCAGGCTGAAATAGGCGTAGGTCTTGGTCCCAACCTTGAGGGTCTTGCAGCACCGGAAGCTATCGAGCGAAGTCATGGCGGACGTTCCATTTCCGGCCGGGGACAGCGGCGAGGTTCCACGGTAAGCTATTATCAGAACAAGGTTTTGTCCTTGCTGGCGAGGTCCGCGCGATACTTTTCCACGGCGCGGGCGCAGCGCCCGGCTTATAAAAGCTTTTTATGCCGGACACCATATAAACGAGAGTCGTCAACAAGATGCCATGGATTCTAGGACCTTTCCGGAGATTCCCATGCCCCGGCCGGGTTCTGCCCAATGCAGGCGGGGCCGATGCGCCTTTGGGCTGAAAACCTGGCCTGTGTCCGCGGCGGACGCGAGGTATTCGCCGGGGTGAGCTTCGCTCTCGGCTCCGGCGAGGCGCTGCTGGTGACCGGGCGCAATGGGGCAGGCAAATCCTCATTGCTGCGTATGGTCGCCGGGCTGTTGCGCCGCTCCGCGGGTAGCCTGGGGCTGGACGCGGGCGAGGCCGACCACAGCATCGCAGAACAGGCGCATTACCTCGGCCACCAGGACGCACTGAAGCCGTCGCTTTCGGTTTTGGAAAACCTGTCGTTTTGGGGGGCCTATCTCGGCGCCAGCCCGGCGAGCGGGAAAGCGCTGGACGCCGTAGGCCTGCGCGACCTCAGCGGCCTGCCGGCGGCGTATCTGTCCGCCGGGCAGCGGCGGCGGCTGTCGATTGCCCGGCTGGTGGCGGTGAAGCGGCCGATCTGGCTGCTCGACGAGCCGACCTCAGCACTCGATTCGCCCGCGCAGAGCCAGCTCGCCGAGCTGATGCGCGGGCATTTGCACGGCGGCGGCATTATCGTTGCGGCCGCGCACGGTCCGATCGGACTTGAGCGTGCGCGCGAACTCAAGCTGGGCGCTGCATGAAAGAGCTTGCCGCACTTCTGATGCGCGACATCAAGCTCGCGGTGCGTGCCGGCGGCGGCGCGCTGATCGGTGCGCTGTTTTTTCTTATCGTGGCGACGCTCTTGCCGTTCGCCATCGGCCCCGATCTGGCGCTGCTGGCGCGCATCGGCCCGGCGATGCTCTGGATCGGCGCCTTGCTGGCGAGCCTGCTCGCGCTCGACCGGCTTTTTGCTACGGATTACGAAGACGGCTCGCTCGATCTCATCATGATGGGCCGCGCACCGCTCGAATTTGCGATCTTGGCAAAAGCGCTGGCGCATTGGCTCACCACCGCGCTGCCGCTGGTGGTGGTCGCGCCGCTGCTCGGGTTGCTGCTGAATATGGAATTCCAGTCGATGACATTCGTCGCGCTCACTCTATTGGCCGGAACGCCCGCGCTCACCTGTATCGGCCTGATCGGCGCGGCGCTTGCGGTTACCTTGCGCCGCGGCGGATTGCTGCTGGCGGTGCTGGTGCTGCCGCTGACGATCCCGGTGCTTATTTTCGGCGTCGCCGCCAGCAACGCGGCGATAGCCGGCCCGGTGCCGTTCGGCCCACCTTTCACCATTCTCTGCGCGCTGAGTCTGGCGAGCATCGTGATCGGCCCGTTCGCGGCAGCGGCCGCGCTGCGTCACGGACTGGAATGATGCGCGTTTTTTAGGAGCGACACTTGGCCCTGATCGATCTCGCCAATCCCTCGCGTTTTCTCGCGCTCGCCGGCCGCGCGCTGCCGTGGCTGGCGTTTGCCACCGCGCTCGCTTTCGGCGTGGGCCTTGTCATGGCCTTCAACGCGCCCGACGACTATCAGCAGGGCGCGACGGTGAAGATCATGTTCCTGCATGTGCCGGCGGCCTGGCTCGGCATGTTCGGCTGGACGCTGATGAGCCTCTCTGCGTTTGGCACGCTGGTGTGGCGGCATCCGCTCGCCGACGTGGCGGCGAAGGCCGCGGTGCCCATCGGCGCTGCGTTTACGCTGCTTTGTCTCGTCACCGGCTCGCTCTGGGGCCGCCCGATGTGGGGCACCTCTTGGGTGTGGGACGCGCGGCTCACTTCGGTGCTGGTGCTGTTCCTGATGTATCTCGGCGTGATGGCGCTGTACCGCACGGCGGAAGACCCCGCCCGCGGCGCGCGCGCCGCCGCCATCCTCACGCTGGTCGGCGCGATCAATCTGCCGATCATAAAATTCTCGGTCGACTGGTGGAACACGCTGCACCAGCCGGCATCGGTGATACGTCTCGGCGCGCCGGCGATCCATCCGGCGATCCTTACGCCGCTGCTGGTGATGGCGCTTGCGTTTCTGCTTTTGTTTTTGACGTTGCATCTTGCCGCCATGCGCAACGAAATCCTGCGCCGCCGCGTACGTACGCTGCGGTTAATCCAGGCCGACGAAAGCCACGCATGAATCTCGGAGCGCATGCCGGTTTCATCGTCGCCGCCTACGCGGCAGCGGCCGCCATGGTCGGCGTGCTCATTTTGTGGGTGGCGCTCGATTACCGCGCGCAGCGGCGCAGCCTCGACGAATTGGAACAGCGCGGCATCACGCGCCGCTCGCAGACCAAGGAAACGCCATGAGCGCGACGCCAGGCCGCGCACCGGCGCGGCGAAATCTTGTCGTGCTGCTGCCGCTCGCCATATTCCTCGCGCTTGCGGCGCTGTTTCTCTTCCGGCTCGGCAGCAGCGACACCTCGCGCATACCATCCGCCTTGATCGGCCGCCCGGCGCCGGCGACCGATCTGCCGCCGCTCGCCGGACTGACGCGCGACGGCAAGCCGGTGCCCGGTCTCACGAGCGGAGATTTCCCCGGCAATGTGACGCTGGTCAATGTCTGGGCATCATGGTGCGTGCCCTGCCACGACGAAATTCCGTTCCTGGCGCAATTGGCCAACGACAAGCGCATCCGGCTTGCCGGCATCAATTACAAGGACCAGCCCGACAACGCCCGGCGCTTTCTCAACCGCTACGGCAATCCATTCGCCGCGGCCGGCGTCGATGCCAATGGCCGCGCCTCGATCGAATGGGGCGTCTATGGCGTGCCGGAAACTTTTCTGGTCGGCCGCGACGGCAGCATCGCCTTCAAGCTCATCGGCCCGATCACGGCGGAAAATCTCGCCCGCGCGCTGATGCCTGAGATCGAGAAGGCAGTCGCACGCTGACGCTATTGCTTCGTGCCGGCGTCGTGCTTCACCAGCAGCGGATATTGCAAAGCGGCGAACAGGAACGTGAGCGGTAGCACGCCGAACACCTTGAAGCTGACCCAGAAATCCGTCGTCTGCGTGCGCCAGACGATTTCATTGAGCACGGCCAGCGCGAAAAAGAACACGATCCAGCGCAGGGTGAGCTTGCGCCAGCCTTCCGCGGTGAGATTGAACACCTCGCCGAACACCACCGCGAGCAGCGGCTTGCGGAAGATCAAGCCGCCGGTCAGCACCACCGCGAACAGCACATAGATGATCGTCGGCTTGAGCTTGATGAAAAGTTCGTCGTGCAGGATCAGCGTCAAGCCGCCGAACACCAGCACGATGAAGGCCGACACCAGCGGCATGATCGGCAGATGCCGCGTGAGCGCGTAGGACACCGCAAGCGCGATCACGATCGCCAGCATGAACGCGCCGGTGCCGGCGAAAATGCCGGCGCGCGCATTGACGATGAAAAAAATCAGCAGCGGCCCGAGTTCGAGCGCGAATTTGAGGATCGGGTTGAGTTGTCTATTTTCGGCCATGCTGGCTTTTAGCGCGTGTCTCGCTTTTTGTCATTCCGGGGCGCCGCAAAGCGGCGAACCCGGAATCCATAACCCCGGTCTGTGAATATGGATTCCGGGCTCGCGCCTTCGGCGCGCCCCAGAATGACAGAGAAATTATTCCAACCCGACCAGCGCCCGCGCAAACTCGCGCGCCGTAAACGGCGCCAGATCGTCGACCGCTTCGCCGACGCCGATGAAATGCACCGGCACGGCGAATTTTTCCGCAATCGCCACCAGGATGCCACCGCGCGCGGTGCCATCGAGCTTGGTCATCACCAGCCCGGTGACGCCCGCGGTCTTGATGAATTCCTCCACCTGCGACAGCGCGTTCTGCCCAACGGTCGCGTCGAGCACCAGCAACACGGCGTGCGGCGCGGCGGGTTCCACCTTGCGTATCACGCGCAGCATCTTTTCCAGTTCGCCCATGAGTTCGGTTTTGTTTTGCAGGCGGCCGGCAGTATCGACCAGCACCACGTCGAAACTTCCCGTCTTCGCTTCGCCCAGCGCATCGAAAGCGAGCCCCGCGGCGTCCGCGCCCGGCTCGCGCGCAACGACGGTCGCGCCGGTGCGTTCGCCCCATATTTTCAGTTGATCGATGGCGGCGGCACGAAACGTATCGCCGGCGACCAGCATCACTTTCTTGCCCTCGGCGCAGAATTTCGCCGCCAGCTTGCCGATGGTGGTGGTTTTGCCCGAGCCATTGACGCCGACGACGAGAATGACGAACGGCGCGCCTGCAAGCGCGAGCGGCTTTGCCACCGGCGCCAGCACTTTTTCGATTTCCGCCGCCAGCACCGATTTCACCTCGTCCGGCGCGATTGCTTTGTCGAAGCGGCCTTCGCTCAAGGCTGCCGTGATGCGGCTTGCGGTGCCGACGCCCAAGTCGGCGCGGATCAGCGCGTTTTCCAGGTCTTCGATTGCTGCGGTGTCGAGCTTGCGCTTCGACACCAGATCGGAAATGGCGCCGCCGAGCGACGATGACGAGCGCTTCAGCCCGCCGCTCAGGCGCTGCCACCAGCTTCGATTCTGCGCGTTGTCGTTCATCCTGCGCCCGTGATAGCCCATTTGTTATGGCATTGCGGGTCAGTTCCCCTCCCCCTTGTGGGGAGGGGTCAGGGGTGTGGGTCGGAGTTGAAGCATTTTCGATGCCCCATGCACCACCCCCCTCCCCAACCCTCCCCCCACAAGGGGAGAGGGAGCGGAGAGTCAGAGTCATTGTCATGACACCGGAAGAGATGCTCGCCCGCCTGCTCTACCGCGACGGCTTGATGCTGGTGATCGACAAGCCCGCCGGCATTCCGGTCCACCGCGGGCCGAAAGGCGGCGAGAGCCTGGAGGATCATTTCGATGTGCTGCGCTTCGGCCTGCCGCGCGCGCCCGCGCTGGCGCACCGGCTTGACCGCGACACCTCCGGCTGCCTGGTGCTCGGCCGTCACCGCAAGGCGTTGGCCGCGCTCGGAAAAATGTTCAAGCAGGGAAAAATCGGAAAAACCTACTGGGCCGTGGTCGAAGGCGCGCCGGACGAGGACGAAGGCCGCATCGATATAGCGCTTGGCAAACTGGATGAATCGCGCGGCTGGTGGATGAAGCCCGATCCGAAAGGACAACCTGCGGTCACCACCTGGAAGGTTATGGGACGCGGCGGCGGACTCACCTGGCTCGCACTCGAGCCGCATACCGGGCGCACGCATCAGCTTCGCGTGCATTGCGCCGAAATGGGCTGGCCGGTTCTCGGCGACAATATTTACGGGCGCGCGCCGCGCGCGGGCGGACCGGCGTTGCATCTTCATTCGCGCGAGATCGTCGTGCCGATTTCCAAGAACAAGCCGCCGGTCGCGGTCAGCGCGCCGGTGCCGGCGCATATGCAGGAAAAACTGCGCGCCTGCGGCTGGACCGGCGAGCCTCAGTAAAGCTGCGCCTTGATGCGCTCCGGCGCTTCGCGGTCGTAGGTCTCGCCGCCGAGTTTTCCGCCGCTGAGTTCTGCGATGATTGTGCCGGTGCTCGGCAGGCTCTTGCGGTCGACCTGATGCGCGGGATCCCACAGCTTGGAGCGCACCACCGCCTTCGAGCAGTGGAAATAAATGCTCTCGATGGTGACGATCAGCACGCCGCGCGCCGGTTTTCCGTTGACTGCGAAGCTCTCGCGCAATTCCTGATCGACCGAGAGCACGGCGCGGCCGTTCACGCGCAGCGTCTCGCCGACGCCGGGGATGAGAAACAGCAATGCGATACGCGGATCGCGCACGAGATTGTGGAAGCTGTCGGTGCGGTTGTTGCCGGGCCGGTCGGGGATCGCCAGCGTCCTTTCGTCGACGATGCGCACGAAGCCGGCGGCATCGCCCTTCGGCGAGCAGTCGAGACCTTCCGGGCCGCTGGTGGCGACCACGACGAACGGCGCGGCCTCGATCAGGCGGCGGTAGCCTTCGTTAATGTGGTCGATTTCCTTCACCACCGGGCCGACGCCGGCCTTCGGCTTGGGATAAAGCGCTTCAAGCGCCTCGGTGGTGGTCACCAGATTCCGGTCCGTCTGCATCGAGCAATCCCCTTGTCATCAGGCCGCCAATAGCTGCCGGCCGTCATGCCCGCCGACAATCACGTCTAGCATAATTCCGGGCTCGGCGGGAACCGCCAGCCGCACGCAAGTGAACTGCTCGGTGCGCCCGATGCCGCCGCGTTCCGTGAGCACGCGCCGCGTCGCGCCGATTTCATCGTCGAGATGCCGGCGCAGGGCGGCATCGCCTTTGTCGCGCAACCGCCGTGCGCGCTGCTTGATGGTGCCGCCGTCGAGCTGCGGCATGCGCGCGGCAGGCGTGCCGGGGCGCGGCGAAAACGGAAACACATGCAAATGCGTGAGGCCGCATGCGTCGACCAGGTCGAGCGAATGTTCGAACATCGCCTCGGTTTCGGTCGGGAAGCCGGCGATAATGTCGCCGCCGAAAATCACATCCGGACGCAGCCGGCGCACGCGCTCGCAGAATGCAATCGCATCGGCGCGCGAATGGCGGCGCTTCATGCGCTTGAGGATCATGTCGTCGCCGGATTGCAACGACAAATGCAAATGCGGCATCAGCCGGGGTTCGTTGGCGAGCGCATCGTAAAGATCGTCGTCAGCTTCGACCGAGTCGATCGAGGACAGCCGCAAGCGCTCCAGCGCGGGTACATTTTTGAGGATTTCCTTCACCAGCGCGCCCAACCCGGGCACGGCATAGCTGGTGATGTCGACGCCGGTGAGCACGATTTCGCGGTAGCCGTTTTCAACGAGCCGGCGCGCCTGCGCGACGACTTCCGACACCGGCAGCGAACGGGAATTCCCGCGCCCATAGGGGATGATGCAGAACGTGCAGCGGTGGTCGCAGCCGTTTTGCACTTGCAGGAAGCCGCGCGCGTGATCCTTCACGCCGTCGATCGGATGCGCCGTCAGCCGCGTCACCTGCATGATGTCGCCGACGGATATTTTTTCAGTCGCGCGCAAGGCATCGGCGATAAGTTTTTCTTCGTTGCCGAGAACGCTATCCACCTCCGGCATCGCGGCAAAAGTCGCGGGCTCGGTCTGCGCCGCGCAGCCGGTGACGACGAGACGCGCATCCGGCCGCGCACGTTTGAGCTTGCGAATCGATTGCTTTGCCTTGTTCACGGCTTCGGCCGTCACCGCGCAGGTGTTGACGATGACGGCATCGGACAGTCCCGCGGCCGCGGCTTTTTGCCGGATCACTTCCGACTCATACAGATTGAGCCGGCAGCCGAAGGTAACGACATCGACGCTCATTGCGCCGCGCCTTGCGCCGCAAACAGCGCAGGATCGAAACGGCCTTCGGATTCAAACTCCACCGGCCCGGTCATCAGCACATGATCGTCGCTTGCGCGCCATTCGACCTGCAAATCGCCGCCCGGCAGCGTGACCGTCACCTTGCGCTCGGCGCGCTTGTAACGCGCCGCCGCCACGACCGCGGCGCAGGCGGCCGAACCGCAGGCTTTGGTCAAGCCGGCGCCGCGCTCCCAGGTGCGGATGATAATATGTTCGCGCGTCTTGATATGCGCGAGCGTGATATTGGCGCGCTCGGGAAAGATCGGATGGTTTTCCAACAGCGGGCCGAAGCGCGCGAGGTCGTAGGCTTCCACGTCGTCCACCCAGAAGATCGCGTGCGGATTGCCCATGCTCACCACCGAAGGCGAATGCAGCACCGGCTTGTCGATCGGACCGATTTGCAATTCGATGACACGGGTGTCGCGGAATTCCTCGGCCAGCGGAATCTCGTCCCACTTGAAGCGTGGCTTTCCCATGTCGACTGTGAAGCGGCCGTCGGCGCCCTTCCAGCAGGAAATCAGCCCGGCCTTGGTTTCGAAGCGCATCTTGTCGGCGCCGGTTTCCTGCGCGATGAGCGAGGCAATGCAGCGCATGCCGTTGCCGCAGGCGCCGGCTTCCGAGCCGTCATTGTTGTAGATGCGCACGAAAGCGGCGGTGCCCGGCGTGCGCGGCGCGTAAAGCGCCATCAACTGATCGTATGGCGCGCCCTTCGGTCCGGCGGCGGCGCGCGCTTCCTCGGCGCTGATCGCGACCGCCTTGCCGCGAAAATCCACTACCACGATCTCGTTGCCGAGACCGTTCATCTTGACGAAAGCGTGGTTGGCGAGCGCGCTCATGGTCCGGCCCGGTATCGACCCGGTTTATATGGTGAAACGGCGACCGATGGCCAGTGGCGTGCTAACATTGCGCTTGGGGCGAATCGCCAAGAGCGCCGCATTTGAGCGGGAGAGCTTTCATGTCATGCACTCGGCTGGCGGCATCGATTTTTCTCGCAGCGGCGCTGCTTTTGGCCGTGCCGCCGGTGCTTGCACAAAATCCCCCGGCCGCAACTCCCGCGCCGGCGGAACCGGCGCAGCCTGTCGATCCGTTCGGCGAAGAGGTGACGCTGCCGGAAAGGACAATCGTCTATCTCAAGGGACATGGCACCTGGGATTCCGCCTTCGAGACACTGGTCGAATCCTTCAAGTCGCTCAACCAGTATCTCGACAAGCAGGGCATTACGCCGACCGGCCCGGCCATGACGATCTACACCGAGACCGACGACACCGGCTTTAATTTCCAGGTCGCGCTGCCGATTGCCGAAGCGCCGAAAAATCCGCCGCGCGGCGACATCGCCATCGGCAAGTCGCCCTCCGGCAAGGCGTTCAAATTCGTGCATCGCGGGTCCTATGACGCGATGGACACCGCCTACGAGGCGATCACCAATTTCCTCGACGAGAAGCGGCTTGAGGCCAAGGATCTGTTCATCGAGGAATATATCGCCGATCCGCTGAAGACCTCCGCGGACAAGCTCATCGTCAACGTCTATGTGCCGACCAAGTGAACCCGACGCGGGACCGGGTTGCCTTGACTTGAACACCCCCCGCCCCTAGTTTCCGCCCGCACACGCCAAGAGACGTGATTACTGAGCCGCCGCCCGGTCCTTTCAGAGGCCGGAGGTCCCCGCCCGACAGCGCAATGCGCCCTCGGGCGCGAAATTGTTTGTTGGGTCAACGATGTTCGATAGCCTGTCGGAAAAACTCGGCGGCATTCTCGACCGCATCACACGGCGCGGCGCACTCGCCGAAGCCGACGTCGACGCCGCGCTGCGCGAGGTCCGCCGTGCGCTGCTGGAGGCCGACGTTGCGCTCGACGTGGTGCGCGTATTTATCGAGCGCGTAAAACAGGGCGCCGTCGGCGTAGAAGTGGTCAAGTCGGTGACGCCCGGCCAGATGGTCGTCAAGCTGGTGCACGATCAGCTGATCGAAACATTGGGCGCGCAAAGCCAGGCGATCGATCTCAACGCGCCGGCGCCTGTTGCGATCATGCTGGTCGGCCTGCAAGGCTCCGGCAAGACCACCACCGCCGCCAAGCTCGCCAAGCGGCTGACCGAGCGGCAAAAGCGCAAGACCTTGATGGCCTCGCTCGACGTGCGCCGGCCGGCGGCGATGGAACAGCTCGCCGTGCTCGGCCGCGACACCGGCATCGATACGCTGCCCGTGGTCGAGGGCCAGCAGCCGGTGCAGATCGCCAAGCGCGCGCTCGAAGCCGGGCGCCTCGGCGGCTACGACGTGGTGCTGCTCGATACCGCGGGGCGCACCACGCTCGACGAGGCGATGATGGTGGAAGCGGCGGACGTGAAGAAAGCCGCCAATCCGCACGAAATTTTGCTGGTCGCCGATGCACTGACCGGACAAGACGCGGTCAATCTCGCTCGCGCGTTCGACCAGCGCGTGGGGCTCACCGGCATCGTGCTCACGCGCGTCGACGGCGACGGCCGCGGCGGGGCAGCGCTTTCCATGCGCGCGGTCACAGGCAAGCCGATCAAGCTCATCGGCACCGGCGAAAAGATGGACGCGCTGGAAGAGTTCGATCCCGCGCGCATCGCCGGCCGCATCCTCGGCATGGGCGACATCGTCGCGCTGGTGGAAAAAGCCGCGGCGAACATCGACGCGGAAAAAGCCGCCCGCGTCGCCGAGCGCATGCGTAAGGGCGCGTTCGATCTGTCCGACCTGCGCGAGCAGCTCACGCAGATGACCAACATGGGCGGCATTGCGGGGCTGATGGGCATGATGCCCGGCATCGCCAAGATGAAAAATCAACTCGCGGCCGCCAATCTCGACGAAAAGGTCTTGAAGCGGCAGATGGCGATCATCGATTCGATGACGCCGAAGGAGCGCCGCAACCCTGACGTCCTCAAAGCCAGCCGCAAGAAACGCATCGCCGCCGGCTCCGGCACCACGCCGGAGGCGATCAACAAGCTGCTCAAGATGCACCGCGGCATGGCCGACATGATGAAAGCAATGGGCGGCGCCAAGCGCGGCCCGATGGCCGGGCTGGCGCAGGCGATGGGCATGGGTTCGGGCATGCCGAGCCCGGAAGACATGAAAAAGCTCGCCGAAAAAATGCCGGGCGGATTGCCGCCAAATCTGCCGGGCGGAATGTCCGGCCTGCCACCGAAATTTCCCGGAACGCCGGGCGGCCTTCCCGGTCTCGGCGGAAAAATACCAGGCCTCGGCGGGATGCCGGGGTTTCCAGGCTTGGGAAAAAAGAAATGAAACAGTTCAACCATTCAGTGCGAAAGGAAAATGAATGTCCCTGAAAATCCGCATGGCCCGCGCCGGCACCAAGAAGCGGCCGTTCTATCACATCGTCGTCGCCGACTCGCGTTCGCCGCGCGACGGCCGTTTCATCGAGCGCATCGGCTATTTCAATCCGCTGCTGCCGAAGGAAAAGACCGGGCGGCTCAAGCTCGACCTCGACAAGGTCAAAGCCTGGATGGCGAAGGGCGCAACGCCATCGGACCGCATCATGCGTTTCCTTGACGCCGCCGGCGTGATGAAGCGCCCGAAGCGCAACAATCCGGAAAAGGCGGTGCCGCGCAAGGAACGCAAGGCCAAGGCCGAAGAAGCTGCGAAGG
Organism: Rhizobium sp. Q54; assembly: GCA_945861895.1. Lineage (GTDB taxonomy): Bacteria > Pseudomonadota > Alphaproteobacteria > Rhizobiales > Xanthobacteraceae > Pseudolabrys. The sequence goes on from CAMAWF010000008.1 coordinate 61,875, forward strand.
CCGCCGACGCCGCCAAGAGCGCTCCCGCGCCGGCCGCAAAGCCCGCCGCTGCACCGGCCGAACCGCCGGCTCCGGCGGCGAGCTGATGCGCGCGGTGTAGGCCGCCGTGGCCACGCGCATTTGCGTCGCGCAAATAGGCGCCGCGCATGGCCTGCGCGGCGAGGTGCGCTTGCGGCCGTTCACGCAAGATCCGATGGCGGTCGCACGCTACGGTCCGCTCGAGAGCGAAGACGGCAAGCGCAGCTTCAAGATCGCGGCGCTGCGCGCAGGCAAGGATCATCTGGTGGCGCGGCTCGCCGGCATCGAGGATCGCGATGCCGCGCGCGCGCTGACCAACATCAAGCTCTACGTGCCGCGCGAGCGGCTGCCGCCGGTCGAGGACGCCGATACGTTTTATCACGCCGACCTCATCGGCCTTAGCGCAGTCACGCAAGACGGCACTGCGCTCGGCAGCGTGCTGGCGGTTCATAATTTCGGCGCCGGCGACTTGATCGAGATTGCGCCCGATGCCGGCGGCGAGACGCTGATGCTGCCGTTTACCGATACGACCGTGCCGGAAATTGACCTCAAGACGCGGCGCATCGTCGTCGTGCCGCCGGCCGAGAGCGAGGCGGAAGAAAAATGATCGTCGGGCGCGTAACACAACTTCCGCTCATTCCCGCGCAAGCGGGAATCCAGATTCGTGGACTTCGAAATGATGACTCCTGGGTCTCCGCGAAAGCGGGGACGAACGGAGAGGTATGATGTGGCATGCCAGCGTGCTGACGATTTTCCCGGACATGTTTCCGGGACCGTTGGGCCTGAGCCTCGCCGGCAAGGCGCTCGCCGCTAAAATCTGGGCGCTCGACGCCATCGATATCCGCGCGCACGCCGCCGGCAAACACCGCACCGTCGACGACACCCCGGCCGGCGGCGGACCCGGCATGGTGATGAAGACCGACGTATTGGCGCGCGCACTCGACGCGATCCCGCCGGACGGACGCCCGCGCCTCGCGATGAGCGCGCGCGGCACGCGGCTGACGCAAAGCCGGATCGCGGCGCTGGCGGGCGGACCCGGCGCCGTCATCTTGTGCGGGCGCTTCGAGGGCATCGACGAGCGGCTGATCGCGGCGCGCCAACTGGAAGAGATTTCCATCGGCGATTTTGTGCTCTCCGGCGGCGAAATCGCCGCCCTGGCGCTGCTCGATGCCTGTGTGCGTCTGCTTCCCGGCGTCATGGGCAAGGAGGCCTCCGGCGCCGAGGAAAGCTTCGCCGCGGGGCTGCTGGAATATCCGCAATACACCAAGCCCCCGCTTTGGGAGGGCCAGCCGATCCCGGAGGTGCTGCTTTCGGGCGACCACGGCAAAATCGCGCAATGGCGCCGGGCGGAGGCCGAACGGCTGACGCGCGAACGCCGGCCGGACCTTTGGGCGGCTTACTTGGCCCGGAAAAAGCCTTAGCCTGACAGGGTGACAAGCCGGAGACTTTGTCGTAGAAGCTCGCCAACCCATTCAGACCCGACAGGACCGCGCGCCTGATGACGGCGCTGCCGACGGAGAATTGCCATGAACCTGATCCAAGAACTCGACAAAGAGCAGCTCACCAAGCTGTCCGCCGGCAAGGAGATTCCCGACTTCTCGCCGGGCGACACCGTGCTGGTCAACGTCAAGGTGGTCGAGGGCGACAAAAGCCGCGTGCAGGCTTACGAGGGCGTATGCATCGGCCGTTCCGGCAGCGGACTGCACGAAAACTTCACGGTGCGGAAGATTTCCTACGGCGAGGGCGTGGAGCGCGTCTTCCCGCTGTATTCGCCAATGATCGACTCGATCACGCTGGTGCGCCGCGGCAAGGTGCGCCGCGCCAAGCTGTATTACCTGCGCGGACTGCGCGGCAAATCGGCACGCATCACGGAGAAGCAGGACCACCACGGCAATGAGGGCGAAGCGCCGGCAGCGAAGAAGGCCGCTTCCAATCCGGCGCCGAAGGCCAAGCCGGCTGCGGTAAAGCCTGCGGCCACCCCCAAGAAAGCGGCGAAAAAGTAACTCCGGCCGTTATTCGGGAACGCATTAGGGGGTCGCCGTTGCGGCCCCTTTTTCTTGGCCCCGGCCGGCGCTACATATCCGGCGTGGCTTGGCCGATCGAGCCTGGAGAATTCGATGACGAAACCGCGCACCCTGTACGACAAAATCTGGGACGATCATCTGGTCGATCGGCAGCCGGATGGAACCTGCCTGATTTATGTCGACCGCCATCTCGTGCATGAGGTGACGTCGCCGCAGGCGTTCGAGGGACTGCGCGCGGCCGGCCGCAAGGTGCACGCGCCGGAGAAAACGCTCGCGGTGGTCGATCACAACGTGCCGACCTCCGACCGCAGCAAACCCAATCCCGATCCGGAGAGCACAGAACAGATCGCCGCGCTGGCGCAAAACGCCAAAGATTTCGGCATCGAATATTTCAATGAATTCGACAAACGCCAGGGCATCGTTCACATCATCGGGCCCGAGCAAGGCTTCACGCTGCCCGGCACGACCATTGTCTGCGGCGACAGCCACACGGCAACGCACGGCGCGTTCGGCGCGCTCGCCTATGGCATCGGCACGTCGGAAGTCGAGCATGTGCTCGCGACACAAACGCTGATCCAGACCAAGTCCAAGAACATGCGCGCGACCGTGGACGGCAGATTGCCCGCCGGCGTCACCGCGAAGGACATCATTCTCGCCATCATCGGGGAAATCGGCACCGCCGGCGGCACCGGCTCCGCGCTGGAATATGCCGGCGAGGCGATCCGCGGCATTTCGATGGAAGGGCGCATGACCATCTGCAACATGTCGGTCGAGGGCGGCGCCAAGGCCGGCTTCATCGCGCCCGACGACAAGGCCTATGGCTATCTCAAGGGCCGGCCGAAAGCGCCGCAGGGCAAGACCTGGGACGCGGCCATGCGCTACTGGGAAACCTTGCACTCGGACGACGGCGCGCATTTCGACCGCGAGATCAGGCTCGACGCCGCCAAACTGCCGCCGCTGGTGACCTGGGGCACCAGCCCCGAACAGGTGATCGCGGTCACCGGGCGCGTGCCGGTGCTGTCCGAAATCGCCGACGCAAGCAAGCGCGTCGCCGCCGAACGCTCGCTCGGTTATATGGGCCTCAGCGGCGGGGAAAAGATCACCGATATCAAGCTCGACCGCGTGTTCATCGGCTCATGCACCAACGGGCGCATCGAGGACCTGCGCGAAGTCGCGCGCATCGCCGCCGGCAAGCGCGTCAACGCGAGCGTCAGCGCCATGATCGTTCCCGGCTCAGGTATGGTGAAGCAGCAGGCCGAAGCGGAAGGGCTCGACAAGATTTTCCGCGCCGCCGGTTTCGACTGGCGCGAGCCCGGCTGCTCCATGTGCCTGGCGATGAACCCCGACAAACTCGCGCCCGGCGAGCGCTGCGCCTCGACTTCGAACCGCAATTTCGAAGGCCGGCAGGGCTACAAAGGCCGCACGCATCTGGTCTCGCCGGCAATGGCCGCCGCCGCCGCGATCGCCGGACATTTCGTCGATGTGCGCGAGTGGAAGTGAGCCTCGCCTGCGTTTGACGCAGGCACTCTTGCAGTCGCACAGGTTTGCAGCTTACGATCATGTTACCGGTCTTCGCTCTGCAAACGAAGGGTGAAGACCGACGGTCGATAGTCCAATTTCAGATAGGGGCGAATGTATGAGTATTTTCGGGAAGATCATGTCGGCAATCTTTGGGTCCGCCAGCGCTGCCGGGTCCGGGGCCGCTCCGACATCAATGTCGAATGTCGATGTCGAGAAGGTCCTTTCGGACATGGCGTCGAAGAACAAAGAGAAACTTGATTGGCGGAAATCGATCGTCGATCTGATGAAGCTGTTGGGGTTGGACAGCAGCTTTACCGCACGCAAAGAGCTCGCAACGGAATTGAAATATACCGGCGACATGAACGATTCCGCTTCGATGAACGTCTGGCTGCACAAGCAGGTGATGAAAAAGTTTGCCGAGAATGGCGGCAAAGTCCCGGACGACCTGAAGAGCTAAATTCGAGACCACGAGATCGAATCTCAAAATTCTTATCTAGCGGAGGAGAAAACCCATGAAATCGATTGTTCTGGCTGCCGTGCTTTCGTTGGCTGCAAGCAGCGCATTCGCCGCGGCCTGCAAAGTCGAGGCGGGCAACAAGAAGCTTGCCGGTGCCGCGATGACAAGCTTCATGACCAAATGCGAGAACGACGCCAAGGCTACCTGCAACAAGACCGCCGGCGACCGGAAACTTGCCGGCGCGGCGAAGGACAGCTTCACCAAAAAATGCGTCAGCGACGCAGTGGGGTCCTAAAGCTGCGGCCAATTTGCCAAACCTGCAAATAAGAAGGCCCGCCGAATTTGGCGGGCCGTTTTATTTCAGGCGCCGGCGTGCGACGCAGCGCCGCTTATTCCCACCAGCACTGCATGCGCGGCACCACCACCGTACCGCTGACGCGGTATTCCTGCGCCAGCCATGAGCGGCACTGGCGCACGGAATTGGGGCCGGGCCCGCGGCGCGCGGGATAGACGCGGATGCGCGTGCGGCGCTGGGCGGCGAGATCGGAGCTGGCGGCTGCTTCGGCGCCCGGCTTCGGCGCGGCAACTGCCGGCCCCGCTGCGCTAAAAACAACGCCCAAGGCCACCAATATGGTCGCCAATATGGCCGCCAATGCAGCCAGCCCTACGAACCATCTACGCGGCATATCCCCGGTTCCTAACGCGCGTTAACCGTACCGGCGCAAACTCGCCCATGAGCGCCTTGCCGTCAACGGCTTAAGCCGGCCGGCGGGGGCGAAAAACCGTCCCAAAACGGGGCGCACAAAAACGGGGCGCATAAGGGTTGCGTTCCGCTTGGTTCCCCTACCGCCGTCGCCTACAACGGCGGCATGAGTGGCCCGCCCGACGATCCGCTCGCCTGGCGCGCGGTCAAGGCGCCCTCCCTCGCCGAATTCGAGGTGATGGCGCAAGACGTCTATCGCCGGCTGCCGGGGCGGTTTCGCGCGCTGTGCGAGGGCCTGGTGATCCAGGTGGAGGACTTCCCCAGCGAGGAAGCGCTCAACTCGCTCGGCCTGCAAAGCGAGTTCGACCTGCTCGGCCTGTTTCAGGGCGTCGGCCTGCCGTTCCGCTCGGAGAGCGAACCGGCGCAGATGCCGAACATGATCTGGCTCTACCGTCGCCCGATCCTCGACTATTGGGCCGAGCACGAGGAAACCCTGGGCGCCATCGTCACCCATGTGCTGGTGCACGAGATCGGCCATCATTTTGGCATGTCCGACGACGATATGGAGGCGATCGAGGCAAACGTGAAATAGTCCCGCGGCCTCGCCGCGCTGCCGAGAGGTCTTTCGTAACGGCGGCGTTCGCGATAAACCCCGGCAACGGCACCGTTCAATCTGGAACCACGATGGAAAAATTCACCACCCTCGAAGGCGTCGCCGCCCCGCTGAAGATCATCAATGTCGACACCGACATGATCATCCCGAAGCAGTATCTCAAGACCATCAAGCGCACGGGACTGGGCAAGGGCCTGTTCTCCGAGCAGCGCTACCGCGACGACGGCAGCGAAAATCCGGATTTCGTGCTCAACAAGCCGGCCTATCGCAAGGCCAAGATTCTGATCGCCGGCGATAATTTCGGCTGCGGCTCCTCGCGCGAACATGCGCCGTGGGCGTTGATGGATTTCGGCATCCGCTGCGTGATTTCGACCTCGTTCGGCGACATTTTCTACAACAATTGTTTCAAGAACGGCGTGCTGCCGGTGCGGGTATCGCCGGAAGACCTGGAAAAGCTGTTCGATGACGCCGAGCGCGGCGCCAACGCAATCATCGGCATCGATCTTGCGAAACAGGAGATCCGCGGGCCCGACGGCGGCGTGGTCAAATTCGAAATCGAACCGTTCCGCAAACACTGTCTGCTCAACGGCCTCGACGACATCGACTTGACGCAGCAGAAGAAGGAAAAAATCGCGAGCTACGAGGAAAAGAACAAGGCCGCGCGGCCGTGGGCGTGAGGAGTTATCTTTTCGCGTTGCTGATCGCGACGATTGTGCTTGTGCCGCACGCGCAGGCGCAACGTACAAATTTTCAAGGCATCGCCGAATGCGCCCGCGCCGGCGCGGTGCAGTTTCGCCGGCACGATCACGGTTTCCGGCGCTTCGTCATCGACCGCGCCAGCGTCGTCGAGGACCGCTATTCCGGCATGGCCGGCAACCAATTCATCTCGACGGTGTATTCCGGCACGGCGACCTACGATTCCGGCCAGGGCGCGCGCAAGCTGCTGTTCGTCTGCCTGCACGCCGGCGCCGACAAGGGCGCGGTGTTCGTCTACATCGTGCCGCGGTAATCGCTAGCGGCCAACGATCGCTTCCGCAATCGCCACCGTGCGGCGCGCCATTTCGGCGTGCATGCGCTCGACCATGCGGCCGTCGATCGCCACCACGCCCTTGTTCTTGTTTTCGGGCTTGTCGAACTCCGCGATCGTTTTCTTCGCCTGCGCGATCTCATCCGGCGTCGGCGAGAACGCCGCATTGCACGGGCCAATCTGATTGGGATGGATCAGCGTCTTGCCGTCGAAACCCATGTCGCGCGCCTGCGCGCATTCGTCCGCAAAGCCCTGCGCATTGCCGATGTCGTTGTAGACGCCATCGAGGATGTCGATGCCATAGGCGCGCGCCGCCGCGAGGCAGGCCGCCAGCCACGGCAGCATCGGCGCGCGGCCAGCAACTTGTCGCGCGCGCGTCTCTTTCGACAGATCGTTAGTGCCCATGACGAAACCGGCGAGCCGCGTTTCGGTATCGGCCGCTGCGGCAGCAATCTCGCGAATATTGAGCACGGCGATGGGTGTCTCGATCATCGCCCAGACGCGGGTCTTATGGTCGGCGCTCATGTCGAGCAGGCGGCGGCCGATCATTTCGAGTTGATCGGGATTGGAAATTTTCGGCACCAGAATGCCGTCCGGCGCCGCATGCGCGGCGGCATGAAGATCGTCGGCGTGCCAGGCGGTGTCGAGACCGTTGACGCGGATGAACACCTCGCGCGCGCCGAAGCCGCCGGCCTTTACGGTGTCGGCAACCTGCTTGCGCGCGGCCTGCTTGGCATCGGGCGCCACGGCATCTTCGAGATCGAGAATGACTCCGTCGGCCGGCAGCGATTTTGCTTTTTCCAGCGCACGGGCATTCGACCCCGGCATGTAAAGCACGCTGCGGCGCGGGCGGATAATCATCGATCGCTCTCCGTGGTTGACTCTAACCTACCGTTCGAGCAATCCGCGTGCCACTCTTCCGGCGATGCCGAAGCGCGCCAGGCGCGAGGCTTACGGATTGCCGATGGCAATCTCTGTATGATTAATCGAGCACTTTCACGCGATCCGATGCGAAGGCCGTATCGATGCCGTTTCCACCAAGACTTGTCGAAGGTTACACCGCTTTTCTCACCGGCCGGCTGGCCGTTGAGCAAAGCCGCTATCGCGACCTCGCCGAAAGCGGCCAGTCGCCCGAGATCATGGTGATCGGCTGTTCCGACTCGCGCGTCTCGCCGGAAGTCATTTTCGACGCCCGGCCGGGCGAGCTGTTCGTCGTGCGCAATGTTGCAAATCTGGTCCCGCCCTACACACCCGACGGCGCACAGCGCGCCGTCTCCGCCGCACTGGAATTCGCCGTACAGGCGCTGAAGGTGAAGCACATCGTGGTGCTGGGTCATGCGCAATGCGGCGGCATCCGCGCTTTCGCGGAAGATGCAGCCCCGCTGTCGCCGGGCGATTTCATCGGACACTGGATGGCGCTGATCGCGCCGGCAGCGGACTCAATCGGCCCGCGCGGCACGCAACCGCTGGCGGACTATCTTGCGCGTCTTGAACAGGCCTCCGTGCTCAAGACGCTCGACAATCTGATGACGTTTCCCTGCGTGAAGATTCTGGTCGAGCGTGGAAAGCTGCAATTACACGCCGCTTACTTCGGCGTCGCCACCGGTACGCTGTCGGTGCAGGATCGCGCGAGCGGCGAATTTCGCCGCATCGCGTCGGCGGAATATGCAAAGGTTTTCAGCACGCCGAGATTTTGAGAGGAGTAACGCGTCATTGCCGGGCTTGACCCGGCAATTCCGACAAGGGAAGCATCGTGCCCTGCTAAACGAGATGGCCGGGACAAGCCCGGCCATGACAACGGCGGCGAGGGATTTGCTTACGCCGCCTTGCGCTTGGCCTCGATCAGCTTGCGGTTGATCAGGCACTCGGCGATCTGCACGGCGTTGAGCGCGGCGCCCTTGCGTAAGTTATCGGAGACCACCCACAGCACCAGGCCGTTATCGACCGTCGGATCTGTGCGGATGCGGCTGATATAAGTCGCATCCTCGCCCGCCGACTCGTAGGGCGTGACGTAACCGCCGTCCTCGTGCTTGTCGATGACCAGGCAGCCCGGCGCATTGCGCAAAATGTTACGCGCCTCGTCGGCGGAAATCGGCTGCTCGAATTCGATATTCACCGCCTCGGAATGGCCGACGAACACCGGCACGCGCACGCAAGTGGCGGTAAGCTTGATTTTTGGATCGAGGATCTTCTTGGTCTCGACCACCATCTTCCATTCTTCCTTGGTGTAGCCGTCTTCCATGAACGCATCGACCTGCGGAATGACGTTGAAGGCGATGCGCTTGGGAAACTTCTTGCTCGTCACCTCGCCGACGGTGAACACCGCCTTGGTCTGCGCGAACAATTCGTCCATCGCGTCCTTGCCGGCGCCCGACACCGATTGATAGGTCGACACCACCACGCGCTTGATGCGCGCCTTGTCGTGCAGCGGCTTGAGCGCCACGACCAGCTGCGCGGTCGAACAGTTCGGATTGGCGATGATGCCCTTTTTGCGGAAGCCCACGACCGCGTCGGCGTTGACCTCCGGCACGATCAGCGGCACGTCCGGGTCCATCCGCCAGCAGGAGGAATTATCGATCACCACCGCGCCCTGCGCGGCGATCTTCGGCGACCATTCCTTCGACACAGTTGAGCCCGCCGACATTAGGCAGATGTCGACATCGGAGAAGTCGAAATGATCGAGCGCCTTCACCTTCAAGATCTTGTCGCCGTAAGAGGCTTCGACGCCCATGCTCTTGCGCGAGGCGAGCGCGACCACCTCGTCGGCGGGAAATTCCAGCTCGGCCAGCATATTGAGCATTTCGCGCCCAACATTGCCGGTGGCGCCCACCACCGCGACCTTGTAACCCATTGTTAACTCTCCGAAAAAACTTTCTCTGGCCAGCCGCTCCACGACAACCAGACAGCAGCGCTTTCTAAGCAAGAACAGATGCAAAGACAACAAGTTGCTGGGAGCTGGCGTCAGTGCATCCGGGTTTGCGTTCATGGCGCGACGAAGTCGCCGCCACGCTGGTGCGTTTACTCGCCTATCTGGGCGGGATCGCAGCGCTTTCCATTTTGGCCGCGAACCTGTTCGGCGCGCCGGAAGTGATCGCCGCCGGCGAGCCGGCGCCGCGCCCGGACTGGATCGAGGTGGAGCGTCCGCATCCGGCTTTCGCGCTCAGCATCCCGGAAGCCGCCGACGCAGCATCGGGCTATGCCATCCGCCGTCACCCGGCCGGCGGCGGGCGCAAGGACATTCTCAGTCTCGGCCAAGCGCAGGGCACCGGGCCTTATCTCTGGGTTGAAATCTACCGGCCCGGCCGCGAGACGGAAAAATTCGGCGAGGCGGCGACCGAACTAGCCGCGCGCGCCGGCGATCTCGGCCCCGCCGATGCGGTCCGCAGCGACGAACCTGTGGACAGCAAGTTCGGGCCGCTCACCGTCGTCAAGTTTACGACGGCGCGCGAGACAGGCCGCAGTTGCCTCGGCTTCGTGCGCGCCTTCGACGATCCGCGCTTGCAGATTTCGGGCTGGTTCTGTCAGGCGGGAGAGAATTTCGTCGAGCGCAGCACGCTCACCTGCGCGCTCGACCGGCTCACGCTGCTGGCCGCCGGCAGCGATCCCAAGGTCGGCGTGCTGTTCGCGCAGGCCGAACTGGCGCGCAATTTCTGCGGCCACCGCAGCACGCTGCTGGCGCCGACGCCGAAGCACCGCGCGCTATGGACCGCGATCGATCGGAAGTTGCGCGGCCGCGCCGAGCCGTAGCGGCATTTTCATTTTCAGCGATTGCTGAATGGATTCTGCCAGCCGCCGCCCGCGGGCGTACGCGGCGGAAAAGTCGCTTCAAGATAGTTCAAAACGGTCTCGCGCTCCTTGCCCTCCAGCGCCGCCATGCCGTGCTTCTCATTCATAAGCTGGAGGATTTCTTCCCATTGCCGGCGGTTCATGCCCTGCTGGGCGACCAGCTTGAAGCCGTGACAAGCTGTGCAGGCATAAAACGTATCGTCGCGGCCGGGACCGGCCGGAAATTCTTCCGGATTTTCCTCGCGCGGGGTGAATGCCGGCGGCGACTGCGCCCATACCGCACCCGGCGCGGCAAGCAACGCTGCTGCAAGAAAAAGCCGCCACGCAAGAAGCGCGGCGGCGATTGGTTCGTGGCGCCGCATCAGCCGATAAGCACCGCGACGCGATGCATCGGGTTGCCACCGTAGCCGCTCGGATTCCAGTTCGGCGCCACATGCGGCTGCATGAGGCCGCGGGAATCCATGGCGCGCGCCCAGATCTCGTAATAGCCGTCGCGCGGCAGCTTCACCGCACCGGTCCAGCGCTGCCAATCGTATCTATTCTTGGCCTTCTCGAGCTTGGCCGGCTGCCAGGTCATCCCGAAGTCAGTGGAGATGTCCACGCGCCGCACCGCGAAATCGCCGGCCCAGGAGGCGCCGCGCAATTTTACCTCGCGCGTGCCGGCCGGCAGTTTGCTGCCGTTGCCCGGATTGGTGATGATCGAGCGCACCGGCATCGATTCGAGAATCTTGAAGTTCTTCGGATCGGCCTTGGTGCCCGGCACCATCGGATTGATGGTCAGGCGATAGGACGTGCCGGTCATGCCGGGGCCGTCGTGTTCCTTGTCGCGGATCGTGATGCGCGTGAGCCATTTCTGCGAAGCCGAGCCGGCCCAGCCGGGATAGACCAGGCGTACAGGCCCGCCATGGATATTCGGTAGCGGCTGGCCGTTCATCGCCCAGACAATCATGGAGTCCGAATCCATCGCCTTGGGCATGCGCACGCCGCGCGACAATGTCGGCTTGCTGGCGTCGCCGGAGAGATGAAGATCGGCCGCGTAATGCGCCGTGTAGATGCCGGACGGTTTGATGCCGGCCGTCTTGAGCACGTCGGCCAACTGCACGCCGGTCCACTCCGCGCAACCCGCGCCGCCGTTGGTCCACTGATTGCCGCTGGCGGGCGGCGAGAAGAACGAGCGCCCATTGCCGCCGCACTCAAGCACCATGCGGCGGGTCTGCGGCTTGAACTTCGACTTGATCTCGCCGAGCGTCAGCTCAAGCTTCTTGTTCACCTCGCCGTCGATGGCGATCTTCCACTTGTCCGGCTCTTTCGCCGCTTCGGGAATCTGACCGTTGTTGCGAACATAGAATTTTTCGATCGGCGTGGTGTCGTCGTCGAGCAGATGCTCCGGCGTCTCGGCGACCAGCGGACGCTCGCCGATCACCACGAGCTTGCCGTTCTTTCCCGGATAATTGAGATAGACCGGCCCCTTATTCGCCGCCGGGGCGGCGGGAGCCGCGGCCGGAGGAGCGCTGGCCGGCGCGCCTTGCGCGAAGGCCGCCGGGATCAAGCCGTTGGGCATGTTGCTCCCGAACGGAATGACGCCGCCGACGGCGGCGCCCATGGCCGCAAGCCCGGCACCACCGAGGAACCCGCGGCGGCTAGGCGCGGCTGCACGCCCGAAAACAACGGCATCGGCGCGCTCAGGATCGTCGCGATAAAGCTCTTCGATGGAACGTTCGATCCGGTCAGACATGACGTGGCTCCCCAGTTCGACCCTTTCCGTAGGGTCTTTGTCTCCAGGAAGCCTAGCCTGCTAGAATGAATTTTCAAACATTCAATTATCGATAAGTGATAAATACGCTTGGGCCCCAACCTTAGCTCCCTTGTAGGGGGAGGCAGGCACGGACTAGAGTGACCCCGGTAAGGCGTTCAGGTGACGAGGAAATCATGCGTTTGACGAAGTTTGCCGCGGTTTTTGCTGCACTGGCGGCGCCCGCTTTGCTCGCCGCACCGCCGGCCGCGGCTCAAACGCAGATCATTATCCAGCCCAGACCGGCTGTGAAACCTGCGGTAAAGCCGGCGCCCAGGCGCCTGGCGGCCGGCCAGCCCACCATTTTTGTCAACAAGGACGAGACGGGCCGCCGGCGCACCCGGATCATCGTACAGCGGCGCTCATATCTCGACGGCGGGACCGAAGTGCTGCCGGGCGAGCGCAAATACAGCGATTACGCCATTCCACCGAACTATTCGGTCACCGGCGTAATCGACAACACCACGTTCTCGCAACGCTCGCCGCTGTTGGGCATGTTCGATCTGAACAGCAAGAACAGCCCGTTCGGCTGGTAACCGCCGCAAACCGCGGCCAGTCC
>CAMAWF010000009.1 GCA_945861895.1 Rhizobium sp. Q54
TTGAGCCAGAGCGGCGGATGCGGCGAACATCGTGAACGCCGCCATCGTCAATGCCGTAACAACAGTCCCACCCACCGGCCGGGCCGATGCGATCCGATGATGCATAGAATACGTCCTTTTTATCTCGCCGTTCGCGCCTTGTGGCCCACTGGAACGGGTGCCTTTGCCGGGTCTCTCAACGCCAAATACGGCGAGAGCGTGACGCGGCATCTGTGCCTGATAGCGCATACCGGGCCGCGGATAAAGCCGGGAATGCAGGCGGCCAGCGCCGCCGGACCATTTTCCACCCGCCGCCTACGCAAAATGCCAGTTGGCTGTGATAAATTGCGTTAAACTCGGACCGAATCGCATTCGCCAGTGACGGCGCTCCACATCGCACAACGAACCGCGCATCCCTTGCGGGCACTTTTTTGCGCCACCGTGCTCGGCGCGATGCTGGCGCTTGCCGGCTGCGATGCATTTGCGCAAGCGCGCCACGCCATCGCCATGCACGGCGAGCCGGCCCTGCCCGCAGGCTTTACCCATCAGGCCTACGCCAATCCGGCAGCGCCGAAGGGCGGCCGCCTGGTGCAGGGCGTGCTCGGCACCTTCGACAGCACCAACCCGTTCATCGTTAAGGGCCTCGCGGTCGCCAGTCTCCGCGGCTATGTCATCGAGAGCCTGCTGGCGCGCGGTTACGACGAACCGTTCACGCTCTATGGGCTGCTCGCGCGCACGGTCGAAACCGACACCGCCCGCAGCTTCGTCACCTTCACGCTTGACCCGGCCGCGCGCTTTTCCGACGGCAAGCCGGTGACGCCGGCGGACGTGATCTTCTCCTGGCAATTGCTGCGCGACAAAGGCCGGCCGAACTACCGCACCTACTACACCAAGGTCGTAAAGGCCGAAGCGATCGGCGAGCACAGCGTCCGCTTCGATCTCACCGGCAGCGACGACCGCGAATTGCCGCTGATCCTCGGCCTGATGCCGGTGCTGGCCAAGCACGCGATCGATCCGGCGACTTTCGAGGAAACGACGTTCGAGCCGCCGGTCGGCAGCGGTCCGTACACGCTCGCCGAAGTGAAACCCGGACAGAGCATGACGCTCAAACGCAATCCCGACTATTGGGGCCGCGATCTTTCGATCAATCGCGGCTTGTGGAATTTCGACGAAATCCGTTTCGATTATTATCGCGACGGCAATGCGCATTTCGAAGCCTTCAAAAAAGGCCTCTACGATGTGCGGCTCGAATTGGACCCCGGCCGCTGGCAGACTGCCTATGACGTGCCGGCGGTGCGCGACGGGCGCATCGTCAAGGAAGCATTTGCATCCGGTTTGCCGAAAGGCATTTCGGGTTTTGTCCTCAACACCCGCCGGCCGATCTTTTCTGATATTCGCGTGCGCGAGGCGATCCTCACGCTGTTCGACTTTCAATGGGTCAATCACAATTTTTTCTTCGACCTTTATGAGCGCAGCGCCAGCTATTTCGACGGATCGGAGCTTTCCGCTCACGGCAGGCCGGCGGATGCGCGCGAGCGCGCGTTACTCGCGCCGTTTCCCGGCGCCATTCGCGCCGACATCATGTCGGGAAACTGGACGCCGCCGGTCACCGACGGCTCCGGCCGCGACCGCGATACGCTCAAACGCGCACTCGCACTGTTTGCGCAGGCGGGCTACGAACTCAAAGGCACCGAATTGCGCGAACGTGCGAGCGGACGCCCGTTTACATTTGAAATTTTGACCACAACCAAGGACCAGGAACGCCTGGCGCTCGCTTTCGTGCGCGATCTCAAGCGCGCCGGCATCGCCGCGCACGTGCGCGCTGTCGATGCGGTGCAGTTCGACCGCCGCCGCATCGGGTTTGATTTCGACATGATGGAATATCGCTGGGACCAGTCGCTCTCGCCCGGCAACGAGCAAAGTTTCTACTGGGGTGCGGCGGCAGCCGACCAGGAGGGCACGCGCAATTACATGGGCGTCAAATCGCCGGTAGCCGACGCCATGATCGCCGCCATGCTCAGCGCCGAAAGGCGCGAGGATTTTGTCGCCGCAACGCGCGCGCTCGACCGCGTGCTACTCTCGGGATTTTACGTCGTGCCGCTGTTTCACCTGCCGCAGCAATGGGTGGCGCGCTGGACCGCAATCGAGCATCCGGCGCAAACTTCCTTGTTCGGTTTTCTGCCCGAAACCTGGTGGCGCCGGAAATGAACGGCATGAGGCCACGCTCATGATCCTCGGCGATCCCACGCTCCCCTCCGCGGCGGCCGCTGCCGGCAACCGGGCAACGCTCGACGATATATTTCGCCGGGCGGTGCTGCGGCGTCCGCATGCGGTGGCGCTCGCCGATCCGCCCAATCGCGAAGATTTTACCGACAATGCCCCGCGCCGCCTCACTTATCTGGAGGCCGACCGCATGGTATCGGCCATCGCAGAGCGCCTGCGCCGGCTCGGTCTGCACACCGACGCCGTTGTCGGCTTCCAATTGCCGAATACGGTCGAGAGCGTGCTGATGCTGCTCGCGACTTTGCGCGCGGGGATGATTGCCGTGCCGGTCCCGATGCTGTGGCGCAGGATCGATGCGGTCGCGGCACTTGGCCGGATTGGCACAAAAATCCTGGTGACCGCTTGCCGGATCGGCGCAACGGCGCATTGCGATCTGACGATGCAGATTGCCGCCGAGATTTTTCCGATCCGTTATGTTTGCGCTTTCGGGAAAAAACTTCCCGACGGCGTGGTGCCGTTCGACGATCTGTTCAGTGGCGAAGACCCCGATCCGGCGGTGGCGGTCGAGCGCGCGGGAAATCCGGCAGCGCATCTGGCCGCCATTACCTTCGAGGTGAACGCGGACGGCCTTACGCCGGTTGCGCGCAGTCATCTGCAACTGATCGCGGGCGGCCTCGCCGTTTTTCTTGAGAGCCGCAGCGAGCAGGACGCGGTCATATTGTCCGCGCTTCCGGTCTCGTCATTTGCCGGCATCGCCTTGACCGTCATGCCGTGGCTGCTGACCGGCGGAACGCTGGCGCTGCATCAACCGTTCGATCCTATGAGTTTTGCCGCCCAGCGCCGCGCGCATCGTTGCGAAACCGTCATCCTGCCGGGCCCGCTGGTCGCCCGTTTGGCCGAGGCCGGTCTGCTTGCGGGCGAAGACGGCCTCAAGAGCATCGTCGGACTGTGGCGCGCGCCCGAGCATCTCGCCGCCAGTTCGGCATGGCGCGAAACTATCGGGCTCATCGACGTACAGGCGTTCGGCGAAATCGGACTATTGGCGGCGCGGCGCGGGACCAGCGGCAAGCCCGCACCGATCGGGTTCGGCAGCATCGGCGCTCCGCGCGGTTCGCCCAATGCCGTGCCGGTGGCGGAAGTCGCGCGCACCGATACAGGCACGGTCGCGCTGCGCGGCCCGATGGTGCCGGCGCATGCGTTTCCTCCCGGCGCCGAGCGCGGCGCTCTGCCCCATCTCAAGACCGACCGCGAAGGCTTTGTCGACACCGGCTATCCCTGCCGCTCCGAGCGCGACATCCGCGCGCTGGTGGTGACCGGCTCGCCCACCGGCATCGTCGGCGTCGGCGGCTATCGCTTCGTGTTGCGCGAGGTTGTGGAGACGGTCGAACGGCTGGAAGCCGGCGCGACATTTGCCGTGCTGCCGGATGCGCTCACCGGTCACCGGCTGGCCGGATCGGCGCCCGACCGGGCGGCGGTGGAGCACAGGCTCGCCGCGCTCAGCGTCAATGCGCTGATTGCCGGGGCTTTCCGCGAGCGCGGGCGCGCCACCGCCGCGTGATCCGCCCGCGTTGACGAGACGTTAACAGCCTCCCCCGTAAGCTCGCGCGCTATCAGTAACCTGCGCGTGAGACCCCATGTCCCTGCAAGGTCCGATGATCGTCGTCGCCGAGCAGCCGGCGACCGATCTGGTCGAGGCGCTCCGCGCGGCAGGCGCTTTTCCCATCGTCGAAACAAAATGGGCCGATGCGCCGACCGCCTTTGTGGCGGTCAAGCCGGTGGCGATCGTGCTCGCCGAGCCCGGCCCGCCGCCGAGCGAGGCCGCCGGGCGCATGTTGTGCCTGCAAGTCGCGACCGTGAACGGCCCGATGGTGCCGGTGATCGCGCGCGTCGAACGCGATATGGGCGCGGCTGTTCCGATTGCGCTCGCAACCGACGCCAACCTTCCGGTCGAGCGGATGATCGCGCGCTTGCGCGGCGCATTGCGTGTGCGCGCGTTGCACGCCACGGTGCTCCGCCGCATCGACAGTTTCGCCTCGCTCGGCGGCCGGATCGTCCGGCTCCCCGTCGGCGACGCGCTGGAGGACGCCACCGTGCTGATTGCCGGACGCGGGCGGCTTTACCCCGCGCTCAGCGTCGCCATCGGCGAGCGCATCGGCATTGTTGGCGCGCTCAGCGTGGGCACGGCGGCAAAGCATCTTGATTCGCGCGACATCGACGGCATCGTCATCGGCGACGGCTTCAGCGCACCGATGGTGGAAGCCTTCCTCACGCTGCTGGGGCAAGACCCCCGCTTCCGCGACATCCCCGTCGCCATCGCGGCCGATGTACCGAAGGAACTCGGCGAACGATTGCCGAACGTCGATCATATCGACGCCGACCCTACGCGCATCGTCGAGCGCATGATCCCGCTGGTGCGGCTGCATGCCTTCGAAGCGCGGCTCAAGCGCGTGCTCAAATCGCTCGATGCCGAAGGCATGTACGATCCCGACACCGGTCTGCTCACGCGCGATGCGTTTTGGCACGATCTCGGCAAAGTGGTCGAGGACGCCGCCGAGCGCGGCGGCGCGCTCTGCGTCGCGAAATTTTCATTCGATGCGCCCTTCGACCGCCGCGTCAGCGTCGATGGCGCGCGCCTGCTCAGCCGGCTCACACGCAATATCGACTTTGCTTGTCTCGACGACGACGGCACGATCCTGGCGGCGTTCACGCAAACCGATCTGCGCAACGCCCATGTGGTTGCCCGCCGCATTGCCAGCGTGCTCAAGCACACCATGCTGGCGCCGCACCGCGAACTAGCCAAAGCCACGGCCAACGTGACGCTCGCATCCTTCAAGGCCGGCGACACGCTGGACACGCTGATGTTACGCGTGTTGGGCAGCCGGGCGGTTGCCGCCGAATAATCGGCGGCTTAGGGTGGCCTCGAAAGAGGTGCCGCCCATGTCAGAGAAATCCAGCTCCGGAAAATCGCCACCGCCGCTTCGCATCGATGTCGTGTCCGACGTCGTGTGTCCGTGGTGCTTTATCGGCAAGCGCCGGCTGGAAAAGGCGCTGGCGCTCAAGCCGGAGATTGCGGTCGAAGTCCACTACCGGCCATACTTCCTTAATGACTGGATTCCGCGCGAAGGCATCACGCGCGAGCAATATCTCATCAAAAAATTCGGCTCGGTCGATCGCTACAACAGCATCGCGCAGCGGGTCACGGCGGCGGCGGCGGCCGACGGCCTTACCTATGACAAGAACAAGATCAGCCGCCAGCCCAACACGATCGATTGTCACCGGCTGATCCGCTGGGCCGGCGAGCGTGGCAATGCCGCGCAAATGAAACAGCGGTTGATGGATCTCTATTTCACCGCGGGCGCCGATCTCTCCGACCACGAGGTGCTGGCGCGCGCGGCGGCCGATTGCGGCCTCGACGCCGAACAGGTGCGCGAATGGCTCGCGAGCGACAAGGACCTGGAGGCAATCGAGCAGGAAGCCAACGCCGCCAAGGAATCCGGCATCGAGGGCGTGCCCTGCTTCATCATCGGCGGCAAATATGCCATCTCCGGTGCGCAGGCCCCGGAACAACTCGCGCAAGCCATCGAGCAAGCGGCGGCCGAAGGCATGCCGGCGCGCGCCTGAGCCGGACTTAAGATTATGCAGATCACTGCGGCGGTGATGCGCGAGAAGTCCGGTCCGTTCGTCATCGACACGCTTGAGCTTTGCAATCCGCGGCCCGACGAACTGCTGGTTCAGGTAGTCGCCAGCGGCATGTGCCAGACCGATCTGCACGCCCGCGACGGCTATTATGCGACCCCCTATCCCGGCGTGTACGGCCATGAGGGCGCCGGCATCGTGCGCGTCGTCGGCAAGGAGGTGCGCAAATTCAAGCCGGGCGACCACGTCGTCATGTCGTATCCCTGGTGCGGCGCTTGCCCGAACTGCCAAACCCATCGCCAAAGCTATTGCGCGCACGCCTTCGACTTGAAAATGAACGGTACGCGCGCCGACGGTTCGACGCTGCTCGCCAAAAACGGCACGCCGGTCTACAGCGCCTTCTTCCAGCAGTCTTCCTTCGGCAATTTTGCCATCGCCAACGAACGCTTCGCGGTGCAGGTGCGCAACGACGCGCCGCTTGAACTGCTCGGTCCGCTGGCGTGCAGCGGCCAGACCGGCGCGGGCGCCGTGTTCAACGTCATGCAGCCAAAGCCGGGCGAAGGCTTCGCGGTGTTTGGCGTGGGCGCCGTCGGGCTTTCCGGATTAATGGCGGCGAAGATCGCCGGCTGCAATCCCATCATTGCAGTCGACATCCACGAACATCGCCTCGCACTCGCGCGCGAACTGGGCGCGACGCACACGATCAACCATTCCGGCCGCACCGACGTGGTGGCGGAAATCCGCAAGCTCACCGGCAGCGGCGTGCGCTTCGCATTGGAAACTTCCGCGCAGCCGCCGGTTTTCCGCGAGGCGGTCGAAGCGCTGATGCCGGCCGGCACCTGCGTGCTGCTTGGGAGCGCACGCAGCGGCAACGAAGTATCGTTCGATATGCCGTTCCTGCAAGAAGACCGCGTCATTCGCGGCGTGATTCAAGGCGACAGCGTTCCGCAGGAATTTATCCCGAAGCTGGTCGAATTCGTCATGCAGGGACGGTTTCCGCTGGAGCGGATGATCACTTTCTACGATCTTGCCGATATCAACCGCGCCGCGCAGGAATCCAGCACCGGCAAAACCATCAAGCCGGTGCTGCGGATGCCACACTAAGGCGGTGAGTTACGCCGCCTTGGCCTGCCCGGCGATGTTTGCAAGCTTGCGCAGGATCGCGGTGGTGCCCTTGAGGCGCTGCTCCGGCTCATCCCACTCATAGAAGAACACGACCTTCTGGTCCGGCCGCACGCGCGCATCGCTGCCCCGCTCGCGGATATAGGCCACCAACCGGTCCGGATCGGCGAATGTGTTGTCGCGGAATCCGAGCACGACTCCTTTTGGCCCGGCCTCGATTTTCTCGACATTGGCGCGCCGGCAGAGCGACTTGATGGCGACCACTTGCAGCAAATGCTCAACCTCCTCCGGCAGCGGTCCGAAACGGTCCACCAACTCGGCGCCGAAGGCCTCGATCTCGCGCTCGTCCTCGACTTCGGCGAGGCGCCGGTAGAGTGCGAGCCGCACGGCTAGATCGGCGACATAGTCTTCCGGAATCAGCACCGGAGTCCCGATGGTGATCTGCGGCGACCATTTGTCGGCGACGGGTGCGGTAATGCCGGCGCGCAGGCTGAACACCGCTTCTTCCAGCATCTGCTGGTAAAGCTCGAAGCCGACCTCCTTGATGTGACCGGACTGTTCCTCGCCGAGCAGATTGCCGGCGCCGCGAATGTCGAGATCGTGCGAGGCAAGCTGAAACCCCGCGCCGAGTGTATCGAGCGATTGCAAGACTTTCAGCCGGCGCTCGGCCTGCGCGGTGATCGGCTTTTTTACCGGCAGCGTGAACAGCGCATAGGCGCGGATTTTCGAGCGCCCCACCCGGCCGCGCAATTGATAGAGCTGCGACAGCCCGAACATGTCGGCGCGATGGACGATGAGCGTATTCGCCGTCGGAATGTCGAGCCCGGATTCGATGATGGTGGTCGATAGCAGCACGTCGTATTTGCCGTCGTAGAACGCCGACATGATGTCTTCCAGCACGGTCGGCGGCATCTGCCCGTGCGCGACGGCGACGCGCGCCTCCGGCACGTTCTTGTCGAGAAATTCCTTGGCACCGGCAATATCCTCGATGCGCGGGACGATATAGAACGCCTGGCCGCCGCGATAACGCTCGCGCAGCAGCGCCTCGCGCACGATCAGCGGGTCGAACGGCGAGACGAATGTCCGCACCGCCAGACGATCGACCGGCGGCGAGGCGATGATCGAAAGATCGCGCACGCCGGTCAACGCAAGTTGCAAGGTCCGTGGGATCGGCGTGGCGGAGAGCGTGAGCACATGCACCTCGGCGCGCAGCGCCTTGAGCTTTTCCTTGTGCACAACGCCGAAATGCTGCTCTTCGTCGACCACCAGCAGGCCGAGGTCATTGAACTGGATCGCCTTGCCGAGCAGTGCGTGGGTGCCGACGACGATGTCGACAGCGCCGTCGGCCAGTTCCTGCTTCACTTTCGCCAGATCGACAGCCGACACCAGCCGCGAAGCCTGCGCGACCTTGACCGGAAATCCGCGGAAGCGATCGGTGAAGGTTTTTGTGTGCTGGCGCGCAAGCAATGTGGTGGGCACCACGACAGCGACTTGTTTGCCGTTCATGACGGCGGCAAACGCGGCGCGCAGCGCGACTTCCGTCTTGCCGAATCTGACATCGCCGCAGATCAGCCGGTCCATCGGCTTGCCGGAGGCGAGATCGGCCAGCACCGCCTCGATAGCGGCCTGCTGATCCTCGGTCTCCTCGTAGGGAAAACCCGCGCAGAACTCGTCATAGGCGCCCGCGCTCACCGCAAGCTTCGGCGCCTGACGCAGCAACCGCTCGGCGGCAACCTTGATCAATTCGCCGGCGATTTCCCGGATGCGGCTCTTCATGCGCGCCTTGCGCGCCTGCCAATTGCCGCCGCCCAGCCGGTCGAGTTCGACGCCGGTCTGCTCCGAGCCGTAGCGCGAGAGCAGGTCGATATTCTCTACCGGCAGAAACAGCTTTGCGTTTTCGGCGTAGTGGATTTCCAGGCAATCATGCGGTGCGCCGCCGACCTCGATCGTCTGCAAACCGGCAAAGCGCCCGATGCCGTGATCGACATGCACGACCAGGTCGCCGGGCGCGAGACTGGTGACCTCGGCGATGAAATTTTCCGCCCGCCGCGCCGCCCGGCGCGGGCGCACAAGCCGGTCGCCGAGGATGTCCTGCTCGCTGACGAGCGCAATCTCGCCGGTTTCGAATCCGGACTCGATCCCGAGCACCGCAAGCCCGATGGCGGATTTCGGCAACGCCAGCGCCTGCGGCCAAGACGCGACGGCGGTGAGATTTGTCAATTTGTGGTCGGCAAGCACATGACCCATGCGCTCGCGCGAGCCTTCGCTCCACAGCGCGATCACGACCCGCTTGCCCGACGCCTGAAGCCCTTGAACGTGGCCGGTCACGGCATCGAAGACATTGGCGTTGGGTTCCGCGCGCTCGGCGGCGAAATTCCGGCCCTGCCGCGCGCCGATGTCGATAACGGCGGCGGAGCTCCCCGGCACAGCAAACGGCGTCAGCCGCGCCAGCGCGGCAGCGTCCAGCCGCCCCTGCCATTCTTTTTCCGCCAGATAAAGCCGGTCGGGCGGCAGCGGCTTGTAGGGCGGGCTGGAATGATCGGCGAGCGCTTGTTTGCGTGCGTCGTAATAGTCGGCGATTTGCGTGAGCCGCTCGCGTGCCGCGTCCTCCGCCAGTGGCTCGAACACGATGGCGGAACCAGGCAGATAGTCGAACAGCGTGTCGAGCTTGTCGTGAAACAGCGGCAGCCAATGTTCCATGCCGGGATAGCGGCGGCCTTCGCTCACCGCCGCGTAGAGCAGATCGTCGGGCGCGGCGGCGCCGAATTGTGCGACATAGCCGGTACGAAACCGCCGGATGGTTTCCGTCACCAATTGAAATTCCGCGACCGGGACGAGATCGAGCGCGCGCAATTGGCTTTCCGTGCGCTGGGTCTGCGGATCGAAGCTGCGGATCGATTCCAGCGCATCGCCGAAAAAATCCAGCCGCACCGGCATATCCATGCCCGGCGGGTAGAGATCGAGGATGCCGCCGCGCACCGCATAGTCGCCGGGCTCGCGCACGGTCGAGGCGCGCACAAACCCATTGAGTTCGAGCCAGCGCACAATGCTCGCCATGCCGAGCACGTTGCCGGGTGCGGCGGACAACGCCTGCAATGCGACAAGCTCTTTGGCCGGCACGCGCTGGAGCGCGGCATTGACGGTGGCGAGCAGCACCGAGGGGCGCTCATTGCCCTTCAGACGCGCAAGTCGCGACAGCGCGGTCATGCGCTGCGCGACGACGCCGGCATGCGGCGACACGCGGTCATAGGGCTGACAATCCCAGGCGGGAAATTCCTGCACGGCAATATCGGGAGCGAAAAAGGCGAGCGCGCGGGCGAGCGCCGCCATCCGCTGCCCGTCGCGGCAGATCACCGTCAGGCTTGTGGCCGGTGCGTTGGGCTGCGCGGCGATGGCGCGGGCGAGATCGGCCAGCACCAGCCCCTCGGCGCCGTCGGCGACATTGGCGAGTGTGAGCGGCTTGCCGGGCGCGAGCGATTCAGCCGGGGATTTCTGCACGAGGTTCATGTCACGTCGCGGGCGTTGAGATGGAAATCGCGCAGCCGCCGCAGCAGCAGCGTGTCGTAATCTGCGGGCGCCGTCAGTTCGCCGGTGACCCAGCCCAGCAGGTCTGGGTCCGGCATTGCGATCAGCCGCTCGTAGTCGTCCAGCTCGGCATCGCTGAATTGCGTCAGACAGGCGTCGGCGAAGCGGCCGAGGATCAGGTCCATCTCGCGGATGCCGCGATGCCACGACCGGAACAGCAGCCGGCGGCGGCGCGGGTCAAGGCCGTCGCTCGATAGCGTCGATCCGGTCATCGTGTCTCCAACGCCAAAAACCCGGACGGAGCCGGGCGCGGGTTTTTATATAACGAGGTCGCGGCACAATGTCAGGAGCAACTGCCTTGCGCTGAGAGCTGAGGTAAGCTGCATAAATGCGCCCCAACCTGCTCAATCCCCTGTTTGCCGCGCTCACCAGCCTGTCCGGCGTGGGGCCCAAGCTGGAAAGGCTTTACCGCCGGCTGCTCGATAACGAAGCGCCGCGCATCGTCGATCTGTTGTTCCATCTGCCCTCGGGCACCGTCGATCGCCGCGCACGGCCGAAGCTCAACGAGGTGGTGCCGGGAACGCTTGTCACCGTGGCGGTGACCGTGGATCAGCACCGCCCCTCGCCGCCGCATCGCGCACGCGCGCCCTATCGCGTCTACGCCCACGACGACACCGGCGATATCACGCTCACTTTTTTCAATGCGCGCAAAGATTATCTGGAAAAGCTGCTGCCCGAGGGCGAGCTGCGATACGTCTCCGGCACCGCCGAACTTTACGACGGCATGCTGCAAATGGTGCACCCCGACCGCGTGGTGGACGAAGCCGGGTTCGCCACGTTGCCGCTGGTCGAGCCGGTCTATCCGCTCACCGAGGGCTTGGCCCTCAGCAATGTGCGCCGGGCAATGGAAAGCGCTCTCGGCAAATTGCCGGATTTGCCGGAATGGCAGGACGATGCGTGGCTGGCGCGCGAGCGCTTTCCCGCTTTTGCCGAAGCGCTCAAAAGCCTGCACCGGCCGGCCGAGCCGCGCGACGTGCTGCCCGATACATTGGCCTGGGCGCGGCTTGCGTTCGACGAACTGCTCGCCGGCCAACTTGCGCTCGCACTTGTGCGCGCGCATATGCGGCGCCAGGCAGGACGCGGCAGCGCCAGCGAAGGGCTGCTGCGCACGCGCATCGTCGACGCATTGCCTTATTCGCTCACGCCTTCGCAGCAGCGCGCGCTCGGCGACATCATCACTGATCTGGCGCTGCCGCAACGGATGCTGCGATTGCTGCAGGGCGACGTCGGCTCGGGCAAGACGGTGGTGGCGCTGCTCGCCGCGGCGACGGTGATCGAGGCTGGGCGGCAGGCGGCCCTCATGGCGCCGACGGAACTGCTGGCGCGCCAGCATCACAACACCATCGCCCCCTTGGCGCAGGCCGCCGGTTTGCACGTCGCGATCCTCACCGGGCGCGAACGCGGACGCGAACGCGGCGATATTCTGGCCCGGCTCGCCATCGGCGACATCGATCTTGTCGTCGGCACCCACGCGCTTTTCCAGGATGAAGTTGCATTCAAGGATCTGGCGCTGGCGATCGTCGACGAGCAACACCGTTTCGGCGTGCACCAGCGGCTCGCGCTGACGCAAAAAGGCGATGCCGTCGATGTGTTGGTGCTTACGGCGACGCCAATCCCGCGCACGCTGGTGCTGACATACTTTGGCGACATGGACATTTCCGAATTGCGCGAAAAGCCGGCGGGGCGGCAGCCGATCGATACCCGCACGATTCCTTTATCGCGCCTCGATGAAGTGGAAGCAGCGGTCGGCCGCGCGCTCGACGAGGGCCAGCGCGCTTATTGGGTCTGCCCGCTGGTCGAGGACTCCGAGAAGATCGATCTTGCCGCCGCCGAGGCCCGGTTTGCGGAACTCAAGGAACGTTTCGGTGCGACCGTCGATCTCGTCCACGGCCGCATGAAGGGACCGGAGAAAGACAGAGCAATGTCGCGCTTTGCCGCCGGTGAGACGCGGCTGCTGGTCGCCACCACGGTGATCGAGGTCGGCGTCGATGTGCCGGAGGCGACCGTCATGGTGGTCGAGCACGCCGAACGTTTTGGTTTGGCGCAATTGCACCAACTGCGCGGGCGCATCGGCCGCGGCAGCGCACGCTCGACCTGCCTGCTGCTCTACAAGGCCCCGCTTGGCGAGACCGCCAAGGCGCGGCTCGCCATCTTGCGCGAAACCGAGGACGGATTCCGCATCGCGGAGGAGGACTTGCGGCTGCGCGGCGAAGGCGATCTGCTCGGTACGCGGCAGAGCGGCCTGCCCGGCTTTCGCATCGCGCGCATCGAACTGCACGGCAAATATCTCAGCGCCGCGCGCGACGATGCGGCATTGGTCATGTCACGCGATCCGGGTCTCACCACGCCGCGCGGCGCGGCGTTGCGCCATCTGCTCTATCTGTTCGAAAAGGACGAAGCGATCCGGCTGATCCGCGCCGGCTAATTACTTTGCGATCGTCTTCATCTTTGCCGACTGCGCCGCCCGCGCAGTCGCCGCCATCGATGCAAGTTTCTTTTGCGCATCGGCCTGCGGCTGCACCATGCCAGCCGACATCACCAGCGTCATCGCGGATTCCACCGAGATGTCGAGTTCGATGATGTCCTTGCGCGGCACATAAAAGAAAAATCCGGTGGTCGGATTCGGCGTGCATGGCAAAAAGGCAGAGACATGCTCGCTCTGCGGCAGGCGCGTCGCGATTTCCGCGCTCGGCGGCTGCGAGAGGAACACCAGCGACCACATGCCGGGCGCCGGGAACTCCACCAGCGCAGCGGTGCGGAAGCTCGATCCCGACTTCGAGAACAGCGTCTCGAAAATCTGCTTCATGGTCTTGTAGAGCGGCCGCACAATCGGCATGCGGCCCAATATCTTCTCGCCCATTTCCACCAGCGTGCGCCCGACCAGATTTGCGGTGAGGAAACCGAGCAAGGTCAGCGCCAGAAAAGCGATCACAAGACCGGTGCCCGGTATCGGACCCGGCAGATAAGTTTCCGGCCGATAGACTGGCGGAATGAACGGCCGCACCAGGTCGTCCACCCAGGTAATGAACGACCAGGTGAGATAGGCGGTGATGAAGAGCGGCCCGGTCAGGATCAATCCGGTGAGAAAATAATTACGGATACGCGCGCCGAAGCTGCCTTTGACCGGCGGCGGGGCCGGAAACGCGGGCGGCGGTACGCGTGATTGATCGTCGAGCGATGTCATGATGCTATTCTATTCCACGGTGACCGATTTCGCGAGGTTGCGCGGTTGATCGACATCGGTGCCGATCGCCGCCGCCGTATGATAGGCGATCAATTGCACCGGGATCGCATAGACCAGCGGCGTCACCGTCGACGCCATTTCCGGCAGCGCCAGCGTCACAACGGAATCGATTGTCGCCTCCTGCGCGCCTTTCGGGTCGGTGACGAGAATAATCCTGCCGCCGCGCGCCGCCACTTCCTGCATGTTCGACACCGTCTTGTCGAACACGCGGTCATAGGGCGCAATCACGATCACCGGCATGGTTTCGTCAATCAGCGCAATCGGACCGTGCTTGAGTTCGCCGGCGGCATAGCCCTCGGCGTGGATGTAGGAGATTTCCTTCAGTTTAAGCGCGCCTTCAAGCGCGATCGGAAAACTGGTGCCGCGGCCGAGATAAAGCACGTCGCGGCATTTGGCGAGATCTTGCGCGAGCGCCTCGATCTGCGGCTCCAGCGCCAGCGCGGCCGCCATGTGGCGCGGCACCTCGATCAGCGCGCGCACAAGATTTCTCTCATCGGTCTCGGACAGTTCGCCGCGCGCGCGGCCGGCGGCGACGGCAAGACAGGCAAGTACCGCGAGCTGGCAGGTGAAGGCCTTGGTCGAAGCAACGCCGATTTCGGGACCGGCCAGCGTCGGCATCACCACGTCGCTCTCGCGCGCAATGCTCGATGTCGGGACGTTGACGACCGACAAAACGTGCTGCTTGTGCTCCTTGGCGTAGCGCAGCGAGGCAAGCGTGTCCGCGGTCTCGCCCGACTGCGAAATGAATATCGCCAGATCGCCGTCGTTGAGCGGCGCGCCGCGATAGCGGAACTCCGAGGCGATATCGATCTCGACCGACAATTTTGCGAAACGCTCGAACCAGTATTTGGCGACAAGCCCGGCGTAAAACGCCGTGCCGCAAGCCGATATAGAGATGCGCTTGAAATTCCGGAAATCGAACGGCAGCACGCCCGGCAGCCGCACGCGCTCCGCCGTCATGTCGATGTAATGCGCGAGCGTGTGGCCGACCACTTCCGGCTGCTCGTGGATTTCCTTGGCCATGAAATGCTTGTGGTTGCCCTTATCCACCATGTGGGCCGACGCCGTGGATTTCACCACCGCGCGCTCGACCACGCCGCCCTTGGCGTCGTGCACTTCGACGCCCTTATGCGTCAACACAGCAAAGTCGCCGTCTTCCAGATAGCTGATCGTGCTTGTGAACGGCGCAAGCGCGATCGCATCGGAACCGAGATACATTTCACCCTTGCCGTAGCCGATGGCGAGCGGCGAACCCTTGCGCGCACCGATCATCAGATCGTTTTCGCCGGAAAACAGAAACGCGAGAGCGAATGCCCCACGCAATTGCTTGAGCGCGGCTTCGACAGCTTCGACCGGCGACTTGCCGCGGCCCATCTCCTCGCTGACCAAATGCGCGACGACTTCGGTGTCGGTTTCGCTGCCGAATTTGGCGCCGTTCTTGCCGAGCGCCTCGCGCAATTCGCGAAAATTCTCGATGATGCCGTTGTGCACGACGGCGACGCGCTCGGTGGCGTGCGGATGCGCGTTGTTCTCGGTCGGCCGGCCGTGCGTCGCCCAGCGCGTATGGCCGATGCCGACGGTGCCCTGCAGCGGCTCGCGTTGCAGCCGCGCTTCGAGCTGCTTGAGCTTTCCTTCGGCGCGGCGGCGCGTCAGCGTGCCGTTTTCGAGCGTGGCGACGCCGGCGGAGTCATAGCCGCGATATTCGAGGCGCTTGAGCGCATCGACCAGCTGACCCGCGACCGGCTTGACGCCAAGAATGCCGACGATTCCGCACATCCGCCTGGATGATCCCTGTTGATGCCCCGGATGGGGATATCACGTTACGGTTTAAGCGGTGCAACCGAGCGAATGGAAATCAAATGGCGTTTCGTCCTGTGACAATTGCCGTTAGGCCGCAAATGCGGGCGGGCAATCGTCCAATCGACTGGTTACGGCTTCTTCTTGCCCGTCGCCTGCAATCCGCGCAAGCGTGCCGCGCCGCCTTCCTTAATGACCTGCTTGCCGCGCCCGAGCGCCAGCGCATCCGCCGGCACGTCCTCGGTGATGACCGAGCCGGAGCCGACATAGGCGCCGTCGCCGATCTTCACCGGCGCCACCAGCGCCGTATTCGATCCGATGAAGGCGCCTTTGCCGATATCGGTGCGGTGTTTTCCCGCGCCATCGTAATTGCAAGTGATGGTGCCGGCGCCGACATTGGCGCCCTCGCCGACCCGCGCGTCTCCGATATAGCTGAGATGATTGGCCTTGGCGCCGGCCTCGATCACCGCCTCCTTGACCTCGACGAAATTTCCGATGCGCGAACCTTCGCCGAGTTTGGTGCCGGGACGCAAGCGCGCGAACGGCCCGACCGAAACGCGCGGGCCGACATGCGCGCCCGCAAGATGCGAAAACGAATGGATGACGGCGCCGTCGTCGATCACAACGCCGGGACCGAACACCACATGCGGCTCGACCACGACATCCTTGCCGAATTTGGTGTCGGCCGACAGGAATACGGTTTCCGGCGCCTGCATTGTCACGCCGGCTTCCAGCGCCGCGCGGCGCAAGCGCTGCTGCAAGACCGATTCCGCTTCCGCAAGCTGTGCCTTGGTGTTGATTCCGCGCACATCGTCCTCCTCGGCTTCGATGACGGCCGCTTTGAAGCCCATATCCCGGGCGATGGCAACGGCATCGCTCAAATAGAATTCATGCTTGCGATTGTCATTACCGATGCGATTGAGGATGGCCAGGGCCTTGTCGCCGGCAAGCGCCATCAGCCCCCCGTTACAGTGCATGATCTTGCGCTCCTGCGCGCTCACATCGCTGTCCTCGCGAATGGCGGCAAGCTCATTGCCCTGCATCACCAGCCGTCCATAGCCGGCCGGATCGGCGGGCCTAAATCCCAGCACCGCAACCGCCGCGCCGCCGGCAAGCGCTGCGCGCAAACCGGCAAGCGTTTGCGGCCGCACCAGCGGCGTGTCGCCGAAAATCACCAAGATATCGTCCGGCCCGCGCGCGATCGCTGCTTTTGCCGAGAGCACTGCATGCGCCGTCCCGCGCCGCTCGGCCTGTTCGAATATCTCCGCCCGCGGCGCAATCCGCAGCGTCTCGGCGGCAATCTCTGCATGCTTCGGCCCGGCGATGACCGCGATATCGACGCCGTCTGCCCCCGCAAAGGCGTCCAGCACATGCGCGAGCATCGAGCGGCCGGCGATGGCGTGCAGAACTTTTGGGCGGGATGAGCACATGCGGGTGCCCTCGCCGGCGGCGAGCACGATCGCCAGGCAGGTTCGAGCGTTCATGCCAACGGCACCATCGACAGCTTGGGATCGGTCGCCGGGATATAGGTTTCTTCCAGGCCGAGTTCCTTGCGCACGATATTTGCGCCGCGCACCAGCGACACCATTTTGTAGAAGGCGTGCATCCGGCTCATCGACTGACGGCCGAAGCCGCAATCGCTGGTGAGGATCAACCGCTCCGGCTCGATATACTTGAGCGCGCGGCGAACGAGGTCGGCGACCTCCTCGGGACGTTCCACCTGCAAAGTGCGATGGCTGATGACGCCGAGCGCGATCTTTTTGTTCTTGGAAATCATTTTGCCGAAGTTTTCGAGATCGATGCCGCCGTTCGAGGCGCCTTCGACGGTGAGCACGTCGATGTCGAGCTCGTTGAAATAAGGAAGCGCCTTGGCATAGGACTGCACCTTGGCGATGCGTTGCGCCGCCGGGCTGCCCCAGCAGGTGTGGCACCAGACCTCGCATTTTTTGCGTAGACCGGCGACCTCGACGTTGAATGCCGCAACCCATTTCTCCGGCTTGAGGCTCGGATCGTTGATGATCTGGTGGATCGCCGGCTCCTCGACCTGCAGCAGCGGCGCGCCAGCGTCGGCGAGCGCATGGTATTCCCGGTTGAGCGCCTTCGACATATCCATCAGCAATGCGTGCCGGTCCTTGTAGTGCTCGTCGGTCAACATCAGCGCGAGAATCTGCGCGGAGATCGAACCGATCTTGACCGGCCGGTCGGTCATCGGCGCGATCGCCTTGTAGGCGCGGTCGAGTTCCAGAGTTGTTTCGCCGATCTTGCCTTCGACCGGCGGCGTCATGCTGGCCTCGATCACCTCCCACATCAAATCGCCGGGGCCCTTGTCGGCCATGAAGCTCGCAGGCGGCCGCTCGACGCGCGGCGCGCCGATGCCTTGCATGCGCTCGGTCGCGTAGCTCACCCAGCTTCGCCCGGCGACGTCATCGTCGAGCCGGGCGTCGCCATCGACCATGATGTCGATGCCGGCACGGTGCTGGGCCGCGACATGGCAAGCCAGACAGTCGAAGTGCTGTTCGCGATAGGCGTGTTGCGAAAAACCATGCGACAGCGGCATGCCGCGCAGGTTCGCCGTGTACCAGCTCGGCCGCGGCAATGCCCCGGTGGTGGTGGTGAGCAGCGCCTTGTTTTTTGTGGCGGTGAACATCGAACCTCACACGAAATTTGTATTTGCGCCGGCAAGCCTGTGGGCAAAGCAGCGATACAGATTGCTGAATCGACCGCAATGGAAGCGACCATGACAGGATTCTGCTAATGTTTTCAATGAGCTGATTCGCCGTTCGGAGAACTTTATGGCGATCAAGGCACAGGTTGCTGCGCCCAAGCCGAAAAACAAGCCGTTCGACATGCGCGCCTTGTGGCGGCTTGGGTTCTGGGGCTCATCGGCCGCCGTCGCCCTTGCGGCCGTGGTGATCGTCACGCAATCGGATACCGGAGCGCAGCGCCTACAGGTGGCGGTTGCGAATGTGCGCGACCCGGCCATGCCCGCTCTCCCGACCATCGCGCAACTCATCCCGCGCGACGCCGACAGCGCGGGCGAAACACGGCGCCTGGCCGCGGCGGTACGCGATCTGAGAAACGACCGCGACCGGCTGCTCACCCGCATCGCCGGCCTCGAACGCAATCTCGACGACATGACCGGATCGATCAAAACTGCCCCCGCTTCGGCCCGCTCCGAAGCGCATACCGCTTCCGCCGCGCCTGCAATTACCAACGTCACGCCGGCGCCCGCCGAGCTCACCGCTGCGCGGATGGAATTCGGCGCCGATATCGGTGGAGCGGCCAGCATGGAGGCGCTGCGCTCGCAATGGGCGGCGGCGAAGGCCAATCACGGTCCGCTGTTCGAAGGTTTGCTGCCGGTGGTGGGCGTGAACGAAAGCCGGCCCGGAATGCCGGAACTGCGCCTCATCGTCGGCCCGCTCGCCAATGCCGCCGCAGCGGCAAAATTATGTACGACGCTTGCGGCCGCGCGTATGGCGTGCCGTGCTGCCGTCTTCGAGGGGCAACGGCTGGCCGCGCGATAATTGCCGGATGCGCTTGTCCCCGGCATAATCGCCGTGGAGCCTGCGATGAAACTTTTTCTTCCCAGCACGCGTGCAACCATTTGGCTGCTGACGATCGGCTTTTGCTCGCTCGGCTATGCGCTCTATTTACGCTATCTCGCCATCGAGCAATCCAGTGTCGGCCTTGCCTGCGATGGTGGACTCAACACCTGGCTTTGCGCCTCGCGCAAGACCGCCATCGCGCTGTTCACGCATTCCGTCTTCGGCTGGAGCGCGGTGGCGGTCGCGGCGCTCAATCTGTTGCGGCCATCGGTGGTATTATTCGCGGTCGCTCTCGCAGCCGCCGGCTTCGGCATCGTGCTTTATAATGTGGCGTTGTCCGCACTCGCGATCGCACTGCTGGTGCTTAGCCTGGCGCGCCGCGCACCCGAGTCAGAATAAACGCCAGCGCCGCCAACACTGCGCACAACCATAGCGCCTGCCAATTGGCGAAGCCTTCATTGAATGCGATGTAGGCGGCCGATACCGCCAGCAACACTGCGGTCGCAGTTTCGGCGGCGGCGCGGTGGCCGCTTGCGCGCGGGCGCAACAGGCTGTGAATCAGGAACGGCACGGTTGCGGCGGTGAGCGGCACAAATGGAAAATCCCGGTAGCGCGGATCGAACACCAGGCCGAGCGCCAGCATCATCGCAATCGCGCCGAGCAAGATCAAACTCACGCCGAGCGCGCATACAATCGGGTCGCGCGGACGGTTGCGATTAAGAATATCCGAGAAACGAGGTATGGCGAGATTGGCCGTCAGCGCTGCCGCGGCGACAGGCGGCGCAGCGAATGCAACCGCCACCATGGCGAGCGAACGTATCCAGCCGCCAATACTTAAGGCTTCGATCGGCACATTCTCGACCGCCCACCCGATCAAAATTCCGCCGACAGTGGCATTGGCCGCAACGCCAAACCAAATAACGGGCGAAGGATGGTTGCGCCCACGCGCAAAATAAGCGGCACCGAATACCAGCGCTGCAAAAGCAATCCCGCCCGCGGCCTGCCATATC
Organism: Rhizobium sp. Q54; assembly: GCA_945861895.1. Taxonomy (GTDB): domain Bacteria; phylum Pseudomonadota; class Alphaproteobacteria; order Rhizobiales; family Xanthobacteraceae; genus Pseudolabrys. The sequence continues at coordinate 20,142 of CAMAWF010000009.1, forward strand.
CAGCGCGGATGGTTCGACACCGCCTCGCCCCAGATGAATTTGAAGTCGCGCGTGCCGGAGTCGAGAAATCCCCAATGACCGCCGACGGTGCCTTCCAGCCGGCGCTTCCAGGGCTGGTCGAATGCCTCGATGACATTGACGCGATAATTCTCCCGCTTGGCGAGCGCGAGCACGTCCTGGATCACGCGTGCCTGATTTACCGGCGACGGCAAGGCGCCTTCGCGCATACGGCCGGCGCTTGGCCAGCCAACCTCGCCGACAATGATTTCCTTGTCCGGAAATGCGTCGACCATCTTGCGCCGGATCGCCTCCACATGCGCGGCGGCATTGCGCGCAGGGATCGGAAAATCCTCCCAATAGGGGAGGATATGGATGGTGACGAAATCGACCGCGTCGCGGATTTGGGTGTGACGCAGCCAGAACTCCCAGACATCGGCATAGGTCACCGGCACCGGCACACGCGCCTTCACGCCGCGGATGATGCCGGCAAGGTCGCTCGCGGAAATTTCTCCGCGCAGCAACACTTCGTTGCCGACGATGACTGCGCGGATGGTGTTGGGAAAACGGTTGGCCAAGGCGACCGCGGTCTCAATCTGCTCGCGGTTCTTGCCGGCGTGGCTCGACAACCAAAGACCCTGAAGGACCTTCAAGCCATGGCGCTGGGCGATCTCGGCGATGCGATCGAGCCCTGAATCCACCGAATAGGTGCGCACGCAATCGGTCAGGCGGGCGAGCTGGCGAAGGTCCTCCTCGATCTGCCACGGCTCGATATGCGTGCTGCCGTCGAGCGGGTTTTGCTGCCCGCGGAACGGGGCGTAGGAGACACAATAGAGCTTTTCGCCCCATGCAAACGGCGTCTGGGGCATTTCGACCGGCTGCCCAAGCCAGGCCCAGGCCGCCGCGATGGCCGCCGCCGAAAGCGCAAACAGTCCAAGCGGTAGACGCATCGACGGGTCCAGATTTATCGCAAAAGCCCGACCGGCTTATCGCGCGCGGTTAAGACTGCCAAGGTCCGGCGCTCAGGCCGCGGGCCTTAAGCAAAAATGCGAGTTGCGCTGGACAAATCCGGCCCGGCGCGCCGTAATGCCGACCTATTCCGGTCGCACAGGGGGAGCCGGGGTTTTGGTCGCGGTGCGGCCCAACAATACCAGCGGATTCATGCGTTTTTTCAGTTCGCGTAACGTTGCCGTTGTGCTCTGCACGGTGCTGCTCGCCTTTGCGGGTGGATTGGCTGCCTTCGGCCAAAGCGGTGATTCCAAACCCGCCGAGCAGCAAAAACCGCCATCCGGCGACGCCGTCAAGGACACGCAAAAGAAGATCGACGAGATCGCCGAAGCCGGGCGTCTGCTCACGGGGGCGGCGGCCAATCCGGAATGCGTCTGGCTTGGGCGGCGGGTGGTCAACCTGCTTTGGCGGGACGATCTCGACACCGCATTCCGCCACCTTGACATTTATGACCGGTTCGGATGCCCCGGCGGCCATATCCAGGCGACATTCCGCTGCCTGGTCCGGCAGGGCAATATCGACCCAAAAGCCCAGGAAAGCCTGAGCGGCCGCGTTCACGCCTGCTGGATTAACCCCGGCCTGCCGGCGACCCCGCCGACCGCCGCCCAGGCGAGCCCAGCCGCGCCGGCCGGAACCACGGCCCGTTAGAACCGTCATCGCCGCGAATTATTTTTTCCGAGCTGCGCGGTGCCCTTAATTCGCCATCAGCAGTTCCTACTTGAACGACTGCTCCGTGCCAGTCTACGCTGCGCTGCCGCATGAGCCTCGGTCGAACCCAGGGGACGGGTTCGGGTACGTGCATCCCTGCCCCACTTGGTTACTGCGTTATGCGCTCCGTCGCTGCCGTCATCGCGCTCGTCGCGTGCGTGCATGCCGCGTTGTGGGCATTGAACCGTACCCAGACGACGGCTCCCGACGTCGATAGTCAACTCGCGAGCGTTTCGTATGCGCCGTTTTCCGGCGCCTCGCATCCCGACTCCGGCGACCGCGCCACAGCCGCGCAAATCCGCGCCGACCTCAAGATCATCGCGCCGCTCGCCCGCGCCATTCGCACCTATTCGGCGACCGCAGGCGTCGAGCTGGTGCCAGCCATCGCCAACGAATTCGGCTTGCGGGTAACCGTCGGCGCCTGGATCGATAAAAATAAAGACCGCAACGAGCGCGAAATACGCTCCGCCGCCGACCTTGCCCGCCGCTACAGCAACGTCAACGGCATCGTGGTCGGCAACGAAACGATTTTCCGCGGCGAGATCAAGGTTGCGGACCTCATTCAGATTATCCAACGGGTCAAACGCGCTTCACCGGTTCCTGTCACCACCGGCGAAATCTGGCATGTCTGGATGGAGAATCCCGAACTGGTTTCGGCGGTGGATTACATTGCCGCGCATATACTGCCCTACTGGGAAGGCTTCTCCGAGAAGCAGGCGGTCGACCAGGCCATCTTGATCTACGACAAGCTGCGACAAGCTTATCCCGGCAAGCGCATCGTGATCGCGGAGTTCGGCTGGCCGAGCGCGGGCTACAATCTCAAGAACGCCAATCCCGGATCGATCGAACAGGCGCAAGTGCTGCGCACTTTCATCGCCAAAGCCGAATCCTACGGCATCGACTACAATATAGTCGAGGCGATCGACCAGCCGTGGAAGACTTTCGAAGGCGGCGTCGGTCCCTATTGGGGCCTGTTCGACGCTTCGCGCCACGCCAAGTTCAATTGGACCGGGCCGGTTTCCGATCCCGACCACTGGAAGCTTGCGGGGCTGGCATTGTTGCTCGGCATTGTGCTGTCGTTGCCCATCCTGACGATGGCCGGAGTGACCGTTGGGCAAACAGTCATGCTCGTCGGCGCCACCAACGTTGCCGGCGCCTGGTTCGCCACCATATTTGGATATTGGAACGCGCATTATTTCGTACCGGGCGCCGCATTCGCCCTCGGGCTTGGGCTGATCCTGCTGATTCCACTGGTGCTGATCGCGCTCACGCGCGTGGAAGAAATTGCCGCCGTCGCGTTCGGGCGCAAGCCGCAGCGCCTCATTTCGGTCGCCTCCCCGCCGCTGGCGCCGGATGGCTTTGCGCCGAAAGTCTCGATCCACATCCCGGCGCATAACGAGCCGCCGGAAATGCTCCGGCAGACGCTGGATGCGCTGGCGCGTCTCGACTATCCGAATTTCGAATGCGTTGTCGTCATCAACAACACAGCGGACCCGGCGTTTTGGCTTCCGATTGAAGAACATTGCAAGGCGCTGGGCGGGCGTTTCAAATTCGTCAAAGCCGACAACCTCGCCGGCTTCAAGGCCGGCGCTTTGCGGCTCGCTTTGGTTCACACCGAGAGCGATGCCGAGATTATCGGCGTGATCGATGCGGATTATGTCGTGCAGCCGGATTGGCTGAAGAACCTGGTGCCGTCATTCGCCGATCCGAAAGTCGGCCTCATCCAAGCGCCGCAGGATCACCGCGACGGCGAACGCAGCGTCACGCATTACGCCTTGAATGGAGAATATGCCGGCTTCTTCGACATCGGCATGGTGCAGCGTAACGAGTTCAACGCCATCGTCGTGCACGGCACCATGTGCCTGATCCGCCGCGCGGCGATCGAGAATGCCGGCGGCTGGTCGAGCGACACGATTTGCGAAGACACCGATCTTGGCTTGACGATTCTCGAACTCGGCTGGCAGGCGCAATACACCAATGTGCGCTACGGCCACGGCCTGCTGCCGGACAGCTTCGAAGCCTACAAGAAACAGCGTCACCGCTGGGCCTATGGCGGCTTCCAGATCGTCCGAAAGCATTGGCGCCGGTTCCTGCCGGGCGCAAGCCGGCTCTCGCACGATCAGAAACGCGAATTTGCCCTCGGCTGGCTCAATTGGCTCGGCGCCGAAAGCATCGGCGTCACGGTCGCAATCCTGAATTTGCTCTGGCTGCCCGCCATCGCCTTCCTCGGCATCGCGGTGCCCGACAAAATTCTCACCATTCCGATCATCGCGAGTTTCGCGGTCTCGGTGGTGCATTTCGTCGCGCTCTACCGGCTGCGCGTACCGATGCGGCCGGGCCAGATGTTTGGCTCGGTGTGCGCCGCCATGTCGGTGCAATGGACGGTGGCGCGCGCCGTCGGCTTCGGGATCGTGAAGGATCGTCTGCCGTTTGTCCGCACCTCCAAGGGCGGCAAGCCGCGGCCGCCGGCCGATTTCCATGCCTTCTGGGAAGCGATATTGGCCGGCCTTTTGATCGCCAGCGCCGCGGTGCTGATCGCGACCAACACCAAGCAGATTCACGAGATCAATATTTTCGCCGCGGTGCTGATGATCCAGAGCGTGCCATTCCTCGCCGCCGTCGCGCTGGCGGCCATCGAACGCACGCCGCTGAACGAGTTTGCCTATTGGCGAAGCCTGGAGACACGTTTCGCCGACATGCTGCCCAAGCGCGCGGCCGCCGCCGTCGCCGACGTACAGGCGCCTGTCGACAACCGGGTCGAGTTGATCAAGTAGTTTTAGAGCATGATCCCGAAAAGTGGGAACCGGTTTTCGGAAAAGATCATGCTCAAACAAAAAGCTGGAGCCGGGCCCTGATTCAATCGAAGCCGATCAGACTCTAGGTCGCTTCACGCCGGCAGCGCAGTTTCTACCAATTTTACCCAATACGAAGTCCCGAACGGGATCGCCTCGTCGTTGAAATTGTAGGCTTGGTGGTGCAGCCCGGCGCTGTCGCCGTTGCCGACGAAGATGAAGGCGCCGGGACGCTCGTTGAGCATGAACGAGAAGTCTTCCGCACCCATGACCGGCGCAACGTCGGTATCGACCTTGTCGGCGCCCACGACCTCGGCGGCGATGGAGGCGGCAAACGCCGTCTGCTGCTCGTGGTTTATGACCACCGGATAGCCACGCCGATATATAAGCTTGGCCTTCGCGCCGTATAGCCGCGCCGTGCCTTCGACCACTTCGCGCAGACGCTTTTCCAGCAACTCCTGCACTTTCGGCGTGAGACTGCGCGCCGTTCCTTGCAGACGCGCATGCTGCGGGATCACGTTGTCGGTCTTGCCGGCCTCGAACATGCAAATGGACACCACCGCGGATTCCAGCGGATCGACATTGCGCGAAACGATCGACTGGATTTGATTGACGATCTGGGCGCCGACCAGCACGGTATCGACCGCGAAATGCGGCCGCGCCGCATGTCCGCCAACCCCCTCGATGTCGATCGACAGATGATCGGCCGCCGCCATGATCGGGCCGGACCGCATCGCGAACTGACCGAGCGGCAAGCCCGGATAATTGTGCATGCCGTAGACTTCGTCGACGCCGAAGCGCTGCATCAATCCGTCTTGCAGCATCGCCTTAGCCCCGGCGCCGCCCTCCTCCGCCGGTTGGAAGATGACGACCGCGGTGCCGGCGAAATTGCGAGTCTCGGCAAGATAGCGCGCAGCACCAAGCAACATCGCGGTGTGACCGTCATGGCCGCAGGCGTGCATCTTGCCGGGCACGGTGGACTTGTACGGCAGGCCGGTGGCCTCCTCGATCGGCAAGGCATCCATGTCGGCGCGCAGGGCGATCACCTTGCGCGCGCTGGATGCTTGCTTGCGGCCGCGGATCACCCCGACGACGCCGGTGCGCCCGATACCCGGCACCACCTCGTCGCAGCCGAAAGCCTTGAGCCGCTCGGCGACGATCCCGGCCGTGCGGTGGACGTCGTATTGCAGTTCCGGATGGGCGTGCAGGTCATGCCGCCAGGCGGTGATGTCGGCGTGCAGAGCGGCGATGCGGTTGACGATCGGCATTAAAGTTCCTCGTGCGGCGGACAGTGTAGCAAATCCGGGCGGCGGCGCGACAACAACCGGGCATCGGCAAGCCATCGCACGACGCTCTTTTGGCTCCGCTCTGCCGCGCCACGCCGCCTATTGACCGGGCACGAGAGCGCCCGTAAACCCGCGCCAAAGGGCGCGTAGCTCAGATGGTAGAGCACTTGACTTTTAATCAAGTGGTCGCGGGTTCGAGTCCCGCCGCGCTCACCACATTTTTAGCACACAGCGATACCGCGCGCGCCGCCGGCCATTCCGCCGCGGCTCCATTTGCAACGGCGCGTTAAGTCTTACGTCACTCAAGTTTCACGAAAGCGTCCTTGGGTCGCCACAGAACGGCTATAGGTTTCAAATTACACAAGAACAAACACGAGGAGGAGGTTGTCATGCGGCTCCATACCGATACGCCTCGTAACTCCGCGTTCAAGCGTTACCTGGCATCGCCGGCATGCCCGTATTGCAAGGAAATGCTGCTGGCTCCGATGTTGTCGGAACTCGTCGATGGCGTAGAGATTCGTCATCACTGGTCATGCGAATCTTGCGGCGGCGTGTCCGTGACATCGCTCGCTGTGATGACCCATTAGCGATCAATTTCGCGTGGCCGCGCACCGCAGCAACCGGGAATAGGATAGCCTTTGCGATGTTATCCGATTGGGGCCGACAATAGTCCGTTCCGTTCAAGGAGCAACAAAAATGAATTCAACGATCCTGCGTTCCGCGCTGGCGGCAATGGCCTGCGCCACCGCGCTTGTTATCGCGTCCCCGTCATACGCCGAGATCGTCAATCTCAAGACCACGTTGAGCGGCAAAAATGAAGTACCGCCGAACGAAAGCAAGGCGACCGGTGCGGTCACCGTGACCTACGACACGGCAAGCAAGAAAGCCTCCTGGAAAGGCAGCTATTCGGGCCTCAGCGGCCCCGCCACCGCGGCGCATTTCCATGCCGCCAATCCGGCAAGAACGACGGCGTCGCGGTGCCGATTGCACCGGCCGCGAGCCCGTTTGAAGGCTCGGCCACACTCACCGACGCCCAGGCCGCCGACTTGATGGGCGGCAAATGGTACGTCAACATCCACACCGAGGCCAACAAGGCCGGCGAGATCCGTGGCCAAGTGGTGAAATAAACCGCGGCGAATTAACGCTGCGAGAACAAGCCCGCCGGCCAAACCGGCGGGTTTTTTGCATGCGTGCCGCCTTGCGCCCCGCGCTGCCGGCCTTGGCGCGATCCACGCCGGCGCATTAAACTGACGATAATGCCGTGATAAATTTTGAGGGCGCAAATGGCGCGCGTAAATGGCGGATCGCAACCGTTTCTGGTGGTCGGCGGCGGTATCGGCGGCCTGGCGGCGGCCTATGCGCTGGCGCGCGCGGGCTTCCCGGTGCGCGTATTGGAGCAGTCGTCCGAGTTCCGCGAGGTCGGCGCGGGCATCCAACTCGGCCCCAACATTTTTCGCGCGCTTGAACGCCTCGGCCTCAAGGACGCGGTGCTTGCAGACGCTCACCGCGTCAACGGCATGGAAATGCGCGATGCGCTCACCGGCGCGCTGGTAACCCGCATTCCTCTCGACGGCGCATTTATCGAACGCTTCCAATATCCCTATGCGGTGACTCATCGCGCCGACATCCACGCCACCTTGCTCAAGGCTTGCCAGGGCAACGATCTTGTTACGCTTGAAAACAACCGCCAGGTCGAGAGCTACGAAGACCACGGCAACGGCGTCACCGTGGCGCTGCAAAACGGCGAAAGCGTTGCCGGCCGCGCCTTGATCGGATGCGACGGCATGTGGTCGAAAATCCGCGACCGCATCGTCGGTGACGGCAAGCCGCGCGTCTCCGGACACATCGCCTATCGCGCGGTGCTTAACCGCGCCGACGTGCCGGCGGACCTGTGGAAGCCCGACATCGTTCTCTGGGCCGGACCGCGCACGCATTTCGTGCATTACCCGATGCGCCGCGGCGAGCTCTATAATCTGGTGGCCGTGTTCCATTCCGACCGCTACGAGGAAGGCTGGAACACCGAAGTCGGCACCGAATTGCTGTGGAACCACTTCAAGAGCCAGCGGCCGGAAGTGCTGCGCATGCTCGATCGCATCGAAACCTGGCGCATGTGGGTGCTGTGCGACCGCGAGCCGGTGAAGGACTGGACCAAAGGCCGTGTAACGCTGCTCGGAGACGCCGCACATCCGATGCTGCAATATCTGGCGCAAGGCGCCTGCATGGCGACCGAGGACGCGGTCTGTCTCGCCGAGCGCGTGGCGGCGCAGCCGGACGATCCGCATGCTGCGTTCCTAGAGTATCAGCAGGCGCGCTATCTGCGCACGGCGCGCGTACAGGTCATGGCGAGGCTTTACGGCGAGATTTATCACGCGCGCGGGCCGACTGCCGAGTTGCGCGACCAGATGCTTGCCGGCCGCACGCCGCAACAGGCCTGGGACGGCATCGCCTGGCTTTACGGCGGCTCCTGAGCGGCGCCAGCTCTATTCGCGAGCACCGCGCGCAGGACGACATACAGCACCGCAGCGTTAAGTACATGCCACACGAAATGCGTGCCGAGCGGAATTGCACCGCAGACCGCGAGGTCGGCAATGCGGGAGGCGAGCGAAGCGATGAAGATCGCTCCGGCGAGCAGCAGCGCACGGCCCGCGTATTGCGTCCGCGCCAGCCAGCCGATCGCAAACAGAGCAGCGAGCGCCGGCAGATAGCCGCTGGCGCCGTTGAGAACGTCGCGCGGCACAAAGCGCGCCAGCGACAGTGAAAGTGCGATGAAGGCGGTAAACAGCAAGATCGCAGGGAACCATGCGAGTTTGAGAATCCGGCGCAGCGCCAGCAGAAAATATCCGTAGATAAAAATACCGATCGGAACCACATCGAGCAGCATCGCGCCGCGCGTCGCCCAGGTGTGGAACGCGAACGAGCCTAACCCCACCAGCACAACGACAACGATCAGCGCGAGCACGGGCGGATCGCGGCCGCCGCTGCGCCGCCAATGCATGAATGCCGCCAGCGCCGCGATCAAAAACGCGGCGTTGGAGATCGCATTCACCGGCTCCGCCCAGTATGTCGGATCGGTGCGCTCGCAATAGAGATCGAGCGGCGCCGACAAGAACGCCATGACCGCGTCGATCATCGCTGTCCGGCCCGGCGCCCGTGACGCTTCTACTGCTTCGAAATTCCGGCTTTTTCGATCACCGCACCCCACTTCTTGATGTCCGCGCGCATCTGCGCGTCCATCGCGGCCGGCGTGCTGGCTTTGGATTCGACTCCGAGAGCGAGCAGCTTCGCTTTCACGTCCGCATCGGCGAGAACGTCATGCAGCGCTTTGTTCACCTTGCTGACAACCTCCGCCGGCGTCCCGGCCGGGGCGTAAAGCGCGTTCCACGACTTGACTTCGAAGCCGGCCACGCCGGATTCCTGCACGGTCGGCACGTTCGGCAGCGCCTGCGAGCGTTGCGGCCCACTCCAGGCCAGCGCGTGGGTCTTGTTGTCGTTGAGGCCGGGCCGCAGTGCCGCATAGAAATCGACCACCATCTGCACGTCGTTGCGCAACAGCGCGACGATCGCTTCCGGCGTCGTACGGAAGGGAACGATGACGAAATCAAGATTGGCCGTCGATTTGAACAATTCGGCGGTCAGATTTTGCGTGCCGCCGCGCGTGATGGTGCCGACATTGAGCGTGCCCGGCTTTGCACGCGCGGTCTTGACGAAATCGCCCAGCGTCTTGAATTCCGACTCCGCATTCGAAATGAACAGGCAATCGAAATAGCCCATGGTCGAGACCGGCGTGAAATCCTTCAGCGGGTCGAACGGCAGGCTCTTGAACAGCGGAACGCTGATGGCGGTGCCATTGGTGAGCAAAGCGAGCGTGTAGCCGTCCGCCGGCGCCGATTGCGCGGCGCGCGCCGCGGTGATGCCGCCGGCGCCGGGCATGTTCTCGATGACAAAACGTTGCCCGAGTTTATCGCCCAACTTCTCCGCCACGATACGGGTGGAAATATCGGCAACGCCGCCGGGACCGAACGGCAGAATGATCCGCACCGGCCGGTCGGGATAGCCTTGCGCTTGCGCCGATTGCGGCGCCAGCCACGCGGCAGCTGCCGCGGTCAAAGCGGCGAAGATCGCGCCGCGAGCGATCGTCTGCGCAGTCTTGCTCGGCTTTGCGAACTTGGTCCTTGCGAACATGTGCGTTTCCTCCGGTCGTTTCTTGTCAGTTGAAACCATATAGCCGCGCCGGGTTCTCCACCAGCACCCGCTGGCGGTCGGCGGCATCGGGCGCGAATTGCGGCACGAGGTCAACCAGGTCGGCCTCGTCCGCCTCATGGGTGGGATTGGGATGGGGAAAGTCGGTGCCCCAGAGCACGCGCCCATCGCCGGCTTTCACCAAAGCGGCAGCGAGCGGGATTGCCTCCTTGTAGGGCGGCATGGCAATGCGCTCCGAGCCGGAAACCTTGATCCAGCAATTCTCCAGCAGCACCAGCTCGAGCAATGCGCGGAAGGCCGGCTGATCGAGCCCGCCCGCCGCCGGCACCCGGCCCATGTGATCGATCACGAACGGCAGCGGCAACCCACGGATCATTGCGGAGAGCGGGATGATGTCCGGCGCGTCGAGATGCAGCACCACGTGCCAGCCGATGCCCTTGATGCGGTCGAGCACGCGATTGAACACGCCGGGATCCGGCGCGCCGCCGAGATGCTTGACGAAATTGAAGCGCACGCCGCGCACGCCGCCATCGTGCAGCTTGGCATAGTCGGCATCGGTGAAACTATCGTCAACGATGGCGACGCCGCGGGTGTTTTTCGGATTGGCGGCAATGGCATCAAGCATCGCACTGTTATCGGTGGCGTGGCAACTCGCCTGCACAATGACCGTGCGCTCGATGCCGAGATGCTTATGCAGCGCGGCAAGCGTTTCCTTCGGTGCATCCTCAGGGGTGTAGCGCCGGTTCGGCGCGTAGGGAAACCGCGGCGGCGGCCCGAACACATGGCAATGGGCATCGCAGGCGCCCGGCGGAAGTTTGAGCCGCGGCTTGCGGCGCGTTTTGAACGTCTCAGGTGTGATCATGAAATGCGACTGTCCTTGCGTCATTCATTGTGGACCAGAAACCCGCTCGCGGTCGATGTGCAGGCTGACGATTAAAGTGCGGGAATGTCCCCTTGCACCCACTGCGCTTTGGTTTGCCGGCGGAATTCGTCGAAGCGGCCGACGGCAATGGCCGCGCGCATGCCGCCCATCAGTTCCTGGTAATAGCTGAGATTGACGGTGGAAAGCAGAATGGCGCCGAGGATTTCGTTGGCCTTGGTGAGATGGTGCAGATAGGCGCGCGAATAGTCGCGTGCGGCGGCATGCGCAGCTTCCGCATCGAGCGGGCGCGAGTCCGTTGCGTGGCGCGCGTTCGCAAGGTTCACCGGGCCGAACCGCGTGAACGCCATGCCGTGGCGTCCATTGCGGGTCGGCAACACGCAATCGAACATGTCGATACCGCGTGCGACCGCTTCGATCAAATCGTCAGGCGTGCCGACACCCATCAGATAGCGCGGCCTGTCCGCCGGCAGCACGCGCGCAACCTCGGCGACCGTCGCCAGCATCACCGCCTGCGGTTCACCTACCGCAAGCCCGCCGATGGCATAGCCGTCGAATCCGATATCGACCAGCGCGCGAGCGCTCTCGCCGCGCAAGCCGGCGTCGTCGCCGCCCTGCACGATGCCGAACAGCGCGCGGCCCTTTGCTGAACCATCGAATGCTTTCTTGCTGCGTTCGGCCCATCGCAACGACAGGCGCATGGCGCGTTCGATCTCGCCGCGCTCCGCCGGCAATTTCAGGCATTCATCGAGTTGCATCGAAATATCGGCGCCAAGCAGCGTCTGCACCTCGATCGCCCGCTCGGGCGAGAGCGTTATCATGGCGCCGTCGAGATGCGAGCGGAACGTCACTGCGTTCTCGTCGAGTTTGCGCAATTCGGAAAGCGACATCACCTGGAAACCGCCGGAGTCCGTTAGGATCGGATGCGGCCAGTTCATGAATTTATGCAGGCCCCCGAGTTCGGCGATCCGTTCGGCGCCCGGGCGCAGCATGAGATGATAGGTGTTGCCGAGCACGATCTCGGCGCCGGTCGCGTGCACGGCCTCCGGCGCAAGCCCTTTCACCGTTGCCTGCGTGCCGACCGGCATGAAAGCCGGTGTTTGCACCGTGCCATGCGGCGTGACGATTTCCCCGCGGCGTGCAGCGCCGTCGGTCTTGATAAGACGAAATAAAAATTTGTCTGTCATTCGTCGATCGTCATTCCGGCGCGGGCGCGATCCTGCGGGCCGGTTCGGGCTGGTTCGCCCGGAACAGCAAGCAGGCGTCTCCATAGGAATAGAAGCGGTATTCCGACTCGATGGCATGCGCATAGGCGCGCTGCATCAATTCAAGGCCGGAAAAGGCGGCGACCATCATGAACAGCGTCGAGCGCGGCAGGTGGAAATTGGTCAGGAAAATGTCCGCCGCCCGGAAGCGGTAGCCCGGCGTGATGAAGATCGACGTTTCACCCTCGAACGGACGGATGCGGCCTTCCTCGTCGGCCGCACTTTCCAAAAGACGCAGCGATGTCGATCCAGCGGCAACGATACGTCCGCCGCGGGCGCGCGTCGCGTTGAGCGCGTCGGCGGTTGCGCGCGATACCGTTCCCCATTCCGGGTGCATTTTGTGATCGGCGGTATCGTCGGTCCGCACCGGCAGAAAAGTCCCGGCGCCCACATGCAACGTGACTTTATGCACCTCAATCTCGCGCTCGCGCAAAGCTTTTAGCAATACATCGTTGAAATGCAGGCCCGCAGTGGGCGCCGCGACCGAACCTTCCGCGCGGGCGAACATGGTCTGGTAATCGGCACGGTCGCGTTCATCGGCCGCGCGGCGCGTGGCGATGTAAGGCGGCAGCGGCATTTGGCCACGCTCGGCGATAGCCTGATCCAGCACCGGCCCGAGGAATGCGAACGAGAGCGTCACCTCCCCGTGGTCGCCCTTGGCCTCGACGGTGGCGTCGAGCTGATCGAGAAGGCACACCCTGCCTTCGGCGCCGAAGCGCAGCACGTCGCCGACTTCCAGCTTGCGCGCCGGGCGCAGGAACGCGAGCCAGCGCGAGCCGTCGAGCCGCTTGTGCAAATTCACGAATATTTCCGGCTCGGTGGTGCCGCGGCCGACGCGCCGTCCGGCGAGCAACGCCGGGAGCACCTTGGTGTCGTTGACTACCACTGCGTCGCTGGAGCGCAGCACGTTGGGCAGATCGCCCATGGAGCGGTCATCCAATTCGCGCACCGCGCCGGGGCGCACGACCAACAGCCGCGCCTTATCGCGCGGCGAGACCGGGCGCAACGCAATTCGTTCCGGCGGCAATAGGAAATCGAAAAGATCGGTGCGCATGAGCTTTCCTATACCTCCCCCTGCAAGGGGGAGGTCGGCGCGCATAGCACGCCGGGTGGGGGTGCCAATCTAGCGAAATGAACCCCACCCCGCTCGCCTTCGCTTCGCTCGGCGGTCGACCCTCCCCTTTAAGGGGAGGGATTAGAAAGTTACGAAGCGTCCGCCGCGATGGTCGCTTTCACGATTTTGTCGGGGCTCTGCACCGGTTCGCCGCGCTTGATCTTGTCGATGTTTTCCATGCCCTCGCTCACCTGGCCCCAGACCGTGTACTGGTTGTTGAGGAACGGCGAGTCTTCGAAGCAGATGAAGAACTGGCTGTCGCCGGAATCCGGATTGGCCGCGCGCGCCATGGAAACCGTGCCGCGTTTGTGCGGCTCGCGGTTGAATTCCGCCTTCAGCTTTTTCCCCGAGCCGCCGGTGCCGGTGCCCTGCGGACAGCCGGTCTGCGCCATGAAGCCGTCGATCACGCGGTGAAACACGATGCCGTCGTAGAATCCCTCGCGCACCAGCTCCTTGATGCGCGCGACGTGGCCGGGCGCGAGATCGGGCCGCATGACGATCGTCACCTTGCCCTTGGAGGTTTCGAGAACCATCGTGTCTTCCGGCGTGGCCATGGGTTGTCCTTTTTTGTTCGTGTTTCTCGCGGGCGTTATTTAGCGTCGGCGGCGACCTGAATTTTTACAATCCGGTCGGGATCCGCCACCGGCTCGCCCTTCTTGATCTTGTCGACGGCCTCCATGCCGGACACCACTTCGCCGATCACGGTGTACTGCCCGTTCAGGCTGGAATTCTCCGTGAACATGATGAACCACTGCGAGTTGGCGGTATTGACGCTGTCGCCGCGCCGCGCCATGCCGACCACGCCGCGCCGGAACGGCACGTTGGAAAACTCCTGCGGCAGATTGGGATATTTCGAACCGCCGGTGCCGTTGCCGTTCTGGCCGTCGCCGGTCTGCGCCATGAAACCGGCGATGACGCGGTGGAACGGCACATTGTTGTAAAATCCCTCGCGCGTGAGCTGCTTGATGCGCTCGGCGTGCTTGGGCGCGATGTCATTGCGCAGCTTGATGACGATCCGCCCATGCTTGGTGTCGAGCAGGACGGTGTTTTGCGGATCGAGCCCGGCGGGAAGCTTCGGCGCCTGCGCAAAAGCAGGCAGCGCGCAGATGAGCGCGGCGGCGACGGCGAGAATACGGATCATGGGAACTCCTCGGACTGGTCTCTGCAACGCTTATGACTTGCTGGGGAACTTCTTCTTCAGGCGGGCCACTACGCTTGCCGGCACGAAGGCCGAAACGTCGCCGCCCATCCCGGCGATCTGCCGCACCAGTGTGGCGGTGATCGGGCGGACGGCGGCCGAGGCCGGCAGGAACACGGTCTGCACCTCCGGCGTCATGGTTTCGTTCATGCCGGCCATCTGCATTTCATAGTCGAAGTCGGTGGCATCGCGCAGGCCGCGGATCAGCAGCGTCGCGCCGGTGCGCTGCGCGGTCGCCACCACCAGATCGGAAAACGTAATGCAGGAGAGCTCGCACTTGGCCTCGCGCGCCAGCGGGGCGCAGGTTTCCTCCAGCATGGCCAGCCGCTCGTCGGGGGTAAACAGCGGCGCCTTGCCAGGATGCACGCCGATCGCCAGCACCAATTTGTCGGCGAGGCGGACGGCGTGGCGCACCACATCGAGATGGCCGTTGGTCACGGGGTCGAAAGACCCTGCGTAAAGGGCGGTCCTCGGCATGCGGCGGGTCTACCCCGGCGGTTCCCGGCCCGCAAGGCACCTCTCGCACCCCCACCCAGCCAGGCAATGGCCATGAACCTTTTTCCTGCCGGCTGCGACTGATGGTCAGGAAACGCGCAATACAGGGGGCTACGATGCTGAAGACCTTAACCGCAGTGATGGCAGCCGCACTTGTCGCGGGCGTTTTGACCGGCTTTCCGGGTTTTGGCCCGGACATCGCCGAAAGCAGCCCCCTGAGCAGCGCGGTGGTGCAAATCCCTGTGGCGCAGCCCGATTGCGGGCAGCGCGGCTGGCCCTACCAGTGCATGGACAGCCAGGCCGCGGCCTATCGCAATATCCGCCTGATCACCCTCGACCGCCTGGGCGACCTCCCCGGCTTCGGCAAATAACCGGACGCCGAGCTGCGGCCCAGTGGGCCGAATTGCAATCTGCGGGCCTCCGCGGTGTTGTAGCTTCCAGTCATGTTCCACCTCGCCCTCCTGTTGCTGGCGCTTGCCTCGCCCGCGCTGGCGCAAATCCCGCCCAGCCAAGGCGAACTCCGCGTCTATGCCGGTCTGCATGCTGCCGCCGCCAAGGGCGACGTCACGGAGATCGAACGGCTGATCGCGGCCGGCGAAAAACCCGATGCGCAGGATGCCCGCAGCCGTACGCCTCTGCATGTGGCAGCCTTCGGCCACCATCACGCTGCGGCGCGGACGTTGCTGCGATTGGGCGCCAATCCGAACGCGCTTGAGTTCCAGCGCTACGACATCATCACGATTGCCGCCGTCAACAACGACGTCGAAATGCTTAAACTCGCGATTGCCGGCGGCGCCAGCGCAAAAAATATCACCAGCCTCTACGACGGCACCGCGTTGATCGCGGCGGCGCATCTCGGCCACGCCGAAATCGTGCGCACGCTGATCGCGGCGAAAGCGCCGCTCGATCACGTCAATAATCTCGGCTGGACCGCATTGATCGAATCGATCGTGCTCGGCAATGGTGGAAAAAATCACACCGACACGCTCAAGGCGCTGGCCGATGCCGGCGCCAGTCTCAACCTCGCCGACCGGCATGGCGCGACGCCGCTGGCACTGGCGCGCCAGCGCGGATATGCCGAGATGATAAAAATCTTGCAGGCGGCTGGCGCGCGCTAGCGGACGTTACTCGCCGCCGTCTTCCTCGCCCAGCCGCTCGACCGACACAACGCGCTCGCTCTCGGCGGTGTCGAACACGATCACGCCCTGCGTCGAGCGCCCGGCAATGCGGATGCCATCGACCGGGCAGCGGATAAGCTGGCCGCCATCGGTCACCAGCATGATCTGGTCGCTCTCCTCAATCGGGAAAGACGCCACCAGCCGGCCGGTCTTGTCCTTGAGCTTGCCGTTCTTCTCCCAGATATCCATGGCGACGATGCCTTTGCCGCCGCGGCCTGTGGTCCGGTATTCGTAGGACGACGAACGCTTGCCGTAGCCTTTCTCCGAAACCGTGAGCACGAATTGCTCGGCGGCCGAAAGATCGACATAGCGCTTTTCGCCAAGCTCGATCGCGCCAACCGCCTCCTCCGCATCGACCGCCTCCTCCTCGCCGCCGGTCCCGCGCCGCACCGCGCTTGCACGCTTGAGATAGGCCGCGCGTTCATCGGCACTCGCCGCAACGTGTCGCAGGATCGAGAGCGAGATCACTTTGTCGCCGTCGTCGAGCGCGATACCGCGCACGCCCATCGAAGTACGGCCCTGGAACACGCGCACGTCGGTGACCGGGAAGCGGATGCACTGGCCCTCCGAAGCCGTGAGCAACACGTCGTCCGTTTCCATGCAAATCTGCACGTCCACGATGCCTTCGCCGTCGGCAAGCTTCATGGCGATGATGCCGGAATGACGAACATCGGCAAAATCGGAAAGCTTGTTGCGGCGAACGGTACCCTTGGTGGTTGCAAACATCACGTCGAGCTGCCCCCAGGTCTTCTCGTCCTCCGGCAGCGGCATGATGGTGGTGATGTGCTCGTCTTGACCTAGCGGCAGGATGTTGATCAGCGCCTTGCCGCGCGCCTGCGGGGCGGCCAGCGGCAACCGCCAGACTTTCTCTTTGTAAACCTTGCCGCGCGAGGAGAAGAACAACACCGGCACGTGGGTGTTGGCCTTGAACAGCTTGGTGACGAAATCCTCTTCGCGCGTCTGCATGCCGGCGCGGCCTTTGCCGCCGCGGCGCTGCGGCCGGTAGGCCGAAAGCGGCACCCGCTTGATGTAGCCCTGGTGCGAGACGGTGACGACCATGTCTTCTTTTGCGATCAGGTCTTCTTCCTCGACCTCACCGGCTTCTTCGGCGATTACGGTGCGCCGCGGCGTGGCGAATTCTTTTTTAACCTCGGCCAGTTCCTGCTTGACGATTGTCTGAATGCGCGCGCGCGACCGCAGAATGTCGAGATAGTCGGCAATCTCGGCGGCCAAACCGTCCATCTCGGCCCTGATTTCGTCACGTCCGAGCGCCGTGAGGCGCTGCAGGCGCAGATCGAGAATAGCCTTGGCCTGTTCGGCCGATAGCCGGCAGGCGCCCTTGGCGGAAAGTTTATGGCGCGGATCGTCGATCAGCGTGACCATCGACGCCATGTCCTTGGCCGGCCATTCGCGCGCCATGAGTTCATCGCGCGCCGTATTCGGATCCTTGGCGGCGCGGATGAGCTTGATCACCTCATCGATATTGGCGACTGCGATCGCAAGTCCGACGAGGACATGAGCGCGGTCGCGCGCCTTGCCAAGCAGGTGCTTGGTCCGCCGCGAGATCACCTCTTCGCGGAAGGCAATAAATGCCGCGAGCAGGTCCTTGAGCGTCATGACCCGCGGGCGGCCACCGTCGAGCGCAACGACATTGGCGCCGAAAGTCGATTGCAGCGGCGTAAAGCTGTAGAGCTGCTTGAGCACCAGATCGGGCACCGCGTCGCGCTTGAGCTCGACGACGACGCGGTAACCGTCGCGGTCGGACTCGTCGCGAAGGTCGGCGATGCCGTCGATTTTTTTCTCGCGCACAAGTTCGGCGATGCGCTCGACCATCGACGCCTTGTTCACCTGATAGGGAATCTCGGTGATGATGATCGCTTCGCGCTCCTTGCGCAGCGTCTCGATCTCGGCTTTGCCCCGCATCACGATCGAGCCGCGGCCTAGCGCATAGGCGCCGCGAATACCGTTGCGGCCAAGAATAACACCACCGGTCGGAAAATCCGGGCCGGGCACGATGCGGATGAGATCGTCGATGGACAAATCGGGCGCATCGATCAGCGCGATGGTGGCGTCGATCACCTCGCCGAGATTGTGCGGCGGGATATTGGTCGCCATGCCGACTGCAATACCGCCGGCCCCGTTGACCAGCAGATTGGGGAAGCGCGCCGGCATCACCACCGGCTCTCTTTCATTGCCGTCATAATTGGCCTGGAAATCGACGGTGTCCTTGTCGATGTCGCCGAGCAGCGCCATCGCCGGCTTGGCCAGCCGGCATTCGGTGTAACGCATGGCGGCCGGCGGATCGCCGTCGACCGAGCCGAAATTGCCCTGGCCGTCGATCAATTGCAGGCGCATGGAGAAGTCCTGCGCCATGCGCACCAGCGCGTCGTAGATCGCCTGATCGCCGTGCGGGTGATATTTGCCCATCACGTCGCCGACAACGCGCGCGGATTTAACGTATTTCTTGTCGGGCGTGTGCCCCTGCTCGTTCATCGAATGCAGGATGCGCCGATGCACCGGCTTGAGGCCGTCGCGCGCATCCGGCAACGCGCGCGCCACGATCACGCTCATGGCGTAATCGAGATACGAGCGCTTCATCTCCTCGGTGATGGAGATGGGACGCACGTCGGTGGGACCTCCGTCCCCCGATTTCGGATTTTCAACGTCGGACAAGAAGGCGATCCTGGATGATTTTGGTTCTGGATTTTTGTAGCTGATTCACCACGGCAATGCCACTTCAAAGCGGGCTGCATACCTTCTATTTTACCGCATAGAATCAATGACTTGTAGCGGATTTCTACTGTTGCCGAAACGGCCGGATCAATGCCCTTCGATAAGCCAACTTGGTCCTCGCATTTGACGCGCGGAAACAGCCCCGTTACGCCGCTGCATGCCTCTTGAATATGCCATCGCAGTATTGGTCACTCTTTTCGTCGTGGTCGATCCGCTTGGTCTTGTGCCGACCTACCTCGCGATTACCCACGGCCTGCCGAAGCGCTCGCGCAGCAACGTGGCGCTGCGCGCTTGCCTGATTGCAGGCGCGATCCTGACCGGCTCTGCGCTGATCGGCGATTGGCTGTTGCGCACGCTCGCTATCTCGCTTCCTGCTTTCCGCATTGCCGGCGGTTTGCTGCTGTTCTCAATTGCATCCGAAATGGTGTTCGGCGTGCGCATTGAGCGGCAATCGAAAGCCGCGGAACAGGCGCTGGACGAACACGTCCGTAACATTGCCGCGTTCCCGCTCGCCATTCCGCTGATGGCGGGCCCCGGCGCCATCACCGCGACTGTGCTGCTGGCCGGCCGCACGAGCGGCGATCTTTTCCTGCTGGCGATCCTGCTTGCGGGCATCGCCGCGATTTTGACCGCGTGTTTCGTTTCCTTTATGGCGGCGCAGCGGATCGGAAAATTGATCGGAATTACCGGCAATGTCGTGCTCTCGCGCCTGCTCGGCGTACTGCTGGCAGCGCTGGCCGTGCAATTCGTGATCGATGGCGTGCGCCAGGTGCTCGGCGCGTAGACCTTACGGGCCGAACGTCACCGCGTGCATGATGCGGCCCGGCACAAAAGTAAACAGCCCGGCGATAATGAGACCGCCGGTGAAGATGCCGATCATCGTCCAGCGGTGACGGTCGACGGCGTGCCGCCGTGCATGCCAGATCGCGAGCGGCAGCATAAGAAGCGTGAAGATCGCCAACAGGTGGATCGGGCTCCATAAACCCCATAACCGGATTTCGTGAATGAAGAAGGCGCTGATGCTCACGACCAGCATCAGGATCACCCAGATCCAACCAACGGTGCGATGGGGGATGGTGCCTTTGCGCGCGGCGAACTGCACGAGGCCGAGCGCAAAAGCGTGAAGCTGGATGACGGGGCTTGCATTCAAAAGTGGCGCGAGCGACACGGCCATTCTCCGCGCTATGCCTGCTCGCCTGGATAAACGGAGCGCAGCCCTGCCTGCCTAGAACGGAATCTCGTCGTCCATGTCATCGCGCTTGCCGGCGCCGGCCATGGCCGGTTTGCGCTCGCGCGAAACGGTCGGTCCCGGCGAGCCGAAGTCGCCGCCCTCGCTTGCACTTGCGCCTGCGCCGCTCCCGCCGCCGCGGGTGTCGAGCATGGTGAGCTGCGAATTGAAGCCCTGCAACACGACCTCGGTGGAATATTTGTCGTTGCCGTCCTTGTCCTGCCATTTGCGGGTCTGCAAGGCGCCTTCGAGATAAATCTTCGAGCCCTTCTTGAGATATTGCTCGACGATCTTGCACAGACCTTCATTGAAGATGACCACGCGGTGCCACTCGGTCTTTTCCTTGCGCTCGCCGGTGGTCTTGTCGCGCCAGCTCTCCGAAGTCGCGACGCGCAAATTCGCAATCGGACGGCCGTCCTGGGTGCGGCGGATTTCCGGGTCGGCGCCGAGATTACCGATCAAGATCACTTTGTTGACGCTGCCTGCCATGATGCTCTCCGCACGCTGATGTGCCGTTGCCCGCTATTCCACCCTAGTGGCCGCCCGAAACCCGGCAAGCCGCAGCGGCCGGCGCCGTTGCTTTATCCACAAGGCCCGTAGGCCGCCGCCAAACGCGCTGCGGTTGTGGGGTTAATCATTGTTCTTGTTATGTTCTAGCACTACTAATGCGAATCAGCAACCGTCATTCGCGTGAAATCTTTGCTTACGCTGTGACATTTTGGTCACACTTCGAATCATCCACAACATATAGGGTCCGCGCCAGTACGAGTTCGTTTCGGCCGAAATAAACAGGAGGTCTACAAGATGCAGCGTTTCACAATCTCGGCGTGTGCCGGGTTATTGGCGCTTGCGATGGCCAGCCCATCGCTCGCGGCCGATCTGCCCAGGCCCGCCTACAAGGCGCCGCTCTATTCGGCGCCGGGCTTTAGTTGGTCCGGCTTCTATGTCGGCATCAACGGCGGCTACGGATGGGGCAATACCAACTGGGCCAACACCTCCGGCACCTCCGCCGACTTCGACGTCAAGGGCTGGATGTTTGGCGGCACCCTCGGCTACAACTTGCAGACCGGCTCATGGGTCTGGGGTATTGAAGGCGACTGGGATTACGCCAACATCAAAGGCACCGGCGTGTCTACCTTGCCGACCGGCCTTTGCACCGGGGTCGGTTGCGAAACCAAAAATACCTGGCTCGGCACCGGCCGCGCCCGTATCGGCTATGCTTGGGATCGTTTCCTGCCTTACATCACCGGCGGCGCGGCCTTCGGCAATGTAAAGATGATCCGGTCCAGCGGCGTATCCGATTCCGACACGAAAATCGGCTGGACGCTTGGCGGCGGCGTCGAATACGCCTTCATGGGCGCATGGTCGGCCAAGCTCGAATATCTCTATGTCGATCTCGGCAAAGGAGAATGCGGCGTCACAACTTGCGGTGTTGCAACCGACGTCGAGTTCAAAACCAACATCGTCCGCGCTGGCTTGAACTATCGCTTCTAAACGATGCCCGCCGGGAGCTCCGGCGCGCAATGACAATGCAGGGGCCGGCCATGTGCCGGCCCTTTGCTATTGCGGCGGGGCTTTTCAACCGGATAAAATCTCCCGGCCCTAGCGAAACACCCCCGTTCTCACTACGTTCACGCTTATTCCGGCTGTGCTCGCCCCGAGCATCGGCGGCGCGAACGCATGTTCATGTTCATGAATCACCCGACCGACAAGCCCCGCCGGCCCGACGCCCGCGTGATCGCGATCCGCGGCGCGCGCGAGCACAATCTCAAAAACGTCGATCTGGAAATCCCGCGCGACCGGCTGGTGGTGTTCACCGGACTGTCCGGTTCCGGCAAATCCTCGCTCGCCTTCGACACGATCTATGCCGAGGGCCAGCGCCGCTATGTGGAGTCGCTGTCGGCTTACGCGCGGCAATTCCTCGAAATGATGCAAAAGCCGGATGTCGATCAGATCGACGGTTTATCCCCGGCGATTTCCATCGAGCAGAAAACCACCTCGCGTAATCCCCGCTCCACCGTCGGCACCGTCACCGAAATCTACGACTACATGCGGCTGCTGTGGGCGCGCGTCGGCGTGCCCTATTCGCCCGCAACGGGCCTGCCGATCGAAAGCCAGACCGTGCAGCAAATGGTCGACCGGGTGATGGCGCTGCCGCAGGGCACGCGGCTTTATGTGCTTGCCCCCGCCGTGCGCGGCCGCAAGGGCGAATACCGCAAAGAGCTCGCCGACTGGATGAAGCGCGGCTTCCAGCGCGTGAAGGTCGACGGCAAGTTCTACGAAATCGCCGACGCGCCCACGCTCGACAAAAAGTTCAAGCACGACCTCGACGTGGTGGTCGACCGCGTGGTGGTCGGGCCAGATCTCGCCACACGTCTGGCGGATTCGCTGGAGCAATGCCTGAAGCTCGCCGAAGGGCTCGCGGTGGTTGAATTCGCGGACGCTCCTTCTACCTCCCCCCTTGCGGGGGAGGTCGCCGCGAAGCGGCTGGAGGGGGGTAAGCGACAGACATCGGCACAAGCAACCACCCCCCACCCCAACCCTCCCCCGCAAGGGGGGAGGGAGCAAACTGAGCCCGCAGCAAAGAAGGTGGCCAAGATCCACGATCAGCAGAGCGGCCCTGAACGTCTGATCTTCTCGGAAAAATTCGCCTGCCCGGTGTCCGGCTTCACCATTCCGGAAATCGAGCCGCGGCTTTTTTCGTTCAACAATCCGTTCGGCGCCTGCCCGAAATGCGGCGGTCTCGGCATCGAGCAGAAAATCGACGCCGACCTGGTGATCCCCGACAAGGACGTAACGCTGCGCAAGGGCGCCATCGCGCCGTGGTCGCGCTCGTCGTCGCCCTATTACACCCAGACGCTGGAAGCGCTCGGCAAGCACTTTCGTTTCACGCTCGACAGCAAATGGAAGGACCTGCCGAAGCGCACGCAGGACGCCATCCTGCACGGCTCCGGCGAGGACGCCATCAAGTTCGTCTATGACGACGGTCTGAAGGGCTACACGACCAGAAAGCCGTTCGAAGGCGTGATGACCAATCTCGAACGCCGCTACCGCGAGACCGAGAGCGAATGGGCGCGCGAGGAGATCGCGAAATACTTCACCGACATCCCCTGCTCGGATTGCAACGGCTACCGGCTCAAGCCCGAGGCGCTGTGCGTGAAGATCGCGGGCCAGCATGTCGGCGAAGTGGCGGAAATGTCGGTCAAGCGCGCGGGCGAATGGTTCACCGAATTGCCGCAACACCTCACCGCCAAGCAGAACGAGATCGCGGTGCGCGTGCTGAAGGAAATCCGCGAGCGGCTGAAATTTCTGGTCGATGTGGGCCTGGAATATCTCACGCTGGCGCGCGGCTCCGGCACGCTCTCCGGCGGCGAGAGCCAGCGCATTCGCCTTGCCTCGCAGATCGGCTCGGGGCTCACCGGCGTGCTCTATGTGCTCGACGAGCCGTCGATCGGCCTGCACCAGCGCGACAATGCGCGCCTGCTGGAGACGCTGCGGCGGCTGCGCGACCTCGGCAACACCGTGATCGTGGTCGAACACGACGAGGACGCCATCCGCGCGGCCGACTATGTGGTCGATGTCGGGCCCGGCGCCGGCGTGCACGGCGGCCACATCGTCGCGCAAGGCTCGCCCGACGACATCATGAACGACAAGAATTCGCTGACCGGAAAATATCTCACCGGCGAATTCGGCATTCCGGTGACCGAACGGCGCGCGCCCAACAAACGCCGCACGGTGAAGGTGGTCAACGCGCGCGGGCATAATCTGAAAAACATCACGGCGGAAATTCCGCTCGGCCTGTTCACCTGCGTCACCGGCGTTTCCGGCGGCGGCAAATCCACGCTGCTGGTCGACACGCTGTATGCCGCCGTCGCGCGCAAGCTCAACGGCGCGTCGGAAGCCCCCGCCCCGCACGACAAGATCGAAGGCCTCGAACATCTCGACAAGGTCATCGACATCGACCAGTCGCCGATCGGCCGCACGCCGCGCTCGAACCCCGCGACCTACACCGGCGCGTTCACGCCGATCCGCGAATGGTTTGCAGGCCTGCCCGAAGCCAAAGTGCGCGGCTACGAGCCCGGCCGCTTCTCGTTCAACGTCAAGGGCGGACGCTGCGAGGCCTGCCAGGGCGACGGCGTCATCAAGATCGAGATGCACTTTCTGCCCGACGTTTACGTCACCTGCGATGTCTGCAAGGGCAAGCGCTACAACCGCGAGACGCTGGAGGTGACGTTCAAGCAAAAGTCGATCGCCGACGTGCTCGACATGACGGTGGACGAGGCGGCGGAGTTCTTCAAGGCGGTGCCGCGCGTGCGCGACGTGCTCAAGCTGCTGCAACGCGTGGGGCTCGGCTACATCCATGTCGGCCAGCAGGCGACGACGCTGTCCGGCGGCGAGGCGCAGCGCGTCAAGCTCGCCAAGGAACTGAGCAAGCGCGCGACCGGCCGCACGCTTTACATTCTCGACGAGCCGACGACGGGCCTGCATTTCCACGACGTGGCGAAATTGCTCGACGTGCTGCACGAACTGGTGGAGACCGGAAACACGGTGGTCGTCATCGAGCACAATCTGGAAGTGATCAAGACCGCCGACTGGATCATCGACCTCGGCCCGGAAGGCGGCGACGGCGGCGGCGAGATCGTCGCGGCGGGAACGCCGGAGGATATTGTAAAGGTCAAGCGCAGCTACACCGGGCAGTTTCTGGGGCCGGTGCTGGGGCGGCGGGAGAATAAGAAGAAGGGAATTCAGGCGGCGGAGTGATCTTCCTTTACCCTCCCCTGGAGGGGGAGGGTCGTCCGCCGAAGCTCGCAGAGCGAAGGCGCGACGAGTGGAGTGACAACGTTCCTGCGGCGTGCTGCGTTGCCCGCCAAATTATGTTAGATATTTCCATGGCCATGAATGTCGAAGCAGGATTCGCGAGTTGAAGCGCCGCATGAGCGAAATCGAAGGCTCGTTCGGCTTCCTGACCGAGCAGGTCAAGAGCGTGCACAAGGATTTGCTCACCTTTCAGGAAAAGACCGAACAACGATTCGATGAGGTCGATCAGCGGTTCGACAAGGTCGATGGCCGTCTCGACAAGATCGACGGCCGCCTCGACCGGGTCGAAACCGGACTTCGTGGTTTGCGCACCGACATGCCGAAAATCGTGGGCGAGACCATGCGCGAGGTGCTGCGGGAGCAGCGCGGCAAATCGTGACTCGGACCCGCCGAGAGTTCATTCACGAAGGCAAATATGCCGCCGAAGTGACGATCGAGCTAGAATACAGCGACGAAAGCTGGTCGCCGACGATGCGCGCAAGCTTGACGCGGTTCGCCTAGCCCTTCGCGCGGGCAATCTCGTCGAAGCCGCGAAACACGGCCGCGTGTTTGAACTGACCCCCGTCGCAGCGAAATGATTACGGCGTGTTGAGCGCCTTGTCCGCCGAAGCGCTGTGCGCGAAGGCGGACCTGTCCACCGAAGCGCCTTGCGCGAAGGTGGAAGCTACACCGGGCAATTTTTAGGGCCGGTGCTGGGGTGAAGAGAGAATAAAAGGAAGAAGGGCGTGCAGGCGGCGGAGTGAATAACTAACTATTCCAGTTAGCTTTTAGCCCATTCCAACTGGCGATGCGCGCGCTAGCTTCGACAGCCCGTTCTTTCAAATCTAGGATAGCGCCGAGTTCTACCAAGGTCATATGCGGCAGAACCTGCTCGGCAAAGAGAACTTTGTTGCGTGCAAATCGCTTGCCCTCCCCTTCACGAAATTCTTCGAGAAACTCCGTGATGTCCTGATATTCAGACAACGTTTGCTTTAGACCGGGATACATTTTTTGCAAAACCGTCTGTGGAATATAGTTCTCTACCTACCGCCCCTTCGAAACCCACGTCATTCCTCCAAATTCATCAAACTCTGCAATAATTCTTTTTTTGGTGTCGTTCAGCGTGGAATTGCGCACTCGTTTGTCACTATCAATTAATATCATCGCATTTCGATTCACTCTCAGAACTTTGATCGCCTCAGCCGCGTCGACATCTTGGAATGGCTCAGCGCCCGAAAGATGGGCCAAAAGTCTTCCTCCATACGACACACACTGATAGTGAGCACCTTCCTGGAGGACACCATCAGTCACCAGTGCCATCCACCGATTAAAATAAAGTCGGTCCGAAGGACCCTCAACCCACACAATTCCGTTTGCTTGCAGCAGATCACTCGCGCGGATATCGAGGTCATCCAAAATTCCGCGATTGTCGTAATAGGTTTGAACATGCCGCACCTTTGCCGTTTTTCCATCGTGAGTGACGTGTATGATCTGCGATGCTACATCATGACTCAGCAAATCGATCATCGCGCTTGAATGCGTTGTCAAAAAAATTAGACATTCTTTTTCAACTGACAAATCACGAAGAAATTTGACCAGTCTTCTTTGCAAAGCCGGATGCAGATTGTTTTCAAGTTCTTCGAATGCAAATACAAATTTGGATAAATCATGATTCTCTATCACGGGAAGTAATACGACAAATCCGAGCACTAGAAGAACAGTCTTAAGGCCACTCCCACTATGACTAAGCGCTATGCGTCCTTTTTCCCCTTCCTCAAGATACACCTCCCATGTGCCATTTCCGTGTTGCTGCACTTCAATTCCAGAAAATGACGCGTCCGGTGCAAAAATGCGATTTAGTGCTACAAGCAAATCTCCCTCAATTAGCTTGCTCGGCAACGACGATTTATTGAGATAGCACTGAACAGTATTTGTAAAACCCGCACCATTCTTTCCAATGTGCGTCGCCTGACTGTCGTTTTCGGCCACAATATCTCGATCAGCAACAAGTCTACGAAAAAGTTTGTCTTTTAACGGGTTTTGGACTCCTTCCGCAACCTGAGCAAAATGTTTCTTCGCCCGCGCGTAGTCGTGCTCAGATTGCAGACTTACAAAAGATTGTTTTTTCTGATTTTGTAGTTCAATCGTTATCTTCTCACCAATGAATTGCATTCCAAATTTCCAGTGGTTTCCTCCAATATCGCCACCACTCGTGCTTTCTGAAAAAATGCGGCGCAGTTCTGAATCAACAAGAGGCTTCGTTAACAAAACTTGGGATGGCAGATTCTGATGTCGTAACGCATCCAAAACGCCTTTGTGATCACAAGCCAATTCAACTAAATCTAATAATGCTGACTTTCCGCTATTGTTCCTTCCTACAATTACATTGGTCGGCCGAAGAGTATCGAAGCCCCCTGCGCTATCAGCAAAACATTTATAGTTTCGAATTTTTAGATCGATTGATTTCAATGTTTCAAGAAAGCTCATGACCGCTCTTTGAAAGTTAACTGGCCAACAATATTCGGCGCTGCCAACGATCCTTATCCTATCGCGACGATGAAGGCCGCAGCCAAACTACGTCCTTTCTAACCTGAGATGTGGCCGACGTCGCCTACGAATTTGCAGCCGCCATCTCCTTATCCTTCGCCTCCGCCCGCTGCGCGGCCGGGCGCGCCGCGATCCGCGCGGCGTAGTCGAGAAATTCCTTCCGCTCCGGGACCATCTTGAAGATCATGCCCCAGCGGATGTTGGCGCCGATCACCACATCGGCGGCGGTGAACTGCTCGCCCATCAGCCACGGCCCTTTCGCCACCGCCTGCGCCACCACATTCATCGTCGTGTCGAAATCGCCGTAGCCGAGCATGGCGCGGCGCGGCGCTTCCTTGCGCGGGGCCGCGCGGTCGGTCACCGCAGCCTCGAAACAGCCCGGCCCGAAGAACAGCCATTTGAGATAGACGCCGCGGCGCGGCGTGCCGATGGGCACATTGAGCTTCGCGTTCGGAAATTCGTCCGCCAAATAAGTGCAGATCGCCGCCACCTCGGTGATGACGGTGTCGCCGTGCTTGAGCGCCGGCACCTTGCCCATCGGATTGAGGCTGAGATAATCCGGCTTGAGGTTCTCGCCCTTGCTCAGATGCAGCTGGTGAATGTCGTAAGGCTCGCCCACCTCCTCCAGCATCCACAGCACGATGGACGAGCGCGAGGGCGAGGCGTGATAGAGCGTGAGCTTGGGCATGGCGTTCTCTTTGTTGGTCGCAGCGCAAATTCGGGATCGCGCACCAAAGCAAAACGCCCGGCGGGTTAAGGCCGGGCGCTCCGTTCGTTTTATTCTTCAAACCACCGCGGCTTTTACGCCGCGACCGGCATCAGACCGCCTGGAGATTTCCAGCCGCCTGCTTGCCGCGCTCGGTCACCACTTCGTAGCTGACCTTCTGGCCTTCATTCAGGGTCGACATGCCGGCGCGCTCAAGCGCGCTGACGTGTACGAACACATCCTTCGAGCCGTCATCCGGCTGAATGAATCCAAAGCCTTTTTGCGTATTGAAGAACTTCACAGTACCGATGGCCATCATGGCCTCCTTGCATTTATCGCTCATGAAACCGGCACACGCTCATCGCGCACCGGCCTTAACATCCGAGTTTTGGGGGTTGCTTTGAGAGCCCAAGTTCGGGGCGGAGCAAGGCAGACCGAAAACTGGTTGCGGCGGAGATATAATACGAACCGGCCTTTGCCACAAGACGCGAACCGTCGCATCGCCCTCCGCACCACGCCGCAGATTGCCGAATATTCATGCATTTTCAATGCGTTATCGCAAGTTAACATTGGCAGAATTAGTCCTTGCAGGCTGCTCGGGCGTGATAAAATTCTCCCATAGTTTCGATTCGCCGCCGCCGCGCCATGTCACGGTTTGGCGCGGTTTGACGCGGTTTGCCGCAAGATCGGCTGCGCGTGCGATCAAGAATGCCGCCGGCGAATGGTGCTGCGGCGAAGGCGACTGCCCGGCCTTGAATTACACGCCGCGCATATTATCCAGCGGATACCTGCTGGAAAACGGCGAAGTCATTCCCTTCAACGAGGCGCAGCCGAGCCCCAACGGCAGCTATGTCCGCTGCCACCGGCCGGACGGCACGCGGCGCTGCTTCTTCGCCCCGCCCACCAGCATGTGATGGCCTAGAGCCGCGGCATCGGACGCATCGCGCTCGACGACGGCACTTTCACCAGCGCCTCGCCGTCGAGCACGATTTCATCGCCCACCTTGCAGGTGCAGGCGAGCCGCGCGCGGAATTTTTCCGCCACCAGTTCGACCACCGATACGGTGACTTCCACCACATCGCCGATTTTCACCGGCGCGCGGAAATTCAGCGTCTGCGAAATATAGACGGCGCCCGGACCCGGCAGCCGCGTGCCGAGCACCGCGGAAATCAGGCTCGCGGTGTAGAGGCCGTGCGCGATCCGCGTGCCGAACGGCGTCTTGGCGGCGAAATGCTCGGAAAGATGAATCGGATTGCGGTCGCCGGTCACTTCGGCAAAGCCCACCACGTCGGAAGAAGCGATGGTCTTCGACAGCCGCTCGGTCATGCCGAGCGAAAGATCTTCGAAAAACAGCGTCCGCAAAACCAGCATCGCCGCAGCACCGTTCAATTGCGCGGGCGGCAGAGCACCCACAACATCGCCATCAGCACCACATTGATCAGCGCGGTCGCGGTCAATAGGCCGATGGTCGTATCGATGCCGTGCGCCTCGATCAGCGCAGCGCCGGCCGCCGGCGCCAGCGCCTGCACGATCAGCGCCGGAAACGCCAGCTTTCCCATCAGCAGCGGATAGCGCGCCGGCCCGAACAGCGCCAGCGGCAGCGTGCCGCGCGCGATCCAGAAAATGCCGTAGCCCGCGCCATACAGCACAATGACAAGGATCAGGATCGGGAACCCGGCAAACAGCAACACAAGTCCCACCGCCATCAGCACGCAGGCGGCAACCAGCGTCCAGATCGGATGGTAATGCGCGCCGAAGATGCGCTCGATAATGCGCGCGCCGACCTGCGCCGGACCGAACAGCGTGCCGAGCGTCACGGCAACCGCGAATTCGACGCCGCGCGCCTGCAAAAAGATCAGCAGATGCACCACCACGATGGAGCCGATGCCGGCGGTGACGGTGAGCACCAGCGCGAGCAATAAGAAGACCGGCAATTCCCGCTGCAACGGCGTCGCGC
This sequence comes from Rhizobium sp. Q54, assembly GCA_945861895.1. GTDB lineage: Bacteria > Pseudomonadota > Alphaproteobacteria > Rhizobiales > Xanthobacteraceae > Pseudolabrys. The sequence continues at coordinate 50,231 of CAMAWF010000009.1, forward strand.
CGGCAGCCTGCGGGGTGTCGTGCGCTTTAGCCTCGGCCGGCATTTGCGAGCCTGTACGCAGGGCAAAAGCCTGCATCGGCAAAGCCACGAAAACGTGGATGGCCGCGTAGACGAAACAGGCGCTGCGCCATCCAATCGTTTCGATCATGAAGGCGCTCAACGGCCAGCACAGCGTGCTGGCAAAACCGCCGAACAGCGTCAAATTCGTGATCGGCCCGCGCGCGGCGCTGCCGTAGAGCCGGCCAAGTGCCGCAAAAACCGCATCGTAAAGCCCGGTGCCCATGCCCATGCCAAGCACAGCCCAGGCCGCGAGATAAAACGGCAGCGACGGAGAAGCGCCGATGCCGATGAGCCCGGCCGCATACAGCAGCGAGCTTGCGATCACCACCGGCTGCCCGCCATGCCTGTCGATGACGCGCCCGACCCGCGGCGAAATCAGCCCCGCCACCAGCAGACCGATCGATACGCCGCCGACGACCCAGCTCAACGGCCAGCCGGTGTCGGCAACGATCGGCGCGGCAAACACGGCGGGAATATAAAACGACGTGCCCCAGGCCAAAATCTGGACCACGCCCAGCGAGGCCACGACAGCGATGCGGCTCGGGGGTCCGTGCATTACCTCACGCCAAAGGACTATTTGAATTACTGCCGGTCAACTTCCGGCCGGCCAAGATTTTTGACGACATTTCTCCCGAGCAGGCGGCGTAATCTACACGATCCACCGCGCGCAACGACGTTGGCTGCCCGGACCGCCCGCCGGCCTCCCGGTCAACCCGAAAAACTCAGCCAATCGAGCTTTATCTCTTTATAATCAGTTATTTAAGCTATGCGTTTTTCGCGTAGCTGCGGCGCAATATAATTGCTTTTGCGGCGCAACAATGGTGCCTATGTTCAAAGCAATCGGATTCACCGGCATCCGCCGGATTAAAAAATGAGGTTTTGCCATGTTCGTCGCTATCGTCCGCTTCATCCAGACTTGGAAACGCTACAACAAAAGCCTGCGCGAGCTGTCTCGCCTCGGCGATCGTGAGCTTGCCGACATCGGGCTCAGCCGCTCGGATATTCCGTCGGTGGCCTGGGAAAGCGCCAACCGCTAAACGGCGCTTAAATGCTCGCAAACGCCCGCCCTGCGCGGGCGTTTTCGTTTCAGATAGAGCTATCGGCAACCGCTCGGCTAGTCGAGCGTCATCCAGCGCTCAAGCTGCATGATCTCCGGCTTTTCGCCATAGCCGCGCGTCCACGAGTCGATAGTCCATGCGGTGCCGCTCTTCTTTTCACTCAGCACAGCGGTCACATGCGGCGGGCGCCCGTCGATCAGATAGCCGCGCGCCTTCGGTACCTCGACGCTGTGATGGCGCAGCAATTTGAGCTGGTCGAGGACCAGCAACAGGCTGGTGATGTTGCGGCTTGTATCGATGCAATCGAACTGTCCCGCATCGTTCATATGCTTGTAGCCGGCCCGCGCGACACGGCGCTGCGTCCCGGCAGAATGGCCAACACGACGATCGAACCACGCGCCGGCGACCCCGACTGCCTGCCGCTCGGCTTCCGGCGACTTCCGGCCGGCGCCCATGATCTGCGCAAGTCTTGCGCGGTCGGCAGGCGAGAACCCAACTTCGGTGCGATAGCGGCAGCCAAAGCCGTGGCAGACGACGACAACGAGCGGCGTCGGCGCCGAAAGCGAATAGGCGTCAAAGGTCGAGGAAACAACGTCGTCGTTGCGGGCGGCGGCCGGCGCTGCACAGAATGCCGCGATCAAAGCCGATACGATGAATATCGGATGCAGTACCACAATACGCACGCAACTATCTCCTCAGACAGCCCTGTAAGCGGCCATTGCCGCCCTGTACGCGGCAGACTAGGTATCTTGTGATGATATCGTCATATTCACAACCGGTCCACGTCATCGGCGGCGGGCTTGCGGGCTCGGAGGCCGCCTGGCAAATCGCCAATTGCGGCGTTCCGGTTGTGCTGCACGAGATGCGGCCACTGCGCATGACCGACGTGCACAAAACCAGTGGCTTTGCCGAACTGGTCTGTTCCAATTCGTTTCGCTCCGACGACGCCGATGGCAACGCCGTCGGCCTATTGCACGAGGAAATGCGCCGGCTCGGCTCGCTGGTGATGCGCACGGCCGGCGCCCACCGGGTCCCGGCCGGCAGCGCGCTCGCAGTCGACCGTCACGGATTTTCCGCCGCGGTCGGTGCGGCGCTTGAATTGCATGCACTGATCGACATTCGCCGTGAGGAAATCGCCGGTCTGCCGCCGGACGATTGGGACAATGTCATCGTCGCAACCGGCCCGCTGACCTCACCGGCGCTGGCCGAAGCGGTGCGTGCGCTCACCGGCGAAGATGCGCTGGCCTTTTTCGACGCGCTTGCACCCATCGTGCATCGCGATTCCATCGACATGACGCAGGCCTGGTTCCAGTCGCGCTACGATAAATCCGGCGCCGACTACATCAATTGCCCGCTCACGCGCGAACAATACGGCGCTTTCATCGAAGCATTGCTTGCGGGCGAAAAGGTCGACTTCCATGCGTGGGAAGCATCGACGCCGTATTTCGACGGTTGTCTGCCGATCGAAGTGATGGCCGAGCGCGGCCCCGAGACCCCGCGGCACGGTCCGATGAAACCGATGGGCCTGACCAATTCGCACAAGCCGCACGAGAAGCCTTACGCCGTGGTGCAGCTGCGGCAGGACAACAAGCTTGCCACGCTGTTCAACATCGTCGGCTTCCAGACCAAACTCAAGCACGGCGAGCAGGTGCGCATCTTCCGCACAATTCCGGGTCTGGAAAATGCCGAATTCGCGCGTCTCGGCGGCTTGCATCGCAACACCTTTCTCAATTCGCCGAAGCTGCTGGATGAAACCTTGCGGCTCAAGCCGATGCCGCGGCTGCGCTTTGCCGGCCAGATCACCGGCTGCGAAGGCTATGTGGAATCCGCAGCCGTCGGCCTCATCGCCGGGCGGCTCGCCGCGGCCGAGCGGCTCGGCGAGCCGCTCTCGTTGCCGCCGCCGACAACCGCGCATGGCGCGCTGCTCGCGCACATCACCGGTGGTCATATGGAGACGATCGATACCGGACCGCGCTCGTTCCAGCCGATGAATGCCAATTTCGGGCTGTTTCCGCCGCTCGCGCATGTGCCGGCCGATGGGCTGGACGGCAAGCAACTGCGCGGGACGCCCAAGACCATCGCGCGCAAGCGTGCCTTATGCCAGCGCGCCCTCGCCGATCTCGACCGCTGGATCGCCGGCGGCAAAGCAATCGCCGCCGAGTAGAGCTAGCCCGCGATGCGGCGCGGCTGCCGCGCGGCACGCCACAATATCCATTGCCGGCGCCATTGTGGCAGTTCGCGGGGCTTGAATGGATCGTAGTCCAACCGCTCCATGCTCTCGAGCGCGGCACGAACCGGCGCGACCGGCAACAATGCCGGCAGCATGGCGGCCGGAACGGCAGGGATCAGCTCTGCGGCGGTTTTGAGATGCCGCCGCGCGCGCAGCCGCAATTCGGCCAAAGCCGTGCGCAGTTCCACATTTGCCTTGCCGGCAAAAATCTCTTCGCGCTTTGCGCCATAACGCGCCAGCAGGTCGAGCGGAACGTAAAGCTGGTAGCGGGATGCATGCAGCGGAAACGCCAGCAGCAGTCCGGCAATGGCATGGGCGATGCCTGCATGGTTGGCAGCTTCGCGCAAGGTTTCGCCATCGCCGCCGAGAATGCGCCCGGCTAATTCGATCAGCGCCGAATTCGTCCGCATGGCGTAGCTCTCCAACTCCACCATGCTTGTCATCGGCACATCGTAAATATCGAAACTGCGCGCATCGATCAGGTCGAGCAGCGGCGCAGGCGAAAGCCCGCTGCGCGCCAGCGTGCCGAGCAGTTCCGCCGCAACCGGATGCGCCATCGCCTCACCTGCCCGCCCGCCGGCCAGAACCTCGCGCCACCATTGCAACCGCAATTCGCCCGGAAACGGCTCGCGCGCCAGCTCACGTATCCGCGCAATCTCCACGTTGAAAGCGTAGAGGGAAAACAGCGCGGCGCGATGCTCGCCCGGCGCGAACAACGTGGCCAGGAAGCGGTCCCTGTCCGCCTCGCGAACCAGCCGCTGGCAATGTTCGTCCTGCATGTTAATCCACGGCGATGAGCGCTGCGCCGAAACGGCGGCCCTCGGCCAGCAAAATATTGTAGGTGCGCACCGCAGCGCCGGTCGGCATGGTATCCGCCGCAAGTCCGCTGCCGCGAAACAGCGCGCTCAAATTTTCCGTCAATGGCCAGGGATCGCGGCCGGTCCCGAGCAGAAACAGGTCCATGTCCTGCGCGCGGGCAAAGACCGGCGCCAGCGCCTCCGCCGTTATCGCCTGGATGTCTGCAACCGGCCAGGCCGAGATGCCGCCGGGCAGGCACAGCAGCGAGCCGCGATGCGACATGCCGCCGAAGCGGAAGCCGCCATTGCCATAGGCATCGAGCGGCGCTTGTTGCGGCAAATGCGGCGCATCGTCTCCGGCGCGGCCGGCGGGCATCGCCTAAGGCTTGTCCGCACCCGCCGCAGTGTCACGGCCGATGCCGACGCCGAGATAGATCAGGATCGGCGCCGCAATGAAGATCGAGGTGTAGGTGCCGACCAGCACCACGCCAAACATCATGGTGGCGGTGAAGCTGTGAATGGCCTGCCCGCCGAACAGCAGCAGCGCGAGCAAGGCGAGCGTCACCGTCACGTGGGTGATGATGGAGCGCGACAGCGTCGAATTGACCGAAATATTCAGCAAGTCGGCAATCGTCATTTTCTTATAGCGGCGCAGCATTTCGCGGATGCGGTCGTAGATGACCACGGTGTCGTTGAGCGAATAGCCGAGAATGGTCAGCAGCGCCGCAATCGAAGTGAGATCGAAGTCGATTTGCGCCAGCGACATGAAGCCGATGGTCAAAACCAGATCGTGCACGTTCGCGATCATGGCGCCGAGCGCAAACTGCCATTCGAACCGGAACCAGAGATAGATGAAAATTCCCATGATCGCGAGCATCAGGCCGATAACGCCATAGGACAGCAATTCGCCCGACACGCGCGGACCCACCACCTCGACCCGGCGGTATTCGACCTCGTTGCCGAGCGCGCCGCGGATTTTTTGCACCGCTCCTTGTTGCGCGGTCTCGCCGCCCGGCTGCTCGGCGACGCGGATGAGCACGTTTTCCGGCCCGCCGAATTGCTGCAATTGCACCTCGCCGAGCCCAAGAGCGCCCAGCGCGGTGCGCATTTTGGCGATGTCGGCCGGCCCCGACTTCGACTGCACTTCCATCAAGGTGCCGCCCTTGAAGTCGATGCCGAAATTGAGCCCGTGGAAAAAATACAGCGCAATCGCAACGATCGACAGCGCCGCCGATATCGGAAAGCTCACGCGCCGGAAGCGCATGAAATCGAATTTGGTATCGTCCGGTACGATGCGAAGCAGGCGCACGGCGGCCCCTTAGATCGGTACGCGTTGCGGACGCCACCACCGCACCCAGTAGGCGACAATCAGCCGCGTTACCGTGAATGCGGTGAAGACGGTGGTGATGATGCCGATGCCGAGCGTGACTGCGAAGCCGCGCACCGGCCCGGTGCCGATATAGAACAACACCGCCGCGGCGATGAAGGTGGTGATGTTGGAATCGAGAATGGTCGCCAGCGCGCGGCTGAAGCCGGCATCGATGGCGTTGATGGCGGAACGGCCGCCGCGCACCTCTTCGCGGATGCGCTCGTAGATCAGCACGTTGGAGTCGACCGCGATGCCGACGGTGAGCACGATGCCGGCGATGCCGGGCAAAGTGAGCGTCGCATTGAGCAGCGACAGGATGCCGAAAATCATGGCGACGTTGATCGCCACGGCAATGTTGGCGAACAAGCCGAACAGACCGTAGGTCGCCAGCATGAAGATGACGACCATGGCCGCGCCGACATAAGACGACAGCTTGCCCTTTTCGATGGAGTCCTGGCCGAGCCCCGGGCCGACGGTGCGCTCTTCGATGATGGTGAGCGGGGCCGGCAGCGCGCCGGCGCGCAGCAGGATCGCGAGATCGTTGGCCTGCTCCACCGTGAAGCTGCCCGAAATCTGCCCCGACCCGCCGAGGATCGGCTCGCGGATCACCGGCGCCGAGATCACCTCGTTGTCGAGCACGATGGCGAACGGCTTGCCGACATTCTCCTGCGTCACCTGCGCGAATTTGCGCGCGCCGCCGGTGTTGAAGCGGAAGCTCACGATCGGTTCGCTGGTGCGCTGATCGAAGCCCGGCTGCGCGTCGGTGAGGTCGCCGCCGGAAACCACCACGCGCTTCTCGATCAGATACGGCGCCCGCTGCTGCTTCTGCGGGCTGTAAAGAATTTCCGATTCCGGCGGCGCGCGCCCCTGCAACGCCTGTTCCGGCGTCGTCGACTGGTCGACCAGCCGGAAGTCGAGCTTCGCCGTCTTGCCCAGCAACTCCTTGAGCCGCGTCGGATCCTGCAAACCCGGCACCTGCACCAGAATGCGGTTGACGCCCTGGCGCTGGATCAGCGGCTCGACCGTGCCAAGCTCATTGACGCGGCGCTCGACGATCTGGATCGACTGCTCGACCGACTGGCGGATGCGCTCGACGATCGCCGGCTCGGTCAGCGTCAGACGGATCAGGCCGCCCGCTTCCGACGCGATATCGATACTGCGCTGGCCGGTGGAGCTGAGAATTCCGCCGAGCGGTTGCGACAAGTCCTGCAATTTCGTGCGTGCCTGCGCCTCGCCCCCTTCGCGGATGCGGACCTCGACGCTGGTGCCGCGCACCACCAGGCCAGTATAGCCGACGCGCGCCTCACGCAGCAGCCGGCGCACGTCGTCACGCAGCGCTTCCAGCTTCTCTTTGCGCACCGCGCCGGAATCGACCTCCAGCAGGATGTGCGAACCGCCTTGCAAATCGAGCCCGAGCACAACGTGGCGCTGCGCCCATTTCGGCCAGCTCTGCACGACTTTTTCGGGGAAAAAATTCGGAACCGCGAACAGGCAGACGAAAAACGCCGTGAACATGACGGCGGCCGCTTTCCAGCGCGTGAAATAAAGCATGAGTGTCGACCGTCCCGAAACCGGTTCGCTCCGCCCCGGCGGCTAACCGGACGCGGCTTCGTCCTTCACCGGCTCGCCCTTGGCGCGGACGTCGGTGAGCATTTGCCGCATCTGCCGCACGCGTACCTCGTCAGCGATTTCGACTTCGACCTGTTCCTCGTCGATGACTTTTGTGACCTTGCCGACGAGGCCGCCGGAGGTCACGACTGTGTCGCCGCGCCGCACGTTTTTGACCATTTCCTGGTGCTGCTTCACGCGCTTTTGCTGCGGCCGCAGGATCAGGAAATACATGATGACGAAAATCAGGATGAACGGCAAAAGCGACATCAGCATGCCGCCGTCGCCGCCACCACCGAACAGCGACCCTTGCGCAAACGCCGGCGAAATCAGCATCGAATGTGTCCCTCGGGTGATGGTCCGGCGCGACGAGCCTGGAGGCGCCCGTCGCAAGCTTCCGCGCTCTAATTTCGCGCGGACTATAGCTGCCGTGGCCCCAATTGCAACGCTGCAAGGCCAGCAAAAAGGCCCTGTTTTCGGGCTTTGCGCCGGCCCCGTCTTGCGAGCCTGCCGCCCCCCCGCTAAGAGCAGCGCAACCGGAAAGCGCCTGCATGGCCAAACGAAAAACCGTCTCCAAGCCGGCCTCCGCCGGCAAGCGAAAAGCCGGGCCCGGCCGTGACGGCGGCAATGGCGGCGGCAATGGCAAGGCAACCCTGCAACGGATCGCCGCCGCGCTGGAACGCTTGGCGCCGCGTGCGGCCGCCGCACCGGATTTTTCCGCCACCGATGCCTTCGTCTGGCATCCGGAGGGCGGCCACCTCGCCCCCATTGCGCGCGTCAACCGCGTCGAGATGTCGCTGCTCAAGGGCATCGACCGGATGCGAGACACACTGGTCGAGAACACCGAGCGCTTTGCGCGCGGGCTGCCGGCCAACAATGCGCTGTTGTGGGGCGCGCGCGGCATGGGCAAGTCCTCGCTGGTCAAGGCGGCGCACGCGGCGGTCAACGTGACATTGTCGCGCAAGGGCGCACAGCGTCCCTTGAAGCTGGTCGAAATCCACCGCGAAGACATCGAGAGCCTGCCGGAATTGATGGCGATCACGCGCCCCGCGCCGCACCGCTTCATCGTGTTCTGCGACGATCTATCGTTCGACGCCGACGACACCTCCTACAAATCGCTCAAGGCGGTGCTCGAAGGCGGCATCGAGGGCCGCCCCGAAAACGTGATTTTCTACGCGACCTCGAACCGCCGCCATCTGATGTCGCGCGACATGATGGAGAACGAGCGCTCCACCGCGATCAACCCGGGCGAAACGGTGGAGGAAAAAGTGTCGCTCTCGGACCGCTTCGGCCTCTGGCTCGGCTTTCATCGTTGCAGCCAGGACGAATATCTCGCGATGGTCGAAGGCTATGTCGCGCATTACCGCATCCCCAAGCGCGGCGACGAGCTTGCGCGCGAGGCGTTGGAATGGGCGACGACGCGCGGCTCCCGCTCGGGGCGCGTGGCCTGGCAATATGTCCAGGACCTTGCCGGCCGGCTCGGCGTTGCGCTCACGGATTAGGCCGCAGCTGGCGTCAGCCGGACCACGGTCCGCTTGCCGCAAACCGGCTTCCAGGCCTTTACGGAAGGTGTTAGCGTTCACCTAGCTAGGGGTCATCTGGCAAGCGGTACGGGGGTTGGGTCAGATGTGGTTGCGGCGCGTTCTGGCCACGGGACTGACGGTGGCCATTTTCATTTTTATGGGCTCCTCCAGTCCAAGCCACGCGCAATCCGGCACGCATGTTTATATGCTGCGCGGGTTCATGAACGTCTTTTCGATGGGGCTGGATTCTCTCGCCCAAAAACTCGAAGAAGGCGGCATCCGCACCAGCGTGGCCAACCACTTCGCCTGGAGCAGTTACGCGCAGGACGCAATCGGCAAATACAAGAGCGGCAAAGTGCGCTCGATCATCATTATCGGTCATTCGCTCGGCGGCGGCGCGGCGCTTTCCATGGCGGAGCAATTACGCGAAGCGAAAGTCCCGGTCAGCCTGGTCATCACGCTCGATCCGGTTGGCACCCCTCAGGCTCCCGCCAATGTCCGCCGCCTGATCAATCTGTATGTGTCCAATGGGATGGGTAGCAAGGTAGAGCGCTCGTCGAAGTTCCGCGGCTCGCTGGTAAATTCGGATCAAAAGGACAAGCCCGACATCGGGCATGTCTCGATCACGACCGCATTCCAGCGCAAATTGCTCGGCTATGTGCGTTCTGCGGCAACCTCCTCCCGCCCACGTAATGCAAGCGTCCCGGAAACTACAACGCAGTGAAGCCTCGAGCCGGGGCAAGGTTTAGTCGGTAATGAGTTCCGCATCGGCTGCACGCATATGCATCGTCGGCGCCGGGCCATGCGGCCTCACGGCGCTCAAGAATGTCCGCGCCTTCGGTCTCGATAACGTCGTCTGCTACGATGAAAGCGACGCCATTGGGGGCAACTGGACCTTCGACGAAAGTCCGGACCGCACCAGCGTCTATGAAACGACGCATATCATCTCGTCGAAACGGCTGACGGAGTTTGAAGACTTCCCGATGCCGGCCGGCTACCCGGATTTTCCCTCGCACCGGCAGTTGCGCGCCTATTTCGAGAGCTACGCCGACCATTTCAACCTGACGCAGTTCATCCGCCTGCGCACCCGCGTGGAAAAGGCCCGTCGCCTTGACGACGGCCGCTGGTCGGTCCGCACCGCCGGTCCCGAAGGCAACGCCGAAAATGTCTTCGATCATCTCATCGTCTGCGCCGGCCATCACCGCGATCCTTATGTTCCGGAATATCCCGGAGAGTTTTCCGGCGAGATTTTGCATTCCCGCGACTTCAAGCGTGCCGACGGATTCCGGGATAAACGCGTGCTCGTGGTCGGCGCCGGCAATTCCGCCTGCGATATCGCCGTCGATATCGGCCGCGTCGCGGCCCACACCTGCCTGAGCATGCGGCGCGGCTATTACATCGTTCCCAAACTCATCTTCGGCCGTCCGGTCGATGTGATGTATGCGCGGCTGCGCAAGCACCTTGGGCGCGGCCTGGTGCAGCGTATCGCCAGTGCCGCGATGCGCATCATCATGGGCCCCTGGAGAACATACGGGTTGCAGGCGCCGAAGAACCGGCTGTTCGAAACTCACCCCACGCTCAATTCCAATATTTTGAACGCGTTGCGCCATGGAACCGTATTGCCGCGCGTCGGCATCGAACGGCTGGACGGCGCCACCGTTCACTTCCGCGACGGCACGGCTGAATCGTTCGACACAATCGTCTGGTGCACGGGCTTCAATGTCTCGTATCCGTTCCTCGATAACTCGATCTTCAACGCCAGCCGGACGCAGCCCCAGCCGCTCTATCTGAAGATGATGCACGAGCGCATCGCCAATTTATATTTCATCGGGCTGTTTCAGCCGATCGGATGCATCTGGCGGCTTGCCGACTATCAGGCCCGCATCGCCGCATCGCAAATTGCCGGCCGGCTCGGCCGTCCTGCCGATATTGCCAAGCGCATCTCAAAGGAAATGCGCTCGCCGCATTGGAATTTCAAATTGGCCGCCAATCAGGCGCCGGAAGTCGACTACCATGATTTTCGGCATGAGTTGCTGGAAGAATTGAAGCAGCCGTCCGCAGACCGCGAGACCGCGGCTAGCGCTACGCGCCGCTGAGATATTGCGTCGGGTCGACCGGCGTCGAGCCCTTGCGAATCTCGAAATGCAATTGCGGCGAGGTCACGTTTCCGGTTTGCCCGGCGCGCGCGATGATCTGACCGCGTTTGATGGTGTCGCCGCGCTTGACCAGCAGTTCGCTGCCATGGGCGTAGGCTGAGACGAAGCCGTTGCTGTGGCGTATCAGAATAAGATTGCCGTAGCCCTTGAGCTCGTTGCCTGCATAGGCGACCACGCCGTCCTCCGCCGACTTGATCGGCGTACCTTCCGGCACCGCGAGATTGATGCCGTCGTTCTGCTGGCCGTTCGGTTTTGGGCCGAAGCCTGCAATCACGCGTCCGCGCACCGGCCAGCGAAACGAAGGCATATTGCCCGCGGGCTCGGCGGTCTTGGCGCCGCTCTCAGCGGAATGCGTCGTATCGGCGGCGGTGGCCATGCGCGCGCTTTGCGGCGGCTCGGCGGCGACCATTTTTTGCGCCGGCACCGTGCGCGGTTGCGTCACCTGCGGCGCGCCCGGCTGCGACACCATCTGCCGCACGGCCGGGATCGTGATCCGGTCGCCCAAGTTGACTTTGGCGTAGGGCTGAATGTTGTTGGCGCGCGCCACTTCGTTGAGCGGCTTTTGGTACATCTTGGCGATCTTGATAAGGTTTTCGCCGGGTGCAACCGTGTGCACCACATCCGCCACCGGCGGGCGGCCGGTGCGGGCGGCCGGTGCAGTCTTCGGCGGTGCGCTGGCGAGCGTGTGCGGTGCGGGCGAAGTGCCGGCGGAATTGTAGCGCGGGATCACCAGCCGCTGCCCCGGCCGGATTGCGGTCGGCGAAGTGATGCCGTTGGCCTGCATGATGGCGGCGGAAGGCACGCCGTATTTGCGCGAGACGGTCTCGATCGTCTCGTGCGGGCCGACCGTAATCGCCGTGCCGCCTTCCCAGCTCCAGCCCGCGGGCTGCTGGACCGGTTGCGGTGCGGGATTCTGTGCGGGCGCCTGCACCGAGCCGGTGATATCGGAGGAATGGCTTGCCGGGCGATAGGCGCCGAGCCCCTGTCCGCCGCTGGCGACGCCGCCATGCGGGGCGGTGGTCTGCGGTGCGCTGGCCTGCGGAGCGACGGTTGCCGGCCGGCTCGGCTGCGGCATCAGGATGCCCTGCGAATACTGCGGGAGCGGTTGGCTCTCCACGCGCGTTACCGGCGCCGGACGCGGCGAGATCGAACCCGTCACCTCGCTATTGGCGGGCGGCGGGCTTTTCGCGGCAAACGGATTGGAGTCGAAACGGGCGGACTCGGAGCAGCCGGCGGCCCCCGCGGCGAGCAACGCAAGCATAATCACGCGCGGCAGGTGACGCGAGCGAGACAGCGCGGCAGGGCACGGCATGTGGTTACTCACTCATACGCAACAAACGGCGAATTCAAGTTAAACACCTTGGGAGTAAACAAGGGTTTAAGCACTGATAAGGATTTGGAAAGGCGGCCAAAGCCGCGTGAAATTTACAGTTCTTGCGCCTGGCCGGGCAGCAGCGGCACAAAGCGCACCGCGATCAGGCTCTCGCGCAGCAGGCCCGTTTCCGTTTTGGTAAGCTTGATAATGTGTTGCGGTCCGCCCTGCGGCCCGAGCGGCAATATCATCACGCCGCCCTCCGCAAGCTGCTCGACCAGCGCGGGCGGCACCTCCTCGGCGGCGGCGGTGACGATGATGCGGTCGAACGGCGCCTGCTCCGGCACACCCTCGAAGCCGTCGCCCACCACCACCTCGACGTTATCGAAGCCGAGCCGGCGCAGGCGTTCGCGCGCGGCCTCGGCCAGCGTGCGGTAGCGCTCGATGCTCACCACCTCGCGCGCCAGCCGCGAGAGCACGGCGGCCTGATAGCCGGAGCCGGTGCCAACCTCCAACACGCGATGATGCGGCTGCACGCCAAGCTCGACGCTCATATAGGCGACCACATAGGGCTGGCTGATGGTCTGCCCGCAGGATATCGGCAGCGCCTGGTCGGCATAGGCGCGGCCGGTGAAATCCGGATCGACGAATTGCTCTCGCGGCACGTCGCCGATCGCGCGCAGCACCGCCTGATCGCCGATCCCCCGGCGGCGGAGGTTCAGCAAAAACTCCATACGGACGTTGTCGCTGTCCTGCGGCGCAGCGGGCACAGGTCGCCTCCCGTTTCCCGGATTTTAGCGCATGCGCTATCCGAAAATCTCCGCAAGCTTGGTCATGAACGGCTCGTCGGTCATGTCGAGCCGCAAGGGCGTCACCGCGATGCGGTTTTCGGACAATGCCGTGAGATCGCTGCCGCGCGCCGTCCCGGCGATGCCCCCGCGCGCAAACGCGATCCAGAAATAGGGATTGCCGCGCCCGTCGTGCCGCGGCTCGATGCGCAGCAGCTCGGCATCGCGCTTGCCTTGCGTGGCGATCGCAATGCCGGCGACATCGTCCGGCGCGCAATCGGGAAAGTTGACGTTGACCAGCACGTCGCGCGGCATGCCGGTATCGAGCACGCGGCGGATGAGATCGGGCGCAAATTTGATCGCCGTCTCCCAATGCGGATTGTGCCGGTTGGCCGAGGCGTAGGCCTGCGACAGCGCGAAGGAGGGAACGCCCAGTACCGCACCTTCCATCGCGCCCGCCACGGTGCCCGAATAAGTCACGTCCTCGGCGGCGTTGCGGCCGCGGTTGACGCCGGAGAGCACCAGATCGGGCGGCTTTGGCATGATGTGGCGCACGCCCATGATGACGCAGTCGGTCGGCGTGCCCTTGACCGCGAAGTGCCGCGGCGCGATTTCGCGCAGGCGCAGCGGATCGTTGAGCGAAAGCGAATGCGAGACGCCGGACTGGTCGCTTTCCGGCGCCACCACCCAGACGTCGTCCGAAAGCGCGCGCGCGATTTTTTCGCAGGCTTCGAGACCGGCTGCATGGATGCCGTCGTCATTGGTTACGAGAATACGCATTACGCCTTGACCAACGCACCGCACCGTTCCCCTCCCCCTTGTGGGGAGGGGTCAGGGGTGGGGGTGGCCGCAGTCGTATGAACTTTCAACGACCTCCCTCCCCAACCCTCCCCCACAAGGGGGGAGGGAGAAGTAGGGCCGCGTTTCGTTGCAACGTGTTTCATGCCGCCTTCGCAATCTTTTTCAATCCGCCCATGTAAGGCGCGAGCGCATCGGGCACGGCGATCGAGCCGTCGGCCTCTTGATAATTTTCCATCACCGCGATCAGCGCGCGGCCGACGGCGACGCCGGAGCCGTTGAGCGTATGCACATGGCGTACGCCGCTCTTGGCCCGGTAGCGCGCGTTCATGCGCCGCGCCTGGAACTCGCCGCACAGCGAGCAGGAGGAAATCTCGCGATACATTCCTTTTCCCTCGCCCTCTCCCGGCAACCAGACTTCGATGTCGTAGGTCTTTTGCGCGGCGAAACCCATGTCGCCGGTGCACAGCGTCACCACGCGATAGTGCAGGTCGAGCTTCTGCAAGACTTTCTCGGCGGATGCAAGCATGCGCTCGTGCTCGGCGTTGCTCTGCTCGGGCGTGACGATGGAAACCAGTTCCACTTTGGTGAACTGATGCTGGCGGATCATGCCACGGGTGTCTTTTCCCGCGGCGCCCGCCTCGGCGCGGAAGCATGGCGTGCAGGCGGTCAGCCGCATCGGCAATTTGTTTTCTTCAAGGATGGATTCGCGAACGAGATTGGTCAGCGGCACTTCGGCGGTGGGGATGAGCCAGCGGCGCTGATACTTCGGTTGCTTGGCAAATTCCTCATCAAATAACTGATCCCTTTTCTCTCGATTGGCTGGATCATCAAGATCAATTGCGGCTTGCTTCGCTTGGTTAATGACCTCAGCCCATGTGGCATGCGCCAGATACTCTCGTTTGCTCAATGCTAAAAACTGGTCGTCGGCAAATTTGGGAAGCTGGGCTGTGCCAAACATCACGTCATCGAAAACCATCAGCGGCGGATTGATTTCGGTGTAGCCATTCTCGCTGGTATGCACGTCGAGCATGAACTGCCCAAGCGCGCGTTCCATGCGCGCGAGAGCGCCCTTCAACACCACAAAGCGCGCACCGGATAGTTTCGCCGCAGTCTCGAAATCCATCAGGCCGAGCGCTTCGCCCAGATCGAAATGCTGCTTCGGCTTGAACGCATAATCGCGCTTCTTGCCGGACTTGTGATGCTCGACATTGCCCTTCTCGTCCGCGCCGTCCGGCACATCGTCGAGCGGCAGATTGGGAATTTGCGCGAGTTCCTTGTCGAGCTTGGCGGAGGCTTCTTTCTCGTCCGCCTCCATCGCCGGGATCGAGGTTTTCAACTCGGCGACCTCGGCCATCAGTTTCGCCGCCGCCGCCTCGTCCTTTTTCGCCTTGGCCTGGCCGATGTCTTTCGACGCCGCGTTGCGCCGGGCCTGCGCCTGTTCCAGCTTGGTAATCAGCGCGCGGCGCTCTTCGTCGAGCTTGAGCAGCGATTTCGACAACGGCTCAAGCCCGCGCCGCTTCAGCCCGCGGTCGAAGGCGTCGGGGTTCTCGCGAATCCATTTGATGTCGTACATGGCGGAACGCTTCTAGCACGTCCTGGATCGTGTCATGGCCGGGCATGACAGACTAATTATCGACGAAGCTATTTCAGCGAGGCTTACTCCGCCGGCTTGGCTGCGGCATCGGATGCCGCTGCCGTCGCGGCCTTCTTCTGCACAAGTTTTACCGACCAGATCGATCCCTCGTAGAGGATCATCAGCGGGATGGCCAAAGAAAGCTGGCTGATGACGTCGGGCGGGGTGAGCACCGCCGCGATGATGAAGGCGCCGACGATGAAGTAGCGGCGCTTTTCCCGCAACTGCTCCGAAGTGACGACGCCGATCCGCCCGAGCAATGTGAGGATCACCGGCAGCTGAAAGGCGATGCCGAAGGCGAACACCAGCGCCATCATCAGCGAAAGATATTCGCCGACCTTCGGCAATAGCGCGATTTCCGCGCCGCCGTCCTCGCCGAGCTGCTGCATGCCGAGAGAGAAGCGCACCAGCATCGGCAGCACGATGAAATAAACCACCAGCGAGCCGAGCGCGAAGAAGAACGGCGTCGCCACCAGATAGGGAAGGAACGCCTTGCGCTCGTTGCGATAGAGGCCGGGCGCGACAAACATGTAAATTTGCGCGGCGATGACCGGAAACGAAAGAAACGCCGCGCCGAACATCGCCAGCTTGAGCTGGGTGATGAAATATTCCAGCAACGCAGTGTAGATGAATTTCGAATTCGCCGGGCCGGCCACCCAGACGAACGGCCACACCAGAATGTTGTAAATTTGATTGGCGAAGAAAAAGCAGCCCGCGAACATCACCGCGAAAGCGATCACCGCCTTGATCAGCCGCGAGCGCAATTCGATCAGGTGCTCGATCAGCGGGGCTTTGGTGGCCTCGATGTCTTCGCTGCTCATGCCGGCCGCCCTCCCCCGGCCTGCTGCGGCGGCTCGGGCGCGGCGGTGGCAAAATCCTTTTCGTCTGCCGGCGGCAACGGTTCCGGCGTCGCCAGGTGAAACGCGCTGGCCGGAGTGTTTTCCGCCGGCGCCGCCACGCTTGGCGCGGGCGCGGAATCCACTGCGGCGGCCGGCTTGTCGGCAAGCGCGTCGTCGATTTTCTTTTGCGCGTCGGCGAGCGGATCGAAATTGCTCATGCCGCTTGCGGTCGCCGAGATATCGTCGACCTGCTTCTTGAGGTCGGACATCTCGGCCTCGCGCATGGCTTCCTGGAACTGGCCCTGGAACTCGGAGGCCATGCGGCGGATTTTGCCCATCCAGTGGCCGAGCGAGCGCAACACGCCGGGCAGTTCCTTCGGGCCGATCGCAATCAGCGCGACGATACCGATGACGACGAGTTCGCCCCAACCAATGTCGAACATGAAAAACTTAACTCCAGGGAGCGCATCGGTGGCGCGCGTCCTGCGGGTCGAGATGCGTTCGCCCGGCGATGCCGTAGCGTTTAGGAGAGCGAACCCTCAAACCACCGCCAGATCTACGTCCGGCTTTTGACGTCGCCGGTCACCGTCGATCCCGCGGCTCCCGCCGTGGTTGAAGCCTGGTGGTCGATCGTCTTCGCCGGCTCGCTCTTGGCGGCGTCGGCGGGCTTGTCGTCGTCCGCTATTCCTTTCTTGAACGCCTTGATGCCTTGCGCGACATCGCCCATCAGATCGGAAATCTTGTTGCGTCCGAACAGCAGCAGGACGACGGCGATAACGACGATCCAGTGCCAGATACTTATGGAACCCATCGGGTGATCCTCCGCGGAGACCGGCTCAGCGGCCTTTGCCACGCCGCTTGGCCCCGCCCCTTGTTTTCACAGGCAAACTAGGCCGCGCAAGCGGCAAAAACAAGGAGATACGTCCGCACGGAACGGGCGTCATCGTCGCGGCGCGGGGCCGCATTTACCTTGTTTCGCCGCGAGTTAATTGGGGTCCGGGAGTTAACGGTGCACTTCGGCGGCCCTACTAGCCCTCGCTGCGCTCCGGCGGCGGGGCAAGCCCAAGGTCCAGGTCGCCCGGCTCCAGCGAGTCTTCGTCCTCACGCAGGGCCGCATCGTCGGACGGCATCGGCACTTCAAAGCCGGGCGGCATACGCCCGTCGAGCAGGCCTGCGCCCTTGAGTTCTTCCAGTCCCGGCAGATCGCTCACCTGCTCCAGCCCGAAATGCGACAGGAAATCTTCCGACGTGCCGTAGGTCAGCGGCCGTCCCGGCGCCTTGCGCCGGCCGCGCGGGCGGATCCAGCCGGTTTGCAGCAGCACGTCGAGCGTGCCGATGGAGGCCACTACGCCGCGGATTTCCTCGATCTCGGCGCGCGTCACCGGCTGATGATAGGCGACGATCGCGAGCGTCTCGATTGCCGCGCGCGACAGCTTGCGCGTCTGCACCGTGTTCTTGGTCAGCAGCCACGACAGATCGTCGGCGGTGCGGAACGTCCATTTTTTTCCGATCCGCACGAGATTGACCCCGCGCGTGGCATATTCCGCCTTCAGCCGCGCCAGCGTCTTTTGCACGTCGATGCCGGCCGGCAATTGCCGCACCAGCAAGGATTCGTCGAGCGGTTCCTTCGATGCGAACAGCAACGCCTCGATCAGCCGGAGTTCTTCCGGCCGCGTGGACGCGTCGTCATCGGGATCGCGGTTCTCGTCGTTCTTTATGACCACGAGTTTCTGCGCCAACCGACCCATTTAAGCGGCCTCCTCATGCGTTATCCCGCGCGCCTTGTAACGGCGCGATTGCAACCGGGGCGGCTTCGCCTCCCCCTTCGCGCCTGCGCAAATAGATCGGCGCAAACGCCTGGTTCTGATGCAGCTCGGCCACGCCCTCGCGCACCAGTTCCAGCGCCGAGGCGAAGCTCGACGCAAACACCGTGGAAGCGAGCGAGGGTTCCACCACATAGGCGATGAGGTATTCGTCGAGCCTGGTCCAGTCGGAGGCTTTTCCGATCAGACGGTCGAGCGCGGCACGCGCCTCGGCCAGCGACCAGACCGTGCGCTTGACGAAGCGCACATGCCCGAGTGCGCGCTGCTGGCGCTGCACCGCATAGGCGGTGAGCAGGTCGTAAAGCGTCGCGGTCCATTCCGACTGCTTGATTTCGGCGATCGGTTCGGGAGCGCCGCGGGCAAAGACATCACGGTCGAGTTGCGGGCGTCCCATCAGGCGCACGGCAACCTCGCGGAACGCCTCCAGGCGGCGCAGGCGATAGGCCAGCGCCGTCGCCATATCCTCGGCGCTCAACGCGCCGGGCGGCGCCGCCCCCGGCAGCAGCAGGCGCGACTTGAGATAAGCCAGCCACGCCGCCATCACCAGATAATCGGCGGCCAGTTCCATGCGCAATTGCCGCGCGGCCTCGATGAAAGCGAGATACTGGTTGGCAAGCGCGAGGATGGAGATTTTCGACAGATCGACTTTCTGCTGGCGCGCGAGCGTGAGCAGCAAATCGAGCGGACCTTCAAATCCCTCGACGTCGACGATCATCGCCGGCTCGCCGATGGCGCGCTCGCCGCCAATGTCTTCATCGAAGGGTACTTCGCCAGCCGTCATGACATCGACACCCGTGCGCCGGCCGGCCGCTGGCCGGCCAGCATGGCGAGGAACGTCGCGCGCGCTACCTCGGCATCGAAGGCTTCCGGCGCGTGGCGGGAGGCCAAAGCGGCGTCCGCCCGGCGCGCGGCTTCGCCAGCCAGCAGCGGCGCTTGCGCCGCCACCTCCTGCATTTCGCCGATGCGGCCGTTGCAATGCAGCACCACATCGCAACCGGCCGCCAGGGCAGCGCGGCTGCGCTCGGCCAGCGATCCCGACAGGGCACCCATCGATATGTCGTCGCTCATCAGCAGTCCTCGAAATCCAATCCAGCCGCGAATCACTTCGCGCACCATTGTTACCGATGTCGTGGCCGGTGCGACGGGGTCAATGGCGGTAAACACAACATGTGCAGTCATGCCTATTGGCAGGCCGGCGAGCGGCCGGAACGCGGCGAAATCCGTCACCTCCAGGGTGGCCCGGTCGGTATCGACCCTGGGCAGCGCATGGTGGCTGTCGGCGGTCGCGCGGCCGTGGCCCGGCAGGTGCTTGAGCACCGGCAGCACGCCGCCGGCCTGTAGCCCCTGCGCGATGGCGCCGGCGAGTGCCGCGACCTTGTCGGGCCGCTCGCCATACGCGCGGTCGCCGA
>CAMAWF010000010.1 GCA_945861895.1 Rhizobium sp. Q54
CGACAGCACCGCGCGCAGCGCGCCCTCGCCGGTGTTGGTGATCTTCAGCGGCGCCTTGAGATCGGCCGCCCGGATGCTGCGGTAAAGCGCGCCGCGGCGCGCCTCGCCGCCGACGTCGAGCGACAGGCTGCCGGATTCCTTGGACAACGCGCGCGCGGCGAGCACCATCCAGGCTTGCTCCTGCGTCGATGTATAGGGCGAAAGACCGCTCGCGGCCTCGATACGCAAGACCGCACCATCGATGGTCGGGCGCGGCGCACCGCCTTCCGAAGCCAGCGTCACGAGCGCCGCCGCATCGCGCAGCGCGGAGCCGAAATCGGCCCGGCCCGGTTCAAGCTTCGGCTGCGGAGCGATCGATTGCAGCGCCGCCGCATAGACGCGCTCGGCGCGCAGCTTGTCGCCGAGCATGCCGAGCGCGGCGGCGATCTGCGCTTTCGCAATCGGCGTCGCCACATCGTCAAGCTTGGTGTCGGCGATGTAACGCAAATCGCCGACCGGCGCCGCGCCGTTGCGCGCCAGCACATACAGCGCGTAGCTCAGATCGCGCCCGCCGTCCTTCTTGGGGTCGGGAGCGCGCGCCACGAAGTTACGCAGCCGCTCAAGCGCGAGCTTGAAACCCGCGGCCGGCACATCGAATTTGCGCTCGCGCGCGCGCGTGAGGAAGTCGACCACGTAGGAATCCAGCCAAGCATCGTCGCCGCCGACCGACCAGAGGCCGAACGAACCGTTCGAGCCTTGCCGCGCCATCAGCCGGTCGATGGCATCGCGAATGCGCTGATCGACTGCGCCGTCGAGCGCAAGCTGCGCTTCGCTGGCGATCTCGTTGACATAGAGCATCGCCACGGCGCGGCTGGTGATCTGTTCCGAACAGCCGAACGGATAGCGGTCGAGCGCGCCGAGCAAAGCCGCGGCATCGAGCGCAGCCGAAAGTCCGACCGAAACGCCGACGCTGCCGGTGCCCGGCACCAGATCGGCGAACATGTCGGCGGACAATGTCAGGCTCTCGCCCTTGGCAATTGGTTTGACCGTGCGGCGGGTGAGAACCTGCGTCGATGGCAGCGTCCGCAAGGCATATTTTCGCTCAAGCGAAAAACCGCCCGGGCCTGCGACCGTCACGCTCACATTTATTGTGCCGGCAACGTTTGCGGTGAGCGGCACCGCGACGAAATCGCGCTGCTTTGCGCGCAGCGGCAACGTCCGCGTCATGCCTTGACCGATATCGATGACGCCTTCGCTCTTGACCGCGATGCTGTAATCGCCGGCCGGGCCTTCCACATTGTCGATATCGAGATTGATGGTGCCGCGATCGCCGGTGCGCAGGAAACGCGGCAGCGTCGCCGACAGCACCACCGGATCGCGCACAATGACGTCGCCGACGGCCTTGCCGACCTTGTCCTTGCTCCAGGCCACGGCCATTACGCGCACGGTGCCGGCAAATGCCGGTATCTCGAACGGAATTTCGGCGGCGCCGTCGCGGCCAACAGTCACCAGACCGGAATAAAGCGCAAGCGGAGCCTGCGCCGGCGGCGAGCCGGAAAGTTCGGCCCCGGCGCTGTCGCCGCCGGTGCGGATTTGTCCGCGCGCGCCCTGCATGCCGTCGATCAACTGCCCGTAGATGTCGCGGATTTCGGCGGTGAGCCGGCGCTGGCCGAGGAAGAAATCATCCGGCGCAGGCGGCTTGTAATTGGTCAGGTTGAGAATGCCGACGTCGACCGCGGCAACGACCACGCGCGCTTCTTCGCCGGCGGCAAGCCCGTCGATCTTCACCGGAACGCGCAGCGTAGTGTTCGGCCGCATCGTGGCGGGAAGTTTCATGTCGAGCGCAAGCGTGCGCGCGGCGCGGTCGATGGCAAACCATTGCACGCCGATGGCACGCCCCGGCATGCGTTGCGCGGGCGCATCGAGCGGACGGCGCAAAGTCGCCACCAGATAAGCACCGGTGCCCCAGTCCTTGCCGACCGCCAATTTCACATTGGCTGCGCCGGCCTTGACCTCTTGCGTCACCGTGGACACCAGCCGGTTGGTGAACACATTGAGCGTCAGACGCCCTGCCGTGCGCGCGGTCACCGCGACGTTCATAGGTTCGCCGGCGCGGTAGCCCGGCTTGTCGAGTGCGATTTCCAGAAGATCAGGCGTGTCGGCGCTCGACTCTGCATAAAAGCCGGCGTCGAATGTGAGCGATGTGAGCGCTCCGTCGGCATCGCCGGCGGAAACTTCCAGCCGGTAGCGGCCCCATTGCACCGGCAGCGACAGGCGCGCGGGCTTGTCGGCGGCCACGTCGAACTGCCCGTCGGCAACGCGGCGCGTGAGCTTCACCGGCTCGTATTCCCAACCGCCCTGCTGGCGATACCACTGATAGCGCGTTTCGACTTTGAGCAGCTCATAGCGCAGATTGCTGCGCGCCAGCGTCTTGCCGTCAGGTGCTGCGAACACAATGTCGAAGGTCGCGTTCTCACCTTCGCCGAGCGAACGTCCGGAAAACGCCGGCTTGACGCCGATCATGGCGCTGTCCGCGGCGACCGGCAGCGTGAGCCTGCGCTCCACGGCGCGGCCGCCGGATTCCGCCATGCGGATCGCCAGTTGCGCTTCCAGCGGACGCGTGGCGGCTGGAATCTTGTCGAGCTTTAGCTCAAAGCGCGCTTTGCCGGCAGCATCGGTCTGCGGCAAATCATCGAGTGTCTGGCGCGAACTTGCAACTTGTTCGTCGGCGATGCCGAAGGAGTAACCGGAAAATCCCGGACGCTCCTTGGCGGCGGCAATCACCACCTCGCCTTCGAGATCGAGCCCGGCGGCGGGCGCGCCGTAGAGAAAACGTCCCTCGACCGTCACGGCAGCCGCCGCGTTGCGGGCAATGCGCGTCTCGGGCGATGCGAGGTCGAATTCGACCCGGTCGGGCACATAGTCCTCGACCATGAAGGTGACTTCGCCAATCGTAGGCCGCTTGGGATCGGCAAAGGCGCGCACGCGCCAAGTGCCGGTGGCGGCGGATGCGACCAGCGGAACGCTCAAGCTGCGTCCGCCGAGCCCCTGGTCGGCCACAACGGAGCTGCGGTATTCGACGCCATCGGGGCGCTCGGTGATCAGCGTGAGCGGGACATTCTGCACGGCTTTGCCAAGCGCGTCGCGCAGCAGCGCCGTGATGTGCACGGTTTCACCCGAGCGATAGACGCCGCGCTCGGTATAAACGAAGGCATCGAGAGCCGCCGGCGCCTGCCGCCCGGCGACGCCACGATCGGAAAGATCGAAGGCCGGAGCTTTTAGATTGAGGAAGGCGTAGTCGCTCTTTTCGGATGCAACGATGGCAGCCGGCGCCATGCCGCCCTCGCCGCGCGCCAATCCCGCCTCGAACTGCACGAAGCCCGTGCCGTCCGTGCGCTTGGTCGCCAGCACTTCGTTGTTGCGCGCGACCAGCCGTACGTCGATCAGGCCGCGCGGCTCGGTGGTGGCGAGCGAATTCACAAAAACGTTGATACCATCGTGGCCGGTATAAGCTGCTATTCCCAAATCGGACACGATGAACCATTGGCTCGCGACCTGCCCGTAGCCATTGCTGGCCGGCCCCTTGGGTTTGGCGGCCATGACATAGACGCCAGGCGCAAGATCGCCGACCGCCTGAGCGACCGGAAACGCGGTGGTCACTTCCGCGTTGAGTTTCGATTCGATTGCCAGTTCGCCCGTCCACACCTTGGCGCCGCGTTCGCGTCCGAGCCGCTCGATCTCATAGCTGTCGAGGTTGCGCTGAAAATCGCTGCCCAGCAGCACGTCGATCAGATTGCGGTCGCCGATGCGGTAGATTTCGACCGCGGCAGCATCGGTGTTGACGCTGGTCAGCGGAATGCCGCGCTGACCGGCGCGCGGCAGCACATAGGCCTTGCCGGCGAAACGCACGAACGGCTTGCGGTCGCGCACAAAGATCGTGAAGTCGGCGGACTTTTCCAGCGTCTCCTTCACCGTCGAGGGCAGCCCGGCGCGCAAGGTGATGGCGTAGCGCTCGCCATGCTTGAGCCCCTCGACGCAAAGCTGCTTTTCGTTTGCGGAAAGCGCCGGTTTGTCCTGCCCGGCGATTGCGACAAAGGGTGAGAAGTCGGTGCGCTTGCCCGGCAATTCCTCGGAGAACTGGAAGCATGCGCGGGGCGAACTCGCGTCGGCGTCCACGGTGTAGTCCAGCAAACGGAAACCGTGCTCGCCGCGCAATCGCTCATATTGCTCGCGCAGGTCGGCGGCCTCGCGCGTCTCCAGTGCAAGCCGCATGGCGTTAAGCGCCGGCCGCCACAGTTTGCGATCGGCGAACGTGCGCCCCAGGAGGGCGAGGCTTGCGGCCTCCTCGTTGCGATCTTGCGTGCGCCGGTAGGCGATATAGGCGGCGATCGTCGCGCGGTCGAGCAGCGTCGCGCGCTCGCGGTCATTGGCGGGACGGATTTGCAGCACGGCGCGGGCAAGTCGCAACCAGGTCGCGGCGTCATCGGGTGCGGCGGTGACGACCTGGCCCAGCAGCAGCATGCCGGTGCGCAAATCGCTCTTCTGGAATGCGGCATCGGCGTCGCGGCGCAGCGCCGCGGCCGGCTTGGTGACCGCGCCGGAGTCCTTCTTGATCTGATCTTCCAGCCGGATCGCGGCCTCGTCGAGGTCTTCGCGCTGAAACGGTTTGCTGCCGGCGGCGAGTGCGTGCGAGCACGCCAGGGCGACAAGCGCGGCGATAAAACCGGCGCGAATGGACGCGAGCATGAAGGGGCCTCCCGAACGGCGCGAACGCGCCACTATCGAGTCTGACGGCAAACGTGTCGAGGTCGTGACGGGCGATAACAACGACGCCACCGGATGGCCTACGGCCGAAAAAACTCCGGCTTGCTGATACTGCTATTCGGGGAACGGCAATAGGCTGGCGCAATTTGCTGATAAATCACCTGAAGCAATGCAACAGGCCGCCATAACCACATGTTTTGTCGATGTAATTTTAGGTTTTGCCGGAACGTCCCATGGCCGTGCACGGCGGGCGCATGCAAGCATCCGCGACCTTTCCAGCAGGCCGCGGTCCGGGTAAACGAGGGCGAGTGACCCCGTAGCTCAGTTGGATAGAGCATCAGCCTTCTAAGCTGAGGGTCGCTGGTTCGAGTCCAGCCGGGGTCGCCAGACGTCAACACAGGTACGGATTTTCGGCGCGGCAAGCGCACCGAAACCCATAATTAATCACTTTGGCCGAGGTATGAGGGGACGAAACCGCCCATTACACTGGGAGATGCCGGCTGCCATGGCCCAAGCTCTCGACCCCGCGCCGTCAGCGACGGACGAACGGCCCGTGCCCTCCCCCGCAGCCGAGGCGCCGCAGCCCGGCCGGACGCGCACGCCGATGTGCTTCGTTGTCGATGAAGAATCCAGCATCCGGCATTTCTTGTCGCTGGTGCTGCATGGCCTGGGCATCGACACCGAGGAATTTCCCAGTGGCGTAGCCCTGCGCCAAGCGAAGATGCTGCGCCCGCCGGATCTGATCTTCCACAACATCTCGCTTGAATCCACCGACGCCATCGAGTCGGTCGTCGCCCTGGGCAAACGCGGCTTTCACGGCCCCGTGCAGCTGATGAGCAACCGCGGCGCCGCCGTGCTCGACCACGTCAAGAACATCGGCCTGCAACACAAGCTCAATATGCTGCCGGCTTTGAAGAAACCGTTCGAGACCGAGGCCATCGCCAGGATCGTCCAGGAGCTCAAGCTTGGCACACCTGCGGCGGTCGCGACCCGCATCAGCCTGGACGAGGCGCTCGAAAAGGGTTGGATCGAATTTTGGTACCAGCCGAAGATCGAACTGCGCAAAAAGCAATTGGCCGGCGCCGAGGGATATGCGCGTGCCCGGCATCCGCAACACGGAATTGTCTTGCCCAGTGCGTTCATGCCGGGTGCAAGCGAGGCGAACGTCCTTAAACTATCCGAACTGGCAATCGTCAGTGCGCTCAAGGCCGGAAACAATTTTGCCAAGCTTGGCGTCAATTTGCGGCTCTCGGTAAATGTCCCGGTGTCCGCGCTGGTCAAGCTGCCGGTGGCCGAGTTGGTGCGCGCTCACCGTCCGCAGGCCGAAAAATGGGCCGGGCTCGTCATCGATGTGCCGGAAGAGCAAATCGTCACCGATTTGGCCCTCGCCAACGACATCACCAAGAAGCTCGAGCGTTTCAACGTGAAACTGGCGATCGACGATTTCGGGCGCGGCTTTTCATCGCTCGCCCGGCTCAAGGAGCTTCCCTTTGCGGAGCTGAAACTGGACCGCAGCTTTGTCACCGATTGCGGAACCGACAAGGTCAATGCGCCGCTGTGCAAGACGGTGATCGATCTCGCGCATAATTTCGGCAGCGTCGCGGTTGCCGTCGGCATCGAAAAGGCAGCCGATGCGATAGCGCTGGTGAGCATGGGCTGCGACTACGGTCAAGGCTTCCTGCTCGGGCAGCCGATGCCGGAAGAACGGTTCACCTCGCTGCTGCGCCAGCGTGCGGCAACGCAGGGGCGCAATTTACCGGAGGCCGCACAACGCGCGCCGGAAAAGCAGCCCGCCTGAACGCGCTTGCGGGCTATCCACCTCGCTAATTCTAATTCTCAGTGGGTCCAGGCGTCGCGGCGCTTGAAGGCAAAATTGTCCGCATATGCAATGCCGCGCCGCGCCGGCTGCTTGGCTTCGAACAATTGATAGGCAATGGCGAGACGTTCGCAATAAGCGATCGCGTCATCCTTGCTCGCAAACCGCAGCCGCACCTGCTGGCGCATGTCGCTTGAGGATGTCCATCCCATCAGCGGCTCGACGATGCGGGGCTCCTCCGGCTCGAAGTCGAGCACCCAGTCCTTGGTCTTGGCGAAGCCGGACTGCATCGCGGTCTTGGCTGGCTTATAGATGCGCGCGGTCATGATCGTTGCTAGCTCCGGTTACCGGCGTGGATCTTTGGTCGGGGCGGCAGGATTTGAACCTGCGACCCTCTGCTCCCAAAGCAGATGCGCTACCAGACTGCGCTACGCCCCGACAAGTCGATGGATTTCTGCGATAAACGATCTGCGACCGCCTGGAGTTCGATACACGGTTCGCCAAACCCCGGCAACCTGAACCCGGCGCGTTAACGGGCCCTGAACATCGGATGCGCCACGCGATCTCCGGGCGCGATCCCCAATTTGCGCGCCGTACCGGCGATCACTTCCAGCACCCCGCGCACCGGACCGCCCGACGAAATAATCCGCTCCGACAGCGGCTCGGTGTTTTCCGCGATCCGCAGGATGCGGCCGTCGCCGCGGATAAACAGCATGTCGAGCGATATATAGGTATTCCGCATCCACATCGAGATGTCCTGCTCGTGCTGGAAGTCAAACAGCATCCCGCGGCCTTCCGGCAAACTCCGGCGGTACATCAGGCCCTTGCCGCGCTCGGCATCGTTCACCGCCATTTCGACGGAAAAAATGTGAACGCCGGTCCTGCCGGCAATTTCGACGGTTTGCAGCTCGGCCGCCGCAAGCCTGCCTGCCGGACCGGTTGGGCCGGCCGCCAGAAGCAGCGCCAGGAATACGGATGCCAGGGTCGCGCGCATGCGCCCGCACATACGCGAGCGCCGCGCCAACGACAAGATGGATTGGATCAGTGGGAGGCGAGCCCGAGCGGTCCGCCGTCCGGCCGCACTTCCGCCGCCATCAGGCCTTTCGGCCCGGGCCCGAAGCGCACCAGCACAGTCTGCCCCGGCCGCAGTTCGGCCAAGCCGTAGCGGCGCAAGGTCTCCATATGGACGAAGATGTCGGGCGTGCCCTCGCCCCGGGTCAAGAACCCAAATCCACGCAACCGGTTGAACCATTTCACCTGCGCCCGTTCGAGCCCGCTGGTGGGGGTAACGGTGACGTGGGTTCGCGGCGGCGGCATTTGCGCCGGATGTATCGCCGTCGATTCGTCCATCGACACGACACGGAAGCACTGCAACCCCTTCGGCCGCTGCAACACCTCGCAGACCACGCGCGCGCCTTCATACGCGGTCTGGAAACCGTCGCGGCGCAGGCATGTCACATGCAGGAGAATGTCGGGAAAGCCGTTGTCCGGGACGATGAACCCAAATCCCTTGGAGACATCGAACCATTTGATCACGCCGGTGAGCTCGATAATGCTCGCGGCGGTCTCATCGCCGATATCCCTGACCGTTTCCGGTCCGAGTCCGAGGTTTGCCCCTGGCACTTTCGCTTCAATCCCGTCCGACGCCATGACGCCGCACGCTGTCAATTTGTGGCGCCTCTTCCTGGCGCTTCGCCGAATCTGTGAATTGAAGATAACATCCGGCCTTAAACGGCAAAGAATAAAATGCGCTTGCACACAGGTCTGTGCACAGCGGAAACGCTTGCGAATCAGTGGGAAATGAATGCTCCGAGCACGTCGCCGATGTCGTCGCGCACGACCAGATCGGCAATGCCGTCGAACTCCGTCGGCTCGCGATTGATGATGACGAGACCGGCGCCATTTCTTTTTGCCATCAGCGGAAATCCCGCCGCCGGCCAAACCACCAACGACGAACCGATGGCGAGAAACAGGTCGCAGGCCGCGGTCAATTTTTCCGCCCGGCGCATGGCTTCGGCCGGCATCGACTGGCCGAATGAGATAGTTGCTGTCTTGATGAAGCCGCCGCAGTCCGGGCAGTCCGGCGCGCGCTCATGCGGATCGAACTTTTGCTTCACCCAACTCAACGCATAGCGTGCGGAGCAGTCGAGACACAAGGCGTAGGTGGTATTGCCGTGCAATTCGACGACGTCGCCGGCCGCGATGCCGGAAGCCTGATGCAAATTATCGATGTTTTGGGTCACCAGTGCGGGCACTTTGCCGGCGCGATACAAGCTCGCGAGCGCAAGATGGCCACGGCCAGGCTGCGCCTTGGCAAAGCTTTCTTCCAGCACAAAGCGCCGCCGCCATGCCTCGTCACGCATCTCCTGGCTCGAAATGAATGCATCGAACGGGATCGGCTGGTTCTTGCTCCACAGCCCGCCCGGCGAGCGAAAATCCGGGATTCCGCATTCGGTCGATATCCCAGCCCCGGTAAAAGGCAGAATGACGTTCGAGGCATCGATCAGCCGGCGCAGGTGTTCGATAGCGCTCTTAATATCGGGTGCGATCATTATAATAATGCCGGCTCCGAAGGCAGCCCAAGCCGCCATTTTGCCGGCTCGACCATAGCGATGAGGTCATCCATGCGATATCTGCACACCATGCTGCGCGTCCGCAATCTGGACGCGGCACTGGATTTTTACTGCACCAAGCTCGGCCTTAGGGAAGTCCGCCGCCGGGTGGATGAAAAGAACCGCTACACGCTGGTTTTCCTGGCCGGGCCGGACGACGAAAAACTGGTGAGCGAGAGCCTGCGGAAAGGCCGCGACGCCCCGCTGGTGGAACTTACCTACAACTGGGACGGCGGGGACAACGGTGAAGCGCGCTATTTCGGTCATCTCGCCTATGAAGTGGACAATATTTATGAGACATGCGATCGGCTGATGAGGGCGGGCGTGACGATCAGCCGCCCGCCGCGCGACGGCGTCATGGCCTTCGTGCGCTCCCCCGACCGGCATTCCATCGAATTGCTGCAGAAGGGCGAGGCGCTGGCCCCGCAGGAGCCGTGGAAGTCGATGCCGAATACCGGCAATTGGTGAGCTTGCCGATACCCGCCAAGCTCTTTATACCTCGCGAACTTTTCGAGCTGCCGTTGCCCGGGCGGCTGACCGGTACCCCACTTAGCCTGGCAACGCGCGTGCGCCCTTCGTCTAGCGGTCCAGGACGCGGCCCTTTCACGGCTGAAACACGGGTTCGATTCCCGTAGGGCGCGCCAAACCACGCATCGCAACATGGCAGCTATGCAGCGCATGAGTATGCGCGAATTCGTGATTAGTTTTACGAAGAAATTACGCGCTCATTGGTCTGGCGCGGCGTAACCTGTCCGCATTCGTCCGGCGGTTCCTGAGGGGGCACGGTGATGAAAACCAGCAAGAATTTTGTCGCAATCCTGAGACGCGACGTGTCGTTCGTCTGGCACGCCGTCATCGCCGTTGTGTTCATCGGCTTTGCCAGCCTCGCGGTCGGCGCGGCCATATTGGATTTGCTCGCATTGCGGTACTAAGACGCCGCCGCTATATTTTGATGACACATCACGCAATCGGCGGCGGATAGATGTGCCGGTGCCCGTTGAAATCCTCGATCGCGTAGCGCCGCGCGATGCCCGTGCCCGCATCTATTTCTTCCAGATAATTCGGACCGACCGGCGACTTGCCGTGCCCGCCGGGGATATCGAGCACATAACTCGGCTGACACAGACCGGAAAGACGCCCGCGCAATCCCCGCATCAGCTCCTGGCCTTGCGCTATCCCCGTGCGCAAATGCGAAGTCCCCGGCGCGAGATCGCCGTGGTGCAGGTAATAGGGCTTGATCCGGCATTCGACCAATGCGCGCAGCAGATCGCCGAGCGCCTTTGCGGTGTCATTGACGCCGCGCAGCAGCACCGATTGGCAGAGCATGGGGATGCCGGCGTCGATCATGCGCGCGCAGGCCGCACGCGCCGCCGGCGTGAGTTCGCGCGCATGATTGGCGTGCACCACCACGTAAACCGCCTTGCCCTTGATCTTCATCGCTCGCACAAGCTCGGCGCTCACGCGCGCGGGATCGGCGACGGGGATACGGGAATGGATGCGGATCACCTTGACGTGGCCGATTTCGGCCAATGCACGTATGATGGCGCGCAATCGCCGCGGGGAGAGCATCAGCGGATCGCCGCCGGTGAGGATCACCTCCCAGATTTCATCATGCGCGCGGATATAGTCGAGCGCGGCCTCGAGTGCTGCCGGGGATAGCGCATTCGGCTTGCCCGGCCCCACCATCTCGCGGCGGAAGCAAAATCGGCAGTAAACCGCGCAGACGTGGACGATTTTCAGCAATACGCGGTCGGGATAGCGGTGGACGATGCCTTCGACCGGGCTGTGGGCGTTATCCCCGATCGGATCGGCGCGTTCTTCCCCATGCGTTTCGAGCTCTGCCGCAGCGGGGATAAATTGCCGCGCGATCGGATCGTCGGGATCGTCGGGGTCGATCAATGCGGCCATCGCAGGCGAAACCGCGACCGCGTAGCGCGCCGCGACACGCCCGAGATCGTCGATTTGTCCGGGCCGAGCAAGCCCATGATCGCAAAGTTCTGCCGGAGTACGGAGCGTGATCGGCGACATTCTGGCATCCTCTTGAAAAACTCGATCCGCTTTTATTCTTGTTCAGCGACCGGCGTCCATATCACCTGCTCGATGCGGGAGGCGCCCGCCGCCAGCATCACCAGCCGGTCGAAGCCGAGCGCAATGCCGCTCGCCTCCGGCATCGTGGATAGCGCCTTGAGGAAATCCTCGTCGAGCGGATAGCGCTCGCCGTAGATGCGCTGCTTCTCGTCCATGTCGGCTGCAAAGCGTTGGCGCTGCTCAGTGGCGTCGGTGAGCTCGCCAAACGCATTCGCAAGTTCCACGCCGCAGGCATACAGCTCGAAGCGCTCGGCGACGCGCGGATCGCTTGCCTTGCGCCGCGCCAGCGCCGCCAGCGGCAATGGATAGTCGTAAAGTATTGTGGCGCGACCGATACCCAGCCGCGGCTCGACGCGCTCGACCAATACGCGGCTGAAGATGTCGCCCCAGGTGTCGTCGGCGGCAATGCGCACGCCAGCCGCGGTGGCGGCCTTGGCAAAACTTTCGCGATCGCCCTCGCCGCCTCGTAACGTTGCCAGAATATCGATGCCGGCAAATTGCGTGAACGCGTCCGCAACGGTCATGCGCTCGGGCGCGGCGAAAGGATCGATCGAGACACCACGAAACGTAAACTGCTTGCTGCCCGCCGCGCGCGCCGCCTCCGCCATTACCGCCGCGCAATCGTCCATCAGCGCCTCGTAGGGCTCCTCGGCGCGATACCATTCCAGCAGCGTAAACTCCGGATGATGCAGCGCGCCCCGTTCGCGGTTGCGGAACACGCGGGCAAAATCGAAAATCCGCCGCTCGCCCGCCGCCAGCAGCTTCTTGCAGGCAAATTCCGGCGAGGTGCGCAAATACATCGGCGTGCGCGCCCCCGACGGCGCGATCAGCCCGGCCGCCACGGCGTGCAAATGCGTCTCGTTGCCGGGCGAGACTTGCAACGCCGCGGTCTCGACCTCGACGAAATCGCGCCCCGCAAACCACGCGCGCAGCGCTTTGACGATACGCCCGCGCGCCAGCAGAATTGGCCGGCGGTCGGCGTGGATGGAGGGCGTCCACCAGGGCGAGGAGCCTTGCGCCATGTTTACCTCATCCCCCGCGGGCGATGAGGACTGGCGTCCGGCCGCAGGATCAGTATGGTGCGGCCCGATAAAGCCTTCCCCCGCTCGCCTGTCAGGACATCATCCGTGAAAGTCATCGCCAGCTCGCTCCGCAAAGGCAATATCCTCGAAATCGACGACAAGCTCTATGTCGTGCTCAACGCCGAAAGCTTCCATCCCGGCAAGGGCACGCCGACGACCCAGATCGACATGCGCCGGATCAGCGACAGCGTAAAGACGCAGCAGCGCTACAAGACCACCGACCAGGTCGAGCGCGCCCATGTCGAGGACAGCGAATTCAACTATCTCTACAAGGACGGCGACGGCTTCCACTTCATGAATAACAAAACCTACGACCAGGTGATTGTGCCGGCCGACGTCATCGGCGAGCAGGAAGCCTATTTGCAGGAAAACATGCAGGTGAAGCTGAGCGTGTTCGAGGGCCTGGCAGTGGCCATCGAATTGCCGCAGCGCGCGATCCTGGAAGTGGTCGACACCGAGCCGACCGTCAGGGGCCAGACCGCGTCCGGCTCGTTCAAGCCGGCGAAACTGTCGAACGGCGTGCGCACCACGGTGCCGCAGCACATCGTGGTCGGCACCCGCGTGGTGATCAACACCACCGACGGCTCCTACATCGAGCGCGCCAAGGATTGATCGCCGGGGCTTGCAGGTTTTCAGCCGGACGGACGGGCCGCGCGGGGGACGGCGGCATTAGCTCTCCCGGTGAAGATGAACTAAGCTGCGGACGTAAACTTCGCTGTCTTTTGCAAGAACTAGTGTCCCGATCCGCCATGTCCGGCAAACGATCCAAACGCACGGCTGGCACGCAGCGCACCGAGCTGAAATGGACGCTGGCGCAGCTTGCAGCCATCTGGACAGTTTCCGATCTCGGATATTATTTTCTGCTGCCCTCGCTCGGGCACCAGCCGAACTACAATGCAGGGCCGGTTGCGATCAGCCTGTATTATATTTTTTGGCTCGGCATCGCGGTGATTACGTTTTGGCCGCTGTACAGGACATGGCCGCGCTACGGCACATGGAGCACATTTGAAAATCGCCTGACGAGCTATCTGCTTTGGTGCCTGTCTTTCGCCACTTGTGCCCTGTTCGCGGCCTATGTGCTTCCCGCATTTCCGCCGATAGATTGGAAGGAGTCCTGGAACCCGCCCGAGATCAGGGTCGCCACGTCGTGGTATTTCCTGCCCAAATCCATCGAGATACTTTTTCAGCAGCTTCTTGTCGTCGCGCTTGTTCTCGCCATGTCGGCCGCGCGCTACAATCTTCGGCAAATATCGCTCTACTGCGCATTGGTGTTCGGAGCGATGCACGTCCTGCTCGCGTTTGGCGGCGTGCCGACCGGCTATGTCATCAGGTTCATGCTCTCGGCAACCGCATTCGGCTACCTGTTTCCATATCTCTTGCTGCGGGTTCCAAACGGGCTCGCGTATTCGTATATCATTCATTGGGCGTATTATGCCGCGAGCGTCATGCTGCCGCACATTTTCGCAACGCCCGTTAAATGATCTTCATCTCGAATAATTCCGCGGCTCGATCATGAAATGGCATGAGCGCATTTCCGTCCGGACATGCGTACTTGCCGGTGCGGCCTTGATCACAGTTCAATCGCTCGTTCTTGCTGCGATGGGCCAGCCGCTGATCTGTGCCTGCGGCCACGTCAAGCTCTGGGGCGGGGTCGCCGGAGGTCTGGAAATCTCCCAGCACCTCACGGATTGGTACACCTACTCGCATATCATCCACGGATTTTGTTTCTATTTCATCCTGCGGCTCATCGCCCCGCGAACGCCGATCGCTCTCCGGCTGGTATTTGCGCTTGCGCTCGAAGTCAGCTGGGAAATCATCGAAAACACGCCGTTTATCATCGACCGCTACCGCCAGTCGGCGCTCGCGCAAGGATACTTCGGCGACAGCGTCGTCAATTCGGTGTCCGACACGCTCGCGGCCGTGGGCGGATTCCTTCTCGCCCGATTGCTATCGGCATGGGGAGTTGTCGCACTGACGATCGCGTTCGAACTGTTCGCCGCTTACATGATCCGCGACAATCTCACGCTCAATATCATTCAACTGATCCATCCCACCGAAGCAATTTCCCGTTGGCAGACCGGAGGTTGAGGATTCGGCCGGGCGTCAACGCAAGGCGTGACGTTACTTCGGGTTGGATCCGAAGCGAACGTCAGCCTGCGATGCGATGCGCCGATGTGATCGCTTTCACTGCCCTTGCGCGCCGATACCGGCGGCCTTGATGATCGGCCACCACTTCTCGATCTCGGCTTTCTGAAACGCCGCAAGCCCGGCCGGGGTCTGCTGCTCGCGCGAGGCGACGTCCAGTCCCAGATCGGCGTACCGTTTGCGAATGGCGGGATCGGCGAGCGCCTCCACCATCGCGGCATTGAGCTTGGCGATGATGTCTTTCGGCGTTCCCTTCGGTGCAAAAAAACCGAACCAGCCCGACATGTAAAGTCCAGGCACGCCGGTCTCGTCCGAAGTTGGAATGTCCGGCAAGGCCGGAGAGCGGCGCGGCGACAAATTTGCGATCGCCTTGATGGTCCCGGCCTGCACCTGCGGCAGCGCGACGGCGGCCTGCACCACCAAGAGATCGACCTGGCCCGAGACCAGATCGGTCATCGCCGGACCGGCGCCGCGGTAGGGAATGAACTGAACTTTCTGACCGGTCGCCTTCTCGAACAGAATGCCGGTGACGTTGGCTGCCGCGTTCTGATTGACGAAGGTGATCTTGTCGGGGTTCGCCTTCATCCAGGCAACCAGCCCTTTAAGATCGTCGGCCGGCAAGCCCTTCTTGGCGACCATGAGCTGCGGATTGATCGACATCAGCCCGATCGGCTCGAAGTCGGTTTGCAGATCGTAGTTCAATTTATAGATGATGCTGCCGACATGGGTGTCCCACTGGCCGATGTCGATGGTGTAGCCATCCGGCGCCGCGCGCGCGAGGCGCCCGACGGCGATGCTGCCGCCCGCGCCGCCGACGTTTTCGATGATCACCGGCTGGCCGAGCGTCGAGCGCATCCGCTCCGCCATGATGCGCGCGATTGTGTCGGTCGAACCGCCGGGCGGGAACGGCACCACCAGCGTGATGGGTCGCGACGGATAAGTCTGCGCCTGCGCGCCCGCGATGCCGGCGAGCAGCGCCAGCATCGACGCAACGATAAACTTTTTCATGTTTCGCCCCAAAAATGGCGTCAAGCGCGCCAATTGCAGGAATGATAGGCCGCTATCGCCCTGCCCTGATAGGGGGCGGATCGCCGGTGCTAATTTTGAAAATGCCAGCTAGTCGTGAACCAGAATAAGCTGGCCGTTCTCCAGTCCCGCCACCAGGGCCGGACGATGACGAAATTGGACCACGCCGATATTCGTCACGATGCGCGCGGGCAACGGCAGGCGCGCCACGTCACGCGGTTGCGGCACGAACGCAATGATCCGCAAGCTTCTCCGGTCGAGACTCGGCACGGCGAGGTCGGGCTTGCCGTCGCCGTCGAAGTCCTCTGTCGCGCTCATGCCAAGCACGCGTGAGCCGATGAAGTGATTCGAGACATCGGCGACTTCGGCGATTTTTTGCAGCTTGCCGTTTTGCCAGGACCATAATTCCAAGCGCCCGAGCACATGTGGCTGGCGCACGAGCGCGATATCGGTCGCACCGTCGCCGTTGAAATCCGCGATGCCTGCCGGATTGAGCCACGCATTGGGGCGGCCGATGGGCGGCGTTTCCGCCACGATTGTTGCGGTGTCGGCGTCGACGATTGCAAGCGCCGAACCGCGATCGAGATACGACTTGACGACGACGATCCGCTCGACGCCGCCGATCTTGGCGATGCGCGGCTGGATATCTTCGAACACCGCATCGGCGCCAAGACGCAATATGCTTTGCCCGCCGCCGCGGCGTACGATCACCAGGCTGCCAGCCTCGATTGCATCTCCCAGCACGCCATGACGATAGCGGCCGGTGGGGTCGGCGAGCCAGGCACGCGCGATCTTTTCGACGCCGGTGGCGACGCGTGCATCCGGCAACGCACCGGCTGGAACGGCAGCACGCTCAAACGGCAATGCGGATTCCAGCCGCAATGCATCGGCCGCGATCCGATACCAGCGCCCGCCGATTGCAATTCGCACTTGCTTGCCGGCGGTTTCGACCGCGGTCACTTTCCCGGGCGCAGGCACGATCTCGGCGCGCCAGTCGGCGGCGGCAGTCGCACTGAGCGCGAGCCATGACATGAGCAATGACATGAGCCATGACGCGAGCGCCGTGCGCGGCAACGGCATCATATGCGTGGCCGGGACTTGCGAAGGGCGGTCAACGCAAGTGCTTGCCGGCATCCCAGCCTTGCGCCGTGAGATGCTTCTCGCCGAATTCAAGCGGCTCGTCTTCGAGCGGCGTCGCGAAGGTGTCATTCCAGCGATTGAGAAAGCCGAACATCGCGATCACGCCGACAATCTCGACCACTTGATCGTCGCTCCAGTGCTTGCGCAGCTCAGTGAACATTTCGTCGGTGACGGCATTCGGCACGAAGCCGCCCGCAATAGCCATGTCCAGCGCGGCGCGTTCCCCCGCATTGAACAGCGGGCTGGTCTGATATTCCCAGACTGCATCCAGCTTCTGCTGCTCGACGCCGAGTTTGATTGCGCCTTCCGCGGTATGCGCCATGCAATATTTACAGCCCGCGGAGCGGCTCGCCACGTGGGAAATAAGCCGCCTCAGCTTGAGATCGACCTTTCCCGCCGGGTCCCAGATCACCGCGCTCATCTGGCTAAATGCGCGCACCATTTTGGGATTGCGCGCCATGATCAGTATGCTGTTGGGTATGAAGCCCAAGCGCTTGCGCGAGATTTCAAACTGCTCCTGCAACTCCGGCGTTTCCTCGGGTGAAAGCGGAGCAAGGCGCGGCGCCGGAAGGGTTCGCTGGTCCATGATGTGCTCTCCTGTATGTTTTATAAAAATCGGCCGAAAACTATGCTTCCCCGCGCGCCGGCATTTTGCGCTCGGTCGCGACATCGATACCGCGCAGCATTTGATCGAACGGCGGGCGTCCCCAGGGGGCGCTGCCGCGCGAGGCGTAGAACAGCGTGCCATCCGGTTTCACCAGAAACAGTCCAGGCTCGCTGAATTCCGCCGGCTCGCCTTCGCGGATCGCGCGTGAAATGAACAAATCCCATTCGCGCGCGCTGGATATCGAAAGCTCGCTGCCGACACGGAGATTGTTCAGACCCCATTCGGTTTTTGCGCGCTCCGCGCGTTCGCGGGTGTCTGTGCTGACGGCAATGACGTCGACGCCCCGCTTGGAGAATTCCGGCAGTTTCGCTTCGAGTTCGCCGAGATAAGTCTTGCAGATCGGGCAATGCAGACCGCGGTAGACCACGATCATCTCGAACGCCTCGGGTTTTGCATCGCCGAGACGCCAGCTGCTGCCGTCGAGCAATTTGACTTCAAGCGGGGGCGCCGGCTGGCGGGTTTTAACGGTCATGTCCAATGTCCTTCCTGGATGAATTTTTGGCGATATGCGGGAGCGCCGGCTGCTCGAGACATTGCAGCATTGTGGCTGCAATGCCGTTGAGAACGGCGCGATTTGGATTCACCTTGCCGATCAAGCGCAGTCCCTGAAACCCGGCCGTGAGAAAGCGGGCAATCGCATCGATGTCGGTGCCAGCCGGCAATTCGCCGCGCGCCTTGGCCCGAACCAGCGCGTCGCGAAAGATCGCCGCAGTGGATTCGAGACCCCGGCGGACGCGCGCCAAGGCGGCACGATCGCCGCGCGGCAGTTCAGCGGCGCAATTCCCGAGAAAGCAGCCGCGCCGGCCGGGGCCCGCGACGATCTGATCGATGAATTGCCGGGCCAGGGCGGCAAACGCGTCGTGGATCGGCAACGGCTGCGACAAAACTGCAACGATGCTCGGTGTCCGCTGCTCGACGTAACGGTCGACCGACCGCAGCAGCAGATTACGCTTGCTTGCGAACGTGGCGTAAAGGCTTGAGCGGCTCAGGCCGGTGACCTCGCAAAGATCGTCGAGGGAACTCGCCTCATAACCCTTGCTCCAAAACACCTCCATCGCGCGGTCAAGCGCGACATCGGCATCGAACTCACGCGGACGGGCCATTCGCTTCGGTCATGGTTGACGGTCGATTTTTGGACTATACAGTCCATAATCGGAATGGGCAACGGCCATCCCGGATTGGACGCGCCCTGACGCCTACTGCAATATCCAGATTCGGCCAGCCGCGGAGCGAGCCATGTTGTTGCATCCACGATCCAAGCATCGGGCGTTCCATCTCGGACCGTTCCCGCTGGAATCGCTCCCGCGCGATGAGAATGTCATCGCCGCCGAAACGGGGCGGATGGCGATACCAATCCTGCCGAACACGATCCGGCCGGCGGATCATGTGCTGACGCGTGCCGCCGACCACTATCGCGAAATATTTTCAAAATTCGCCGGAGGAACGCCGGCCAATGCCAAGGCGCCGGTGCCAAACGATCTCGAACGCCGATCGGCCGATATCAAGGGCGGCGCTTATTTCATGGATGCCAGCGGCGCCGGCATCTGCCGGATTCCCGATAATGCCTGGATGACCGGCGCCGCGAAACTTTCGCATGACTTCGCGCTTGTGGTGATGGTTGAACATCCACGCCTGCCCGAAGCGGATAATCTCGCGCACGATTGGGTCCACCCGGCGGTTGCGGCCACGGCCGACATGCGCGCCTGCGAGATCGCGTGTTGCCTGGCCGAATACCTTCGACACATGGGTTTCGATGCAAGGGCGCACGTCGCCGGCAACCGATTATTGGACGTCGAGCGGCTCGCCGTGCTTGCAGGCCTTGCGGTGCGCCGCGGCGAGGCGATCGAAAGTCCCTATATCGGGAAAGGCTTTTCGCTCGCGGCGGTATCCACCGACTATGCATTGGCGGTCGACCTGCCGCTGCGGGTGGATGCGCTCAAGGCGAAAGGTCTCGGCTATTGGTGGGGCTTGAACGGCGCGCAATCCGGCCGGGAGCGGAACCGCCGTGCGCAACGCGCGAGCCACCTGAGTTCCTACCCGATGGAAACCGTCAAACGGGTGGACCGCCCCACGACGTTGATTATCGACGAGGAGGTGCCACGGGTTCCAAAGCGCGCGGCTTTCTTCCAGCGCGCGCTGCATGGCGATCTCGGCGACAAGGCGAAAAAGGAACGAACCAGATTTGCATTCAAGACCCCGTTGTCGTTTGCGTTGTTTCAGCTCATCCGCTCCATGGTCAAGTTCCAGGACGGTGAAGTAGCGCCAACGGATAAGGATCGTCTCAACGATCCGGCAGCCAACGCGCGGGCGATCAAGTCGCTCTCTTATTTTCTCGGTTCCGACCTGACCGGCATCTGTGAAATTCCACGTTATGCCTGGTTCTCGCACAAAGAGGATGGCTCACCGATCGAGCCCTACCACCGCTATGCCGTCGTGATGTTGATCGACCAGGGTTACGACACCATGGAAGGCGCGAGCGGCGACGACTGGATCTCAGGCACCCAATCGATGCGCGGATATCTTCGCGGCGCGGAGATCGCCGGCATCATGAGCGAGTTCCTGCGCGCCAAGGGCTTCCCGGCGCGGGCGCAAACGAACGCCGACAGCGACGTGCTTCATATTCCGCTGATCCTGTGGGCCGGGCTCGGTGAATTGAGCCGGATCGGCGAGCTTGTGCTCAATCCATTCGTCGGGCCGCGATTCAAATCGGTGGTGCTGACAACGGACATTCCGCTGCAAGCCGACAAGCCAATCGATTTCGGATTGCAGACATTCTGCGGCAATTGCATGAAATGCGCCCGCGAGTGTCCGTGCGACGCCATCCCGTTCGGCGACAAGGTCATGTTCAATGGCTATGAAATCTGGAAGCCGGACGTCGAGCGCTGCACCCGCTACCGGCTGACCAACCCGAAAGGTTCGGCCTGCGGCCGGTGCATGAAAACCTGTCCGCTAAACAAGGTCGTGGATGCCGACGGCGCGCTGCTGACACGGATGGCGAGCTGGCTCGGCATCAATGCCATGTGGCTCAAGCCGCTGATGGTGCCGATCGCCACCTTCATGGATGACTGGCTGGCGAACGGTAAACGCAATCCGCTCAAGAAATGGTGGTTCGATCATGAACTGGTCAACGGCATTGCGGTCACGCCGAAAGGAACGAACCAGCGCGATATTGACCCCACGCGCAGGGTCGATCCGGCAAACCAGAAGATGGCGATCTATCCCGCCAACATGATGCCGCCGCCGAATGAGCT
The DNA here is from genome assembly GCA_945861895.1 of Rhizobium sp. Q54. Lineage (GTDB taxonomy): Bacteria > Pseudomonadota > Alphaproteobacteria > Rhizobiales > Xanthobacteraceae > Pseudolabrys. The sequence goes on from CAMAWF010000010.1 coordinate 20,571, forward strand.
TGGAGCGGTCGAGCTCGACCGCAAGGCGGCAATGGCGGCGGTCAGCCTGCTCGAAACGCCGAGCCAGGCGCGAGCACGGACCGCCGCGGGCGTGGCGGCCCCGCAACACTACATTCCCTCACCGCCGGTCGATGCCGCCGCCGAGAAAATAATCGCAATCGCCAATCCGTATAAATAGCTACACCCGCACGCTGGCGCGCACTTCCGGCGGGAACAGCTCGTCCGGCGTCATGCGCCGCGCGGTCACGCCCTGGTCGTGCGCGAAGCGGCAGAACGCATCCAGCGTCTTGCGATTGGCGTCGAGCCCATAGGGAAACGGATCGGCGCCGAAATTCTTTCCGAACCCATCGGCAATGGTGGCGGCCCAGGGCACCGGAACGCGCGAGGCGGTGAGATCGCCCATGCGCTGCTGGCTGCGCCGCTTGGCCTCATCGAATGCCTTGTAAAGATTCATCGCCACCCAGGGGTAGCGCTCGAACAGCGCACGGCGCATGGCGATGACGTGCATGATCGGGAATATCCCGGTTTCACCGAAATAGCGCTCTTCTTCGCGGCGATAATCCGGATAAAGCCGCACGATGCCTCCGGCTGCATCGCCGAACGCATCGGGCACGCGCGCGGAAATGGCGGCGTCGATTTCGCCCGCCAGCAGCATCGCGCTCACGCTCGCCTCGCGCCGCTGCTCGTAGCGGATGGCTTTCGGCAATTTGAATTCGACTTTCTCCTCGCGTCCCGCTTCGTTCAAACCGGCCTGCACCCAGCGGATGGCGGCAAGATCGACGCCGCAGCTTTCGGCGAGATAGCCGCGCGTATAGATGCCCGCGGTCTGCGCCCATTCCGGAATGCCGACGGTCTTGCCTTCGAGGTCTTTCGCCGTCGTAATCTTGCGGTCGGCGCGGACATAAATCGAGGAATGCCGGAACACGCGCGAGGGAAACACCGGGATGCCGACGAAGGGCGAAGCAGCTTGCGAGGCAAAGCCGATGAATTTGCCCATCGACAGTTCCGACAGGTCCCATTCGCGGTTTTTTATGAAGCGGAAGAAAACTTCCTCCACCGGCAGCACGAAGGCCGTGAGCACGATGCCGTCCGGGCGCACCACGCCATGCACGAGATCGCGGACGTGATCGTAGTCGGAGGTGGCGAAGGTCAGATGCAATTTCGCCACACCGCCGCTCTCGACGACGTCCACGTCCCGTTCGGCGCCGGCCGCGGCGTTTATGCTGTTTTTTGGCTCGTGCACGGTCGTTTCCCGCCGCCTTTGCGTCGTCGCAGGTGCGGCGACATTACACGACCCCGCTCCCCTTCGCACAGCTGCTAAACTCGGCTACTTGGCTGGCTACTTGGCATCTCTGCACGACACGACGATAATTCGGGATACTCCGCCCGTAGCGGATTTGGGAGATTTGTGTTGCGCGTGACGTTTCCTGCCGGCCTGGCGTTTGCCCTCGTTCTGACCTTCACCGCCGCAGCACAGGCGATGGAAAGCGCCCGCGTCTCGATGTTCGAGCCCGATTGGGACGCGGCCGCCGCAGCGGTGCCCGACAGACCGGACGGTCCGGTGCAAGACATCTTTGCCCGGCTCAACGCCGCCGCCGCGCAGCGATTTCCCGGCATTGCGGTAAGTCCGGTTCCCGTGCTGTTGCCGTTCGACATTGCCGCAGCGCTCAAAGCCAAAGCGGCGGGCAAGGACGCAGACAAGACCGACGGCGTCGTAGCCGCCGGTTTCCGTCCGTCCAAATTCTTCCTGCCCGGTCCGGCCGGTTACGACGCCACGTTTTTCATCAAATCCAGCGAGGTCTCCGGCCTCGGCATCAAATATCCAAAACCGGTCGAGGTCGAAATCGCCGGCGCGGTATTCGCCTACGATCTCGACGATCCGAACATCGTTGAAAGCACCCATACGCCGCGCGCCCTGACGGATGAATTTCCCGGCATCCGCCGCATCCTGCGCGAGGCCCATGCGCGCTATTCCTTCACGCGATTTGGCGTGCCTTACGTGGTGTCGATCGAATGCTTCAACGGCCGGGTCACGGCCAAACGCCTCTCCTGCAAGGACGCCGATCTGGTTGCCGTGCGTTTCCTGAACGCATTGCAGGTGGCCGGCGGCACGCCCACACGGCAGATTTCTCCGCCGCGCGTGGACCTCACAAGGCCGACTGTGAAATCGATGTCGTTCAGCTATCACAGCGCCGGCAGCCTGATTCCAAACTCCGGCTATAAAACTTTCGGCGGCCGTGCCGACAATCACGTCTATGCGCGCATCCGCTTCCCGATTTCCGGAACGCCGGCATTCGCCGTTTCACAATCCTTCATGCACTGGGGCGATTGCTACATGAAGGGCAAGATCGGGCGCACCAACCGCAAGGGCGCACCCTATCGCTGCAAGCTCAACGACAAACAGCTGGTGTTCGACGAGTCGGCGCCGGAAAATTTCTCCTATCCCTGGCGCGACAATTTCTGCGAGACGCGCGACACCCAGGTCGGCCAATGTCCCGGCGGGACCGGCCATCAGGGACAGGATATCCGCCCCGCTTCCTGCGTACTGAACAACGAAGGCGCGGACCGTTGCGAGCCCTATCAGCACGACGTAGTCGCGGTTCGCGACGGCATGATCTGGCGCAACACGGCCGACTACGTGGTGTATGAGTCGGTCTATGTCGTAGTCAACACAGCGAACGAGCGCGTGCGCTTTCGCTACATGCACATGGACCCCAAACGCATGGATACCGACGGCATCGCCAGCGGCCGGCGGGTGCGCCAGGGCGAGGTGATCGGTCAGGTCGGCAATTACAACAAGAAGGAAAACGGCACCAGCTATCACCTGCATTTCGACACGCAGGTGTGGACGCAAGACGGCTGGGTGTGGGTCAATCCCTACATGACGCTGGTCTCGGCCTATGAGCGGCTGATCGGCGCGCGCGGCGCTGAAATCAAGGACGGCGAGGCGCGGCCAGTGGCGGTACCCGGAATTCCGCCGCAAATTAAAGTAGCGACGCCGGTAGCGGAACAAAATGCCGCGCCGGCGCCGAAAAAACAGCACCGTCAAGGTCGGCGCAAATTCCGCAAAAGCAACGATGACGACGCCGGCTAGACATTTGCTCTCGACATTTGCACAAGCGGCCCCCGTCCCGGTTTGTAGGCGCGCCGGTAACGCATAGTATGCCGGATGCAAACGAATCGTAACGCCGCCTTCGCAGCCGCATTGCTGACCCGGCGCAAGTGGCTCATCTCCGCAACCGCAGCCGCTGCCTCACTTGCGCTCGGCCGGGATGCGGGCGCGCAATCTTCCGACAAGGCGTTTTCCAACTGGGTCGCGGGCTTTCGTCCGCGCGCGCTCAAGCGCGGTGTTTCCGAAAAAACCTATGACCGGGTGATGGGCGCGGTGAAGCCCGACACCAGCGTCTACGCGCAGCAACGCTCGCAGCCGGAATTCACCGAGCAACTCTGGCAATACATCAATCGCCGCTGCTCCGATCACCGCGTCACGACCGGCAAGACGCGCGCGCAGGAAAACGCCGCGCTGCTGGCGCGGGTGGAAAAAGACTACGGCGTCGACCGTTATCTCATGCTCGGCCTGTGGGGGATGGAATCCTCCTTCGGCGACGTCATGCTCAATACCAAATACATGCGGCCGGTGATCCCGGCGCTGGCGGCTCTCGCCTGGGGCGAGCCGCGCCGGCGCAAATATTGGGAAGCCGAGTTGCTCAATGCGCTGGTCATCGTCGATCGCGGCTGGGCGGAACCCGCCGACATGATCGGCTCCTGGGCCGGCGCCATGGGCCACACCCAATGGATGCCGGAAGTCTGGCTCAATGTCGGCGTCGACTACGACAAGGACGGCCGCATCTCTCCGCTCGGCAAGCCGGACGACGCCTTCGCCGGCACCGCGCGCTATCTGGTCGAGCGCGGCAAATACCAGCGCGGCGAAACCTGGGGCTGCGAGGTCAAGCTGCCGGCGGGCTTCAACACGCGCTTGGCCGACAAGCGGACCTGGCGCAGTTACGCCAAATGGCAGGCGCTGCGTGTGGCGCGCGCCGACGGCGCCGCATTCGCCCGGCCCGACGACCAGGTGCGGCTGTGGCTGCCGGTGGCCGGCGGGCCGGCTTTCCTTATTGGGCAGAACTATTTCGCCTTCCGCTCCTATAATCCGTCCGACAGCTACACGCTCGCTTTGGTGCATCTCGGCGACCGCATCCGCGGCGAGCCGCCCTTCCACCAGCAATTCCCCGGCGGCGAGCGCGCGCCCACTTTGGCCGAATTGCAGGAAATCCAGCGCCGCCTCACCGCCAGCGGCTTTCCGACCGACGGCACCGATGGCCGCGTCGGCAGCGACACCATGCAGGCGGTCCGCGCCTATCAGCAGAAAATGGGGCTGCTGCCGGCCGACGGCTATGCCGGCCTCAAAGTGCTCGCCCGGTTGCGTCAGGGGCCCTGATCCGGTTGGATGCCGCCCACACCCGACTACGCGGGTTTGAGGGGTAAGGCTGCCCGTGACCGGTTCCAAATCCAGCAAGGCCCAACCGGATTCGCGCGGCGATGTGCCGATTTCCGGTATTGAACGGCCTCGCCCATCCGGCGCCAACGCCGCGCAATTCGGCAGCGACGTGGTGGCGGATGCGCTGCGCGCGCTCGATGTGCCCTATATCGCGCTCAATCCCGGCGCCAGCTATCGCGGCCTGCACGACAGCCTGGTGAATTATCTCGGCAACGAGCGGCCGCAGATGCTGCTTTGCCTGCATGAGGAAAGCGCGGTCGCAATCGCGCACGGCTACGCCAAGGTCACCGGCCGCGCCATGGCCGCGGCGGTACATTCCAATGTCGGGCTGATGCACGCCACCATGGCGATATTCAACGCCTGGTGCGACCGCATGCCGGTGGTGGTGCTGGGCGCGACCGGTCCCGTCGATGCGGTCAAGCGGCGTCCGTGGATCGACTGGATTCACACCGCGCGCGACCAGGGCGCGCTGGTGCGCGGCTATACCAAATGGGACGACCAGCCGGCCTCGCCCACGGCCGCGCGCGAAGCGATGCTGCGCGCAGGCTGGATCGCCAATACCGCGCCGAAGGGGCCGGTCTATGTGGTGCTCGACGCGGAGATGCAGGAGGCGAAACTCAACGAGCCGGTCGCGCCGATCGATGCGGCGCGCTTCATGCCGGACGTTGCGAGCGCGGCGCCTGCAACCGAAATCGCCAAGGCCGCAGCGCTGCTCAAGACGGCGAAGCAGCCGCTGATCCTTGCCGGCCGCGTCTCGCGCAGCGAGCAGGCATGGCGCGCGCGCGTGCAATTGGCCGAGCGCCTGGGCGCGCGCGTGGTCACCGATTTGAAGGTTGGCGCGGCATTCCCCACCGATCACCCGCTGCATGCCGGTGCGCCGGCCACCATCGCTCCGGTGCCGGAGGCGGCCGAAGCCATCCGCGCCGCCGACGCGATCCTGAGCCTGGACTGGGTCGATCTCGCCGGCACGCTCAAGCAGGCTGGCCACGTCACGGCAAATATCATCCAGGTTTCCATCGATCATCACCTGCACAACGGCTGGAGCATGGACTACCAGGGCCTGCCGCCGGCCGATGTGTTTCTCGCCTGCGAACCGGATGCCGCCGTTCCCGCTCTGCTCGAAGCCATCGGACCCGGCAAACCGCAGGCGGCCGCGCCCGCCCGCGCTGCGCCGTCGGCCGCGCGGGCCGAGACCGTGCTTACGGTCGATGGGCTGGCGCAAGCGCTGCGGCAAGCCGTCGGCGCGCGCGCGGTCTCGCTCACCCATGTGACGCTCGGATGGAACGGCGCGCTGTGGCCGTTCCGCCATCCGCTCGATTATCTCGGCTCCGACGGCGGCGGCGGCGTCGGCGGCGGGCCCGGCATTTCGGTCGGCGCCGCGCTGGCGCTTAAAGGCTCCGGCCGGCTGCCGGTCGCGGTGTGCGGCGACGGCGATTTTCTGATGGGCGTCACTTCGCTTTGGACAGCGGCGCATTACCGCATTCCCTTGCTGCTGGTGATCGCCAACAATCGATCCTTCTTCAATGACGAATTGCACCAGGAGCGCGTCGCCCGCATGCGCAACCGCCCGGTCGAGAACCGGTGGATCGGCCAGCGTATTTCCGATCCGGATATCGATCTGGCGGGGCTTGCGCGCGCGCAAGGCGCGCTCGGGTTCGGTCCGGTGGCCAAAGACGGCGAGCTTGCCGCTATCTTTGCCGAGGCGATCGCTGCGGTCGAGAACGGCGCGGTCGCCGTGGTCGACGTACGGGTCGAGCCCGGTTACAGCCAGGCGATGACCGCGGCGATGAACCGTAAGACCGAATAGAGCGAGATCGAGCATGCCGATATCGCCCAGCACGGCAGATCGCGCAGCGCCCAGTCGGCGGACCGCGGACGCCATTCTCACGGTCGGAAATATCGACATGCGGTTCGAGACGCCGGACGGCACCCTGGTTGCTGTCGACGATGTCTCCTTCACCGTCGCGCCGGGAGAATTCCTCTCGGTGATCGGCCCGTCGGGATGCGGAAAATCGACTTTGTTCAACGTCATCGGCGGGCTGCTCGGCGGCTATCAGGGCCGCGTCACGGTCGCCGGCGAAACCATTACCGGGCCGCACGCCTCGATCGGCATGGTGTTCCAGGAGGAATCCACGTTTCCCTGGCGCACCGTCACCGACAATGTCGCCTTCCCGCTCGAACTTATCGGCATGCCGAAGCAAAAGCGCATCGAACGCGCGCGGCATTTCATCCGGCTGGTCGGCCTCGACGGTTTCGAAAACCGCTATCCGGGCGAACTCTCAGGCGGCATGCGCCAGCGCGTCTCGCTGGCGCGCACGCTCGCCTCCGAACCGAAGATCTTGCTGATGGACGAGCCATTTGCCGCGCTCGACGAACAGACCAGGCTCCTGCTTGGCGACAAGGTGCTGCAAATCCAGCAGGACCTGAAACAGACGACGCTGCTGATCACCCACAACATCACCGAAGCGGTGCAGATGTCCGACCGCATATTGGTGATGACCTATCGGCCCGGCAAAGTGAAACGCATCGTCGATATCGATCTGCCGCGCCCGCGCACGTCGGAAATCGTCGGCAGCGAAGCGTTCGGGCGCTATGTCGCGCAAATCTGGGCCGATCTGCGCGAAGAAGCGAGCCGCGGCATGCAGGATGACGAATCCCGCGCGCTGCATCCGGGAGGCGCGCGGCCGTGAACACGCTTGCGATAGCCCGCATCCACCGCGCCGCGCCATTGATCGGCCTGCTGGTCGTAGTGGTATTCATTGTGCTGATAGAATTTCTCATCCGCATCGGCATTGTAAACCGCTTCATCGTGCCGCCGCCTTCCGAGATCATCGGCAGCTTCAAGCGCGTGATCGTCGAGGAAGACATCATTCACCGGTTTTTCGTGACCGCGACCGAATGCCTGACGGCGGGCGTGATGCTCACGGTGTTCGGCGTTGCCGGCGGCGTGCTGCTGCACCGTTTCAAGCTGTTGCAGCAAGCGACGGAAACCTGGATCGCCGCGATGGCGTCGGCGCCGACCGTGCTGATGTATCCGCTGTTCCTGGTTATTTTCGGCCGCAGCGCCTGGACCATGATCATGATGGGCTTCGTGGCCGCGCTGCCGCCGGTGATCCTCAAGACGCTGGAAGGGCTTTCCAGCACGCGGCGCGTGCTGATCGATGTCGGGCGCAGCTTCAATCTCACGCCGACCCAGCAGTTCTGGAAAATCCTGTTCCCGGCGGCGATGCCGACTATTTTCGTCGGTATCCGGCTCGGCTTGATATTCGCGCTGATCAATATCGTCGGCGTCGAGTTCCTGATCAATTTCGGCGGATTAGGCGCGCTCATCAACGACCTTGCCGAGCGCTACGATCTTGCCGGCACCTATGCCTCGATATGTTTCGTGATTCTGGTGAGCGTTCTCTTCTTCATGGGCCTGGAAAAGGTTGAACGATGGCTGAGACCGTTCGAGTGAAGCCGGCGGCGCATTCCGCGCTCCGCCTGAGCCCGGTCACGTTGCTGCGCGTCGCCATCGTGCTCACGCTGCTGGCGTGCTGGGAGCTGCTCGCCGCATCGGGCTGGCTCTACCGCGACGTGGTTCCTTCTTTGCTGGCGATAGGCGGCGCGGTGTACGAGCTGCTTTCGCACGGCGAATATTATTTCAACCTCGGCGTCACCGCCGGCGAGATCGGAGTAGCGCTTTTGATCGGCGGCACCGGCGGATTGCTGGTCGGCCTGGCGCTCGGCGCCAACCGCTTTCTGTCCAAGGCGTTCGAATCTTATCTCTATTATCTCGGGCCGACGCCGAAGATCATCTTTTTCCCGATCATGATCATGTGGTTTGGCGTCGGTCCCGGCTCCAAGGTCGCGATGGGCACCATCTCCTGTTTTTTCCCGATCGTGCTTTCCGTCGCCGCCGGCATGCGGCAGATCGACAAGGTTCTGATCCGCGTCGGAAAAAGCTTCCGCGCCGGGACCTGGCAGATGGTGATGAAAATCTATCTGCCGGCGATGCGCCACCCCATCATCAACGGCGTACGGCTCGGCCTCGGCGTCGCGCTCATCGGCACGCTGCTGGCGGAGACCAAACTGTCGAACAAAGGCATCGGCTTCCTCATCATCCAGGCCTACAGCCTGTTCGACATGCCGCGCATGTATGCCATGCTGATCGTTCTTTTCGTGCTTTCGATCGGCGCCAACGCGCTGGTCGGACGCCTCGGCGGCCTCGACAGCATCAAACGGTTCTGACCATCCAGCAGGAGGACACAAAATGCACCGGAACAAGATTTTCACATGCGTTATCGCCGCCGGCATGCTTGCCGCGGCGGCACCGGGCCATGCGGCCGATCAACTCAAGATGACGGTCGGACAGCGCGGCAATTGGGATACCGCCGTTCTGCATCTCGGCGAAAAGGCCGGCATCTTCAAGAAGTACGATCTCGAACTTGAGGCGGTCTACACCTCCGGCAGCGGCGAGACATTGCAGCCGGTGATCTCCGGCAGCGTCGACATGGGTTTCGCGGTCGGAACGCTGGGTGCGATGGCGGCCTATTCCAAGGGCGCGCCGGTGCGCATCATCGGCGCGCAGGCGACCGGCGCCGCCGACTATTGGTATTCGAAAAACCCGGCGATCAAGTCGCTCAAGGATACCGCCGGTAAAACGATCGCCTTCTCCAGCAACGGCTCATCGACCCAGAGCATCGTTCGCGCCTTCATCAGCGAATTCAATCTCACCGCAAAACCGCAGGCGACCGGCAGCCCGTCGTCGACGCTGACCGCCGTCATGACCGATCAGGTCGATATCGGCTGGGCCTCTCCCCCGTTCGGCCTCAGGGAACTGGCGGAAGGCAAGACGCACATCGTCGCCAGGGCGACCGAGGCAACGCTGGTGCGCGGCCAGACCATTCGCGTCGTCGTCGCCAATGCCGACGCGCTGATCAAGCGCAAAGCGGTGATCGAGCGCTTCATGGTCGCTTACCGCGAGAGCATCGACTACATGTATTCGGCCAATCCGCAGGTGCTCAAAGACTACGCCGAGTTCGTGAAGGTCGATGAGGCGATGGCCAAGCGCGTGCGCGATGAATTCTTTCCCAAGACCTTGCTCAATCCGGACGAAATCAAGGGTCTCGACTCGCTGATCCCCGAAGCCGTGACGCTGAAATTCATTCCGGCGCCGCTGACCAAGGAACAGATTGCCGAATTGATTCAGATTTCGCCGCGCAAGAAGTAACCGCTGCGGCAACAGCTTCGCGGGCGCATGCGGCGCCCGCGAACGCCGTTACGCGTTCATATGCGTGCCAGAAGGTAACTGCCATGACCACCGCCGTCTCGCCTCAATCGCTCGCGTCGCAAGCGGTCGTGCTGCCGAAAAATCGCGGCGTCTTCTACGGCGGCGCGTGGCATGAGCCGAAATCCGGCCGCTACGTCGAGACGATCAATCCCGGCACCGGCCTGTCGCTCGGCAAGGTGGCGGAGAGTTCCACCGCCGACATCGATGCGGCGGTGGCGTCGGCAAAGTCCGCCTTCAAGGAGTGGCGGCGCGTGCTGCCGCTGGAGCGCGCGAAAATCCTGCGGCGGATCGCCGAACTGCTGCGCCAGAACGCCAACGAGCTCGCCATGATCGACGCCGCCGATTGCGGCAACCCGGTGCGCGAGATGGTGAGCGACGCCCTCGTCGCGGCAGCACAAATGGAGTTCTTCGCCGGTTTCGTCACCGAGATGAAAGGCGCATCGATCCCGATGGGGCCCGATGTGGTGAACTTCTCCGTGCGCGAGCCGCTTGGCGTCGTCGGGCGGATCATTCCGTTCAATCATCCGTTCATGTTCTGCGCCGGAAAATCGGCCGCACCGCTTGCGGCCGGCAACACCGTCGTGGTCAAGCCGCCGGAGCAGTCGCCGCTCTCGTCGTTGCGACTGGCCGAACTCATCGGCGGGCTGATGCCGGCAGGCGTCTACAACGTGGTGCCCGGCGGGCGCGAGGCCGGCCAGCGGCTCGCCAGCCATCCGGATGTGGCGATGATCGCGCTGATCGGCAGCGTGCCGACCGGCCGCGCGGTGATGAAAGCCGCCGCCGACACCGTCAAGCGCACGATGCTCGAACTCGGCGGCAAGAATGCGCTCATCGCCTTTCCCGACGCGGCTCCCGACGAAGTGGCGCAAGCGGTCGTCGCCGGCATGAACTTCACCTGGTGCGGGCAGTCGTGCGGCTCGACCAGCCGCGCCTTCATCCACGAGAAGATTTACGATGCGGTAGTGGCGCGCATCAAGGCGCGCATCACGCATTTCAAGCCCGGCATTCCGACCGACCCGAAGACGACAATGGGCGCCATCGTGTCGAAGGCGCAGTTCGACCGGGTGATGGAATTCATCGAATCCGCCAAGCAGGAAGGCGCGCAGTTGATCGCCGGCGGCGGGCCGCCGTCCGATCCGGCGCTGGCGAAGGGCTTCTACATCGAACCGACCGTGTTCGCCGTCACGCCGAAAAACCGCATCGCGCGCGAGGAAATCTTCGGCCCCGTACTCGGCGTGTTCAAATGGAGCGACGAGCGCAAGATGCTCGATGAGGTCAATGCCGTCGAATACGGGTTGAGCGCCTCGATCTGGAGCAACGATCTATCGACCGCGCATCGCACGGCGATGGCGGTGGAGGCCGGCTATGTCTGGATCAACGAGGTCGGCAAGCATTTCCTCGGCGCGCCGTTCGGCGGCTTCAAGCAGTCGGGACTGGGCCGCGAGGAATGTTTCGAGGAAATGCTGAGCTTCACGCAGGAAAAAAACATCCACATCAGGCTCAAACCCGCGAAAGCTTAAGGCCTACCCCGGCGGATCGAAACCGGCATTCGTCCACACTGGCCTATTGGCGGGATCGGCGAGAAATCGGACAAAGGCCGCGGCGGGCTCGGCCGCTTTGCTGCCAACGACTACGGCCGCTCCGTACACGTTGTTGAACTGCACGCCTTGCGGCAACAGCCCCACCAGCTGCAATCCATCGACATTGACGATCTCGCTCTTGGGGAAGATGCCGAATTCGGCTTCACCCGATGCGACCGCCGCAAGGCCGCCTTCGAGCGCGGGCTTGTGAATAACCTTCTTCGCCATGACGTCGGCAATGCCGAGCTGCTCCAGCATCTTGGCGCAATAGGCGCCGCTCGGCGTGGCGGCCGGCGGCGCATGCGTGACCGATCGTGCATCGAGCAAGGCCTGGCGGAACGCATCGCGCGATGAGATATCCGGCACCTTCGCGCCTTGCTTGATCACGACGCCGGTTCCGACAATACCCAGCGTGGCGCGCGCATCGGCACGCGCGAGGCCTTGCGTGACATAGCCCTCGATCAGCGGGACAGGCATCACAATGATGTCCGGCCGCTCGCCGGCGGTCAGTTTATCCCGAATGACGCTCAACACCGCGTAATGGAGGATCGGTTTGTCGCCGGTCTTTTTTTCGAATTGCGGCGCGAGCCGGACAAACACTTCTTTCGGCGCATAGCCGCTCATCAGATGAATTTCGACCGGCACTTGGAATTCCCCGTGAATTTTTCCAGCGGATGCTACAGCTTGAACGCCTCGTGCGTGCCGGGATGGAACAGCTCCTCCGGTTTGACAAGGCGCGACGACAATCCTTGCGCGTGGTGGTGGGACAGGAATTTTTCCAGCGTCTTGTGGTTCGCCGCCAGTCCGTAGGACCAGAAATCCGCGCCCATCAATTCGCGCGCTTCCTGCAATCGTTCTTCGACGAACGGCAGCGTCACCTTGGTGGCCGAAGTGTCATTCAGCAACTCCAAAGCCGCCGCCTTGGATTGCTCGAAGGCTTTCATTACCGCGCCGGGCAGCCACGGATGTTTCTCCGCCAGTTCGCGCTTGACGCCGACGATGTGCATGATCGGAAAAATCCCGGTGCGCTTGAAATAATCCTTCGCCGCCGCGACCGGATCGGGAAACAGCCAGCCGACATGCGGATGGCCGCCGGGAATTGCGGGCGGACGCGGCGCCATGAAGCCGTCGATGGCGCCATCGGCCAGCAACCGGGAAATCGATTTGCCTTGCGGCGCGCTTTCCAGTTTCACGTCGTCCGGCAATTTGACCGCGATCTTTTCCGGCCGGCCGGCGTCTTCGATGCCTCCCCTCACCCAGGTGATGTCGGACGGCTTGACGCCGAAGTCGTCCTGCAAAAACGCCCGCGCCCACACATTGGCGGTGAGCTGGTATTCCGGCAGGCCGACGCGTTTGCCTTTGAGGTCGGCCGGTTTCTTGATGCGGTCGGTGCGCACATAGATCGAGGTATGGCGGAAGGCGCGCGACACAAAGGCCGGCACGCCGACGTAAGGGCAATTGCCTTGCGCGGTCTTCACCGTGAAGCTCGACAGCGAAAGTTCGCAAATATCGAACTCGGCGCGGCGGAAAGCGCGGAAGAATATCTCCTCCGGCGACAGCGTCATGCAGGCGGGCGTGACGCCGTCGATCTGCACCGATCCGTCGATCAGCGCGCGGGTGCGGTCGTAGGGTCCGACCGCGAGAGACAATTTCAATTTGGCCATGATTCCGGGCTCGACGACGGCTTGCGCCGGCAGTCATAAGCGAAACCGCAGCCGGACGCAAAACGGCGGCCGCGAGGGCCGCCGTCGCGCATGCGCGTGGCCGATGGATCAGCCGAAAATGTCGGAAACGATGCCGGCGTACCAGTCGATCGATTCCTTGTAGTTCTGTTTGCGGATAGCGGCAGCCTCGCCCTTCTGGCTGACGAAACTGGTCGTCGCTTTGATCTTGCCGTCGCCCGGCTCATAGGCGCCGCCGACCTTCACATCGTCGTCGGTCGCGATCAGGCTCCAGCAGGCGTTGGAATAGCGCGCCGGGAAGGCGCGGGATTGCGTAAGCTCGCTGCGGATCACCATGACGGCGACCTTGGCCTGGCTGTTGGCGGAGAACGCCGACTTCGGCATGTCGCCGGGAATGCAGGCGTCACCGACCACGAAGATGTTGGTGTCCATCTTCGACTTCATGTTCTCGGGATCGATCGGGCAGAAGCCGGAGGCATCCGCGAGCCCGGCATCGCGCGCGATCTTGCCCGCCATCTGCGCCGGGATGACGTTGGCCAGTGCCGCCTTGTAGGTGGCGAGATCGGTCTTCACTTCGCCGGTCTTCGCATCGACGCTCTTGATTCCGCCGTGCACCTTGGGGTCCTGCCATTCCACCATGCCGGGGTAATGCTTCTCCCAGCCTTCCAGGAACAGCGCCTGCTTGGAGAAGACGGTTTTCGGATCGAGCACGATGATCCTGGATTTCTTGTGGCCCTTCTTTTTCAGCACATGCGCAAACATGGAGACGCGCTCGTAGGGGCCGGGCGGGCAGCGGTAGGGATTTGGCGGCGCGATCATGACGATGGTATCGCCGTCCTTGAGCGCATTGAGTTTGCGGACCAGAAGCTGAGTCTGCGCGCCCGGCTTCCAGGCATGCGGCATGATCTGCGAGGCGGCTTCCGAGTAGCCGGGCACGGAATCGAATTTAATGTCGATGCCGGATGCAACCACCAGCCGGTCGTAAGGCACGCGCTTTCCGCTTGCGAGCACGACCTGTTTCTTGTCGCGGTCGATGGAAGCCGCCATTTCATGCACGACCTTGACGCCGCTGCGGCGGACCTTGTCGTAGGTGTGGGTGAGAGATTTGACGTCGCGGAAGCCCCCGACATAGAGATTTGAGAAGAAACAGGTGGTGTAGCTCTTTTGCGGCTCGATCAGCGTCACGTCGATGGCGCCGGCGGATTCCTTGGCGACATAACGCGCGACAGTGCCGCCGCCCGGTCCGCCGCCGATCACGACGAGTTTCGGCTTTCCCTGCCCGAGCGCGTATGGCGCGAATAGCGGCGACGCCGAGAGCAGCGACGCGCCGGCAAACGCGGTAAAATGTCTGCGTGTAAGGTCCGTCATTGTCGTCCCCCTATGGTCGTTTGGTTATGGCGAAATAGGCCGCGAGCGCCTCGATCTCATCGTCCTTCAGGCGCCCCGCGATGGAATGCATCACGGGATTTGCAAGCGCGTTGCTGCGGTAGGCTTTTATGACTTCGGCGAATGTCGCCTCCGCCAAGCCGAATATGTTCGGAATAGCGCCCGGCGGCGCGCGGTGGCAGGTGAGACACTCGGCGGCAAGGTAGCGGCCGAGTTCGACATCGGCGGTGCGCGCTTCGAGCGCGCCATTGGCGGCGAAGGCCATGCAGGCGGCAACTGCCGTGCGAACGGCGCGCCGGATCGCAGCGCGCCAGCGGCTGAAATTATAACAGTTAGCCATTGCGCGCGCGCCCCAAGCCTTCCGCCGATCCATCGTGCAATCGAGAGAATTTATCTCAAGCCGCCATGCGCGATGTTCTTTATTTCCTCTCCACCGGAGCAAATCCGTACCGCAATGCCGCGCGCGGGAGAACGGACGCCCTTATGCGGCATAACATCCTAGTCTACACATCCTAGTCTACGCCACGGCGCGGCGTCTTGTCCTCCGGAGTGACATCGATGACGCGGGCGCGGCCGGTGATCTTGGCGTCGCTCCTGCAATTGGTCATGCAGGGCTTGGGATTCCAGAACGCTTTTTCCGAGGTCTCGCGATCGTCGGCGAAGAAGCCGCCGGCGTTCGGCATTTTTACTTTCGACCAGGTTTCCTTCGAGAGCACGAATTTGTCGTCGACGATGTCGTTGAGGAACAGCAGGTACGCGACGACGGCATATAGCTCGTCATTGCCGAGCGACTGCGCGTCGCCGAACGGCATCGAGCGGCGCACATAATCGAACACGCTCGACAGATACGGATAATACGAGCCGACGGTCTTGACCGGATCGTGCGAGGCAAGCGTGCCCTTGCCCTGCGCCACCTGCGGCCAGCGGCCGGCGCTTTCGCCGAACTCGCCGTGGCAGGCCGCGCATTTTCCGGCATAGACTTCTTCGCCCGCTTTGACCGAGCCCGAGCCCGGCGGCGCGCCCTGCCCGTCCGGGCGCACGTCGATATCCCAGCCGGCGATTTCCGCCGCCGTCGCGGCGCGGCCGATGCCGAAGCCGTGTTTCTGCGCCTTGCCCTGCGCCAGCGCCGGTGCTGCGAGCGCCAGCATCGACAGCACAACGAATGCCGCAGCGTTAGCCGACTTCGACATTCTCAACCTCGCCGTCAGGCTTGAGATGCCAGGTCTGGATGCCGTTGTTGTGGTAGATCGAGTTGACGCCGCGGATTTTGCGCAGGTCGTCCTTTGTCGGCTGCGCATAGCCGCTCTCGTCGATGGCGCGCGACTGCAACAGCAGCGGCTCGCCCTTCCAGTCGATCTCGAAATAGAAACGCACGCAGGCCTTGTCGAGCACGAGGCCGTCGATGCGCGCGCTGCGCCAATTTTTGCCGCCGTCGAGCGAGACGTCGACGCGCTTGACCTTGCCGCGTCCCGACCACGCCAGCCCGGAGATCACGGTGAAGCCCTTTTGCTGCAGCGGCGCCTGCGGCGACGGCGAAGTGATGACGGATTTTGCGTCCATCACGAAGGTATGCTTGCGCGCCTTGCCGTTCGCCAGCAGATCGGTGTATTTCGCGGTCTCCTCGCGCGTCTCCCACGGCTGGTCGCCCACTTTAAGACGGCGCAGCCACTTCACCCAGATGTTGCCTTCCCAGCCCGGCACCACCAGACGCGCCGGGTAACCTTGCTCCGGGCGCAGCATTTCGCCGTTCATGCGGTAGGCGACGAGACAATCGTCGAGCGCCTTGGCAAGCGGGATCGAGCGGTTCATCGCGGCGGCATCGCCGCCTTCCGCCATGATCCATTTGGCGTTGGTTTTCAGTCCGGCTTCCTCCAGCAAAACTTTCAGCGGCACGCCGGTATATTCCACGCAATGCACCATGCCGTGGGTGTATTGGCAGCCGTTAAGCTGCGCGCCGCGCCATTCCATTCCGGAGTTCGCCGCGCATTCGAGGAAATAGATTTTGTTCGTGCGCGGAAATCGCTTGAGGTCGGCGAGCGTGAGCATCAGCGGCTTGTTGACCAGCCCGTGCAACATCAGCCGGTAATCCTGCGGATCGATCTCGGCGATGCCGGAGTGATGCCGCTCGAAGCACAAGCCGCTCGGGGTGATGATACCGTCGAGTTGATGCAGCGGCGTGAAACTGACGGAGGATTCCGGCGTGGCGGTGAGCCACGACACGTCGCGGCGCGCGACATGCTTTTCGTGTTTCGAGGGATTGCCGTAGGTGCGCACGGCAACGCCGTCGCCGAGCGCGCGCGTCCAGTCCGGCACATTGGGCGGAAGATTTTTGACGTTGTCCGCAAGCGCGCGGGGCGCGGCACTGCCGGCGGCCAAACCGGCGGCGCCGGCAAGAAAGCCGCGGCGCGAGGTTCCTTTGGGGCCTTTGTCCTCGCTCATCGGTGTCTCCCGGCGGCTTCGATTTTTGGCTTTTATCACATTCTTATTTTTGAATGTAACAGGATTCCGCGGGAAGAATCCAGTCTATACACCGGCAATTTTGACGCTGGTATTGGGCGCAATGCGCACGACCTTCTCGCCGGCGATGTAGCGCTCGACCACGTCCCAGATCGGCGGGCCCTGCGTGCCCTCATTCACGCTCGCCCAGCCGGCGACCGCGTAGTCCTTTTTCGGCTCGATCGGCTTGCCGGTCTTGAGATGCGTCATGCCGGAAATGCGTTGGCCCGCCGGCTTGCGGACATCGACGCTGTAGCCAAGCCCGCCGCAGCGCACCATGTCGCCGCCCTGCTGGTAATAGGGATCCGGATTGAAAAGATTGTCGGCGACATCCTCCAGCACTTCCTTCAGCCGCTCGCCGCTCATCGTGAGCCGGTAGGCGTTGGGATAGGTGATCGCCGTGGCGTTGTGGATGTCTTCGATTGTGATGGCCGCGCCCGGCAGCACGCTCGCGCCCCAGCGGAAGCCGGGCGAGAGCGCAATCTCGGCATCGCGTTCCTTGATCAGCGCGGCGCAAATCAGATCGTCGAAGGTGCCGTTGAAACTGCCGCGCCGGTAGAGCAGCGATTCCGTGCGGCCGACCTCGCGCCTGAGTTCGCCGGCATAGGGCGCGCGCGCCTTCGCGATTGCTGCGGCCATCTCCGCATCCGGCCGGATCGCGTCGGCGAACAGCGGGATGAGCTTGTAGCGGAAATCCTTGACCTCCCCGTCGCGCGCATCGAGATCGAGGCGCGAGACGAATTTGCCGTGGCTGCCGGAAGCAATCAGCAGCGTCTTGCCGACGCGCACGGCTTCGGGCAGCGCGTCGTGGGTGTGACTGGTGAGGATCACGTCGATGCCGGAAACGCGGGAGGCCAATTTGCGGTCGACATCGAAGCCGTTGTGCGAAAGCATCACGACAAGCTGCGCGCCGGCCTTGCGCGCCTTTTCGACCGTGGCGCGCACGTCGTCCTCGCGGATGCCGAACGACCAGTTCGGAATCAGCCAGCGCGGGTTGGCAACGGGCTGATAAGGAAAGGCCTGACCGAGCACGGCGATTTTGACGCCGCCCTTGTCGAACATCTTGTAAGGCTCGAATACCGGTTCGTTCCATTCGGTGTCGCGCACATTGAGCGCGAGGAACGGAAAGCCGAGGCCCTTGATCAACTCCTTCACCCGCGCCTCGCCATAGGTGAATTCCCAGTGCCCGGTCATGGCGTCGGGTTTCAAGAGCCGCATGCAATCGACCATGTCCTGGCCCTTGCTGCGGTTGGCGCCGAGCGAGCCCTGCCAGGTATCGCCGCCGTCGAGGAACAGCACATTGCCTTCGCCGCGCTCGGCGCGCACCAGTTTGATGACGGTCGCGGCGCGGTCGAGCCCGCCGATGCGGCCATAGCTTTTCGCCAGCGCCTCGAAATCCTCGAACGTCAGCGCGTAGGCGGCCGCGGACTTTTCCGGGATGCCGTAGCGTTGCAGAAAGTCCTTGCCGGTGATGTGCGGGGGCAGGCCCCTCGCCTCGCCGACGCCGATATTGAGCGAGGGCTCGCGGAAATGCACCGGCACAAGCTGGCCGTGGATGTCGGCGACGTGCAGCAGCGTGATGTTGCCGAGCGGCGCAAACCTGAGGAGTTCGGCTTCGCTCAGGCCCTGCTGGGCGAGCGCACGCGTGCCGCCGGCAGGCATGACGGCCGCGGCGGCGGCGGCGAGCTGGAGGAAATCGCGTCTGGAAAACATCGCGCCGGCGCGCGTTAAGCGTCAGCTGACGGTGATTTTTTCTTCGCCGACGATCTTGGAGCCGTCGTCGTCGGTCCAGGTCAGCACCACTGCGCCGGATTCCTGCGCCCTGAACTTGAACTGGATATACGGGTTGGCGGCAACCGCCGGCTCGAAGTCGGCGGAGAAGACCTCCTTGCCGTTCACGGTGCAGGTGAACTTGTTGAGGATCTTGCGCGGGATCACCGCGCCGCTGGCGTCCTTGCGCTGCCCGGATTCCATAATATGCGCGACGAGGGCTTTGACTTCGACCAGATCGCCCTTTTTGGCTTCTTTCTTGTCGAGCTTGATGCGCGGAACAGCCATCGAATCCTCCTTAAAATTTTATATAACCGCCAGGCGATCAGCCGCCGCAGCCGCCGATGGTGACCTTCACCGCTTTGCTGGCCGTGAAAAAGGAGCCGTCGTTCATTTTTGCAACGGCGATGATGTTCTGGGATGTCGCCAGCCGGATTCGGGTATTGGCTTCCGCCGCGCCGCTTGCGGGCGAAAAGTGGAACGTCGCAACGCCGGCGCGCGGATTGCCGTCGGCCACCACCAGCACGTCTGTGACATGCGACTGCGCGGTCATCGGGCTTTCGACCGAAATCGTCATCGGAACGGTATTTCCGTTCTCGGCGATTTCCGGCAGGTCGAGCTTGACGCGGCCTTGCTGCGGGGTCGCATTCCCGGTGAATTTCTTGATGATGTCATCGGAGTCGTTCTTGGCGAAGGCCGGGCCCGCCGTGCCGCCGAGCACCACGATGGCGCCGGCGCCGACTGCCAGTGCCTGCCGGCGGTTAAGGATCAAAGTCATTCCGCTCTCCTGCAATCCGGTATATTCGTACCTGCAACCCGGTATATTCGTACGTTGAAGATAACGTCTCTTCACATTCAACGCAATGCATGTATTCTACTCTCAAGTCGAGCGCGACAAAGTGAACCATAAAAAGCTCGCACACTAGTGGAGGAGTGCCGGTGAAACTCGCACGTATAATGCTTCTGGCCGTTGGCATGGCCGCCGCCGTTTCATTGACCGCTGCCGCGCAGGACGCCGACACCGAGAAGGGCATCGAGAAATACAGGCAGATGCTGCGGGAAGACCCCTGGAGCAATCCGGGTCTTTTGGATGCCGACCGCGGCGAGACCCTGTGGAAAACGCCGCGCGGGCCCAACAAAGTCTCGCTTGAGAAATGCGATCTCGGCAAAGGCCCCGGCAAAGTGGACGGCGCGTTTGCGGAAATGCCGCGCTTTTTCGCCGATGCCGGCCGGGTGATGGACCTGGAAGCCCGCCTGTTGTGGTGCCAGGAGAAACTGCAAGGCTTCGCTCATGCCGACCTGATCAAGCGTCCGCATCCCGGCGGCGGCCAGCCGGTAAAGGATACCGGCGCACTCGCCACCTATGTCGCGAGCAAATCGAGCGGCATGAAGCTCTCGGCGAAATTCGCGCACCCGAAGGAAAAGGAATCAGTCGCGCTGGGCGAGGAACTTTTCAACCGCCGCTCCGGTCCGTTCGATTTCGCCTGCGCTACTTGTCACGCGGAAGCCGGAAAGCGCATCCGGCTGCAGCCGCTCGGATTTCTCGCCTCGCCGGAAGGCGCGAAAAAAGTCGTGGGCGAATGGCCGGCCTACCGCGTGTCGACCACCAACGTCATGACCATGCAGCACCGTCTGGTTGACTGTTACTGGCAGATGCGGCTACCGGAGCCGGAAATGGGATCGGAACTCACGGTTGCGCTCATTTCGTTTCTCACCAAGCAGGCCAGTGGCGGACAGATTTCCGCCCCCGGTCTCAAGCGCTGATGGCGGGGGAAAGCACCATGAAAATCATCTCCATAGCCGCCGCCGCTCTGCTCCTCGTGACAGCCACCAGCGCGATGTCGCAGCAAAAAGCCAAGATCGATCCGGCCAAGGTCGATGCCGCCGTCAAGGGCGCGCTGGTCGCCTTCCCGGCTCCGCCGGAGGTCTGGCAGCCGCGCCTGACGCCGGACGAGACAATGAAAGTTTGCGCGGCGTCGCATAACAACCCGAGCAAGGCGCAATTCGCCGCAATCGAGAAGCGGGAAAAAGCCGCAATCGAATATCCCGCCGACGGCAAATTCATCGGCGACTGGAAAAAGGGCGAAGCCGTTGCGCAAAACGGATACGGCATGCGCTTTACCGATTATCCGCCTGCTCGCGCCAATGGCGGCAATTGCTATGCCTGCCACCAGCTGAGCAAAGCGGAAGTGAGCTACGGCACCATCGGACCCAGCCTGCTCGGCTACGGCAAGCTGCGCGACTTCAAGGAGGCCGAGGTCAAGACGGCTTACGAGAAGATCTATAACTCGCACGCCACCTTCCCGTGCTCGCTGATGCCGCGCTTCGGCACCAACAAGATTCTGACGATGGATCAGATGAAGGATCTAGTCGCGTTGTTGATGAGCCCGGATAGCCCGGTCAACAAATAGGGAGTTCGGCCATGTCCACGACCAGCCGGCGGACGTTTCTCGGAACGCTCGCCCTTTCCGGCGCAACGTTGAGCGCATCCAAGCTTGCCGCCGCGCCCGCGCTACTCGATCTGCCGAAGGTGAAAAAGGAAACCGACGTTGCGTGCCTCTATCACTGCGACTTTGGCGATCCGCAGCGCTTCGGGCAGATGCTGACCAACATCAACAATCACCTTTCGGTCTACGAATTCGATACCTTCAAGGTGAAAATCGTCATCGTCGCGCACGGCGCCGGTCTCAAGTTTTTTCTGGAAGACCGCTCCGGCACTGTGTGGGAAAACGACAAGATCGACGACGATCTCTACAAGCGCGTCATCGGCCTGAGCAAATTCGGCGTCGAAGTGTATCTCTGCCAGATCACCTACAAGCGCCAGAACATCGACATGGCCAAGACGCGCAAGGACAGCTTCCTCAAATTCGTGCCGTCCGGCGTCGCCACCGTCGCGGAATTACAGGGCAAAGGCTTCGCTTATCTCAAGAGCGGTTAAACGCTAGCTGCGCATCTTGATGTAGTCGAGAAAGCTTTTGGTCTCGTAAGCCTTCTCACGCACATATTGAAACATCGCGAGGAAATCGTCCGGCCGCAGATAGCCGGGGATGCGCGCAACTTCGCGCTTTGCCGCCGGCTTGTCTTTCAATCCGGCCGCCGATGGCGGAAAAAACTGGAAGGTCGGCGTATAGCGGACGCCGTATTTCGCGGCCAATGCTTTTTCCGACAGTTCAATGCCGTCGAAATCCGTCACCTTGCGCGAGCCGACGATGTTGAGTTGCAGCACTTCAAAGTTCGAGCGCACAAAATCGGAAATGCGCGGCTGCGCGAAATTGACCAGATGCGTTTCCTTGCAATAAGGGCAGCCGCGAAGCTCCCACGCCACCACAAAGCGCTTGCCCTCCTTGCGCGCGCCTTCAAGGTCTTCCGCCAGATCGAGGAAGCTTTCCAGAAACCAGGGCTGTTTGTAGAGCCCGTCGTCGGTGAGGATCGGCTCGTCCGCCCGCGCGTCGGAACCGGCGAGCGCTGCAAGCGCCGCAGCGCCTGTGCCAATGATTAATTCCCGTCGTGTCGTCATGTGGGGTATTTGCCGCATTTATGTTCGCTATAAACCAAACAATAAATCCGCCCTCGCCGACTCTCGATCACACAGTATATATTCATAACAGAAGATATAATCCCGTCACACCCTGGTGATCGTGCATGTGGATCGACCTCGTCCGCGCCGCAATTCTGGCTTTCGTCATGGCTTTCGTCATGGCTTTCGTCCTGGCCGCCGGCCTCGCCACCGTACCGGCCGCGGCGGGCGAACTCGCCGATTTCAATGCCGCGGTTGAGAAAGCCTCCGCGCACAATCGGGTGGCGTCGGGATATTTGCGCACGGGCAACCGCGATTTGGCGCTCATCGAGATCGGCCGGTTGCGGACCGCATGGGCGGCGGTGGTCACGCGCTTTGCCGGCAAGCGGCCGGATGCTTTCGACGATGGAGCGCAATTTGGCGCAGCACTCACCGACGTTAGCACGCAGCTTGTCGCCGCCGACATGATGCTCAACTCCGGCCGGCTCGAAGCAGCGCGCAACTCGCTCGCCGCTGTGCGCACCTCATTGTCCAACCTGCGGCGCGCCAACGGCATCGTTGTGCTGGCCGATTGCATATTCGACGCCAATGCGGCGATGCAGGCGCTTTCGGTCTATGACGACCGTGCGCTCGACTGGAGCAAGTCGGAGACCCGCTTCGGCGTCGCGTCGAAAGCAACAATCTATGGCTACGAACTCTCGCGCTGCGACCGCATCGCCTCCGAACAGGTTCGCAGCACGGCCGAATTCCGCCGCCTGATCGACGGCGCCAATGCCGGCCTTGCGCTGGTCCCGAAGGCGATTGCGACGCGCGACAGCGAACTGCTCCACCGCATCATCATCGAGCTGCGCTCGTTCGATAACCTGCTGGCCTTCCGCTTCGGCTGAGCGCGCGCAAGGAATAAAACTGGTGCCACGACCAGGACTTCGAGAATTATTTTTTACGATTTGGCTTGCCGGCGCAATGCTTGTTACGCATGCAACCGCGCGGGCGGCCGAACTGGTGATGTTCGAGCAGGCCGGCTGCCCGTGGTGCGCTAGTTTTAACCGCGAAATCGCGCCGATTTATCCGAAAACCGAGGAAGGCCGCCGCGCGCCGCTGCGCCGCGTCGATATTTCCGGCACATTGCCGCCGGATATCGCCTTCATCAAGCTTGAGCGCCTCACGCCGCTGTTCGTGCTGATCGACGGCGGACGGGAAATCGGCCGCATCCGCGGCTATCCGGGCGAGGATCATTTCTGGGGTTTGCTCGGCGTGCTGATCCGACGCCTGGATTCACCTGGAACGGGTGGAGAACAGGGGCAAATATTTGACTCCAGCCCGTTGCGTGCAACCGGGCGATAGTTTGTAGTCGGCGCCGCCGCACGCGCGCAGCCGCTTGGGACCCGAATGGAACTGCAACGCCATAAAAGCAGATCGCCATCCGACGAGCTTGAGCGCATGGTCGACAAGGCCAAGCGCGCCGCCGATTTTCTCAAGGCGTTGGCGCACGAAAGCCGGCTGATGATCCTGTGCATCCTCGCCGAGGGCGAGAAATCGGTGACCGAGCTGGAACGCCAGCTCACCTTGCGCCAGCCGACAGTCTCGCAGCAGCTTGCCCGGCTGCGCGCGGATGGGCTGGTGAAGACACGGCGCGAAGGCAAGATCGTCTATTACAGCCTCGCCAGCGACGAAGCGCGCATCATCATCGGCGCGGTGTACGAGGTCTTCTGCGGCAAGAAAAGCAAAGGCTGACATGCGGCATCAATTTGCTCGGCATTGATCAATCGGCACCATGCGCGTAAAAACCGGCGTCGGATACTCCGCAGAACTATATGGGCCGGGATACCATGCTGGGAATCGCGAGCGAACGCGAGGAAGACGGCCGCTGGATTGCCGAAGTGCAGGCGCTTCCCGGTGTGCTCGCCTATGGCGCCACGGAGGCGGAAGCCCGCGCCAAGGTTAAAGCCTTGGCGCTCCGCGTGATTGCCGATCGCCTCGATAATGGCGAGCCTTTGCCGCGCGAGATCGCCGCGATTTTTGCCGCGGCATGAACCGCTGGCCAGCGGCCAAGGCGCAGCGCGTTCTTGCCGCACTGTTGCGGGCCGGCTGGACGATCAAGCGGCAAACCGGTTCGCATCGAACCTTGCAGCGGCCGAACCAACCCGATTTCGTCTTTGCCTTCCATGACGGCGATGAGATCGGACCGCGCATGTTGGCGCGGATAGCGAAACATACCGGTCTCAAGCCCGAGAACCTTTGACGCTCTGCATGACTTACGTGCGATCGGCCTCCGGAACCGCCACATCGGTCAATCGCAGTTGCACGCGCTCGGCGCCCTGCCAGCGGTCGAGCGCGAGCGAACCAGCGGCATGCAGCGCGCGGCCGCGATTGCCGATCAAGGCATTGCCGAGATTTTCACCCGCTGCGCGAAACGCGATGGCATTGACGGTCGCGCCGTCGCCCGACTTGAGCCGCACGCGCACATGCTTTTCGCCCACCACGTCCGCATAGATCACGGTATGCGACGGCAACGCGATCACCGGCTCCGGATTGCCGCTGCCGAACGGGCCGGCGCGCGCAATCGTCGTCACGAGATCGGCGCTGGCGGCGCCCGCCGTCACCGCCCCGTCGATCGAGAGCGCGTTGTCGCGCTGCGCCGCCTCGACCGCTGCGCCGAGCGTTTCCTGCAGATAGGCGCGGAACGGCGCCAGCGCCTGCTTGCGCAGCGTGACGCCGGCCGCCATCGCGTGTCCGCCGCCTTTGAGCAAAAGACCTTCCGACACCGCGCGGCGCACCGCCTGGCCGAGATCGACGCCGGCAATCGAGCGGCCTGATCCTGTACCGATGCCGCCCGGCTCCAGCGCGATGGCAAATGCCGGACGGCCGTAACGTTCCTTCAGGCGCGCAGCGACGAGACCGACCACGCCCGGATGCCAGCCCTCCGCCGCGGTGACCACCACGGCGCCCTTTTCCTCCAGCCCGAGCGCGGCCATCGCCTCGGCCTCCGCCTGCGCAACGGTTTCCTGCTCGATGGCGCGCCGTTCGGTATTGAGCCGGTCAAGTTCGGCGGCAATGCGGCCGGCCTCGGTCGCATCTTCCTCCAGCAGCAGCCGCACGCCCAAATCGGCGCGGCCGATGCGCCCGCCGGCATTGATCCGCGGCCCGAGCAAAAATCCGAGATGCCATGCCTCCGGCGGACCGGTGAGACGGCTGGCGTCCATCAATGCCGTGAGCCCGACATGCTCGCGCCGGCGCAACGCGATCAGGCCCTTGCCGACGAAGGCGCGGTTGAGGCCGGTGAGCGGCACCACGTCGGCGACCGTGCCGAGCGCCACCATGTGCAGCAACGCCAGCAGATCGGGCTCGGCGCGCGCTTCGTTCCAGAAGCCGCGGCGGCGCAGCTCACGATTGAGCGCGACCAGCGTGAGAAACACCAGCCCGACGGCGGCAAGATGGCCCAGCCCCGATAGATCGTCGGCGCGGTTGGGATTGACCACCGCCACTGCCGGCGGCAGCGCTTCGTCGGCCTGGTGATGGTCGATGACGACGGCATCGAGACCGAGTTTGCGCGCTTCTTCCAGCGGTTCGATGCTGGTGGTGCCGCAATCGACGGTGACAAGCAGTTTCACGCCGCGCTCGGCGAACGAGCGGATCGCGTCGACATTCGGCCCATAGCCCTCGAAGATGCGATCCGGGATATGCACGATCGGGTCGAGCCCGCAGGATCGCAAAT
Organism: Rhizobium sp. Q54; assembly: GCA_945861895.1. Lineage (GTDB taxonomy): Bacteria > Pseudomonadota > Alphaproteobacteria > Rhizobiales > Xanthobacteraceae > Pseudolabrys. The sequence continues at coordinate 46,487 of CAMAWF010000010.1, forward strand.
AACGGCAAAGCAGCGCCGCGGATGTAGCGCCATCCACATCGTAATCGCCGAATATCGCCACGCTTTCGCCGTTGACCGCCGCATCGGCAATTCGCGCAGCCGCTTCCGGCATCGCGGTGAGCGCGTTGGGGTCCGGCATCAGGTTCTTGATTGTCGGGTCGAGAAAACTTTCCACCGCATCGGGCTCGACGCCGCGGCCGGCGAGAATGCGCGCCAGCAGCTCGGGAAGATGGTGCCGTTGCGCGATGGCAAGCGCGCGCGCCGCGCCGCGCTCGTCGAGCCGGTCGCGCCAGGTGCGTCCGCCCACCGAGCGCTCGACACCGAGGAACAGACGCCGGGAAGATTTGAGCATGGCGGCGGGAGCAGCCAAATGTCACCTCGGACCGGACAAATTCCAGCTCAAGAATCGGGGTTCAGAAGAGCTTGCGATACTGGATGAAGCCCGGCCGCTCCGCCAGCGTGTCATACAGCGTCCGGGCGGTCGCGTTGCTCTCATGCGTGAGCCAATGCACGCGGCTTGCGCCCGCGGCCTTCGCCTCGACATAGACCGCCTCGATCAGCGCGCGCCCGATGCCGAGCTTGCGCGCATCCTCGGCCACAAAAAGATCCTGCAAGTAGCAGTAGTCGCCGACCGTCCAGCACGAGCGGTGAAAAAGATAATGCACGATGCCGGCAAGCTTGCCCTGCGCATAGGCGCCAAGCGCGAACATCGGCTCGGCCGGATCGTTGAGCCGCACCCAGGTCGCGTCATAAATTTCGCGCGGCAGGTCGGTGTTGTAGAAATGCAGATATCCGCGCCACAGCGGCTCCCACGCCGCGCGCTCGTTCGCACCGACCGTACGGATGACGACATTGCCGGCGCGCATGGATTTCCCGCTCAATCGAGGCCGAATTTCTCAAGCTGCCGGTGTTCGGCGCGCACCCAGCGCACCGTGCCGGTGGCGGAGCGCATCACAACCGTCTCGGTCTCGATATAGCCTTCCTTGAAGCGCACGCCTTTGAGCATGTTGCCTTCGGTGACGCCGGTGGCCGCGAACACGCAATCGCCGCGCACCATCTCCTCCATGCCGTAAATTTTGCGCGGATCCTTGATTCCCATTTTGCGCGCGCGCGCGCGTTTTTCTTCCGTATCGAGCACCAGCCGGCATTGCATCTGCCCGCCGATGCAGCGCAACGCCGCCGCCGCCAGCACGCCTTCGGGGGCGCCGCCAATCCCTAAGTAAATGTCGATGCCGGTGGTGTCCGGCTGGGCGGTATGGATGACGCCGGCCACGTCGCCGTCGGTGATCAGGCTCACCGCCGCGCCGGTCTTGCGCACCGCCGCGATCAGGTCGGCATGGCGCGGCCGGTCGAGAATGAGCGCGGTGATGTCCGACGGCTTGACGCCCTTGGCCTTGGCCAGCCGCACGATGTTTTCGCCAGCCGGCCTGTCGAGCTCGACCACGCCTTTGGGATAGCCGGGCCCGATGGCGATCTTTTCCATGTAGACGTCGGGCGCGTTGAGCAGCGTGCCGCCCTCCGCCATGGCCAAGGTCGCGATGGCGCCCGGCATGTTCTTGGCGCACAGCGTCGTGCCTTCCAGCGGATCGACCGCGATATCGATCTTCGGCCCCTTCTTGTTGCCGACCTTTTCGCCGATGAACAGCATCGGCGCTTCGTCGCGCTCGCCCTCTCCGATCACCACCGTGCCGTCGATCGGCAGCTTGCTAAGCTCCCGGCGCATGGCATCGACCGCAGCCTTGTCGGCTTCCATTTCGTTGCCGCGTCCGCGCTGCATCGCCGCCGCCACCGCCGCGCGCTCCGCCACGCGCACGATCTCGATCGACAGGATGCGGTCCAACAACGTCGTGGACTTGCTATTGTTGGATGACATGTCGCGGCGCTCCCCTGGGCGGACTGGCTTTTTCAATTCTTTTCGATCCGGATCAATTGCGGCTTTCCGGCGATTAGGCCCGTTTTCTGGATGGCTTTCAACGCGCGGCGCACGCCGTCCTCGGTGGTGGCATATGTGATGAGAATGACAGGCGCAGGCGCCGCCGGGCTTTTGGGGTCGTCGCCGCCGTGCGGGCGTTCGCCGCGCCGATGCTGCACGATCGACTCCAGCGATATTTTTTCCTTGGCGAGATGCCGCGCGATCGAGGCAAACGTACCCGGCCGGTCGAGCGCATTAAGACGAATGTAGTAGCCGCCGGCGTGCCGCTGCATCGGCGCTTTCTTGCCGGCCGCCAGCGCGGCCGCCGGGCGGCCAAACGGCGGCGAGCGCAACCCGCGCGCAATGTCGGCAAGGTCGGAGACCACCGCCGAAGCCGTCGCCATGCCGCCGGCGCCGGGACCGACCAGCGTGATCGGATCGATGCCGGGGGTGTCGAGGGTGACGGCGTTGGTGACGCCCATGACCCGCGCGATCGCCGAATCCTTGCGCACCATCGTGGGATGCACGCGCTGCTCGATCCCGGTCGCGGTTTTTTCCGCCACGCCGAGCAGCTTGACCCGGTAGCCGAGTTCGTCGGCGGCGGTGAGATCGGCGGGCGCAATCGAGGAAATGCCTTCCACATAGACCGCGCTTTGATCGACCCTGGTGCCGAAAGCGAGACTCGCCAGGATCGCAAGCTTCTGCGCGGTATCGTGGCCCTCGATGTCGAATGCGGGATTGGCCTCGGCATAGCCGAGCCGCTGCGCGTCCTTGAGGCATGCGGCGAATGCGAGCTGTTCCTGCTCCATGCGCGTGAGGATGTAATTGCAGGTGCCGTTGAGAATGCCGTAGATGCGCGAAAAGGAATTTCCCGCCAGCCCCTGGCGCAGCGTCTTCACGATCGGAATGGCGCCGCAGACCGAGGCTTCGAAATTAAGCGCAACGCGATGTTTCTCCGCGCGCGCCGCCAGCGAAGTGCCGTGCCTGGCGAGCAGCGCCTTGTTGGCGGTGACCACCGATTTGCCGGCCGCGAGTGCCGCCTCCACCGCGCTCTTGGCGGGATCGCCCGCCCCGCCGATGAGTTCGACGAAGACATCGATGCCCGGATCGCGCGCGAGCTTGACCGGGTCGGAGAACCAGGAAAATTTCTTGAGATCGACGCCGCGGTTTTTCGCTTTCGAGCGCGCGCACACCGCGACGATCTCGATCGGCCTCCCGCAACGCGCCGCGAGTTCCGCGCGCTGGCGCGCAACGAGGGCGACCAAGGCGGCGCCGACCGTGCCCAATCCGGCGACACCCACTTTGAGCGGTGCGACCATGAAACGTCCACAGCCTGCGTAAAGGCGGCGCGTTTAGCGCCGCGTGGCGAGGGGGACGACGTTGTGCAACTTTTCCGCCCCGGTTTCAAGGAAACGGCGGACATTGCGCGCCGCCTGGCGGATGCGCTGTTCGTTTTCCACCAGCGCGATGCGGACATAGCCCTCGCCGTATTCGCCGAAGCCGATGCCCGGCGACACCGCCAGTTCGGCATTTTCCACCAGCAGCGTGGCAAATTCGACGCTGCCGAGCGACTTGAACGGGTCGGGAATCGGCGACCAGGCGAACATCGACGCCGGCGGCGACGGCACATCCCACCCCGCGCGCCCGAAGCTCTCGACCAACACGTCGCGCCGGCGCTTGTAGGTTTCCCGCATTTCGCCGATGCAGTCGTCGGGTCCGTTGAGAGCTGCGGATGCCGCCACCTGGATCGGCGTGAACGCGCCGTAATCGAGATAGGATTTCACCCGCGCCAAGGCCGCGATGATGCGCTCGTTGCCGACGGCAAAACCCATACGCCAGCCCGGCATCGAATAGGTCTTCGACAGCGAGGTGAACTCGACGGTGACGTCGAGCGCGCCCGGCACTTGCAGCACCGAGGGCGGCGGATTGTCGTCGAAGTAGACTTCCGCATAAGCCAGATCGGAGAGAATGAAGATGTTGTGCTTCTTCGCGAAGGCGACGAGGTCTTTGTAGAAATCCAGGCTCGCCACATAGGCGGTCGGGTTGGCCGGATAGCACACCACGACGGCGATCGGCTTCGGGATCGAATGCACGATCGCGCGTTCCAGCGTGGGGAAAAAACTCGGCACCGGCTCCGATGGCACCGCGCGGATGGTGCCGCCCGCCATCAGGAAGCCGAAGGCGTGGATCGGATAACTCGGATTCGGCACCAGCACGACATCGCCCGGCGCGGTGATCGCCTGCGCGACATTGGCGAAGCCTTCCTTGGAGCCGAGCGTGGCGATGATCTGGGTGTCGGGATTGAGCTTCACGCCGAAGCGGCGCCCGTAATAGCCCGCCTGGGCGCGGCGCAGGCCGGGAATGCCGCGCGAGGCCGAATAACGGTCGGTGCGCGGCTTGCCGAGCGTCTCCTTGAGCTTCTCGATGACGTGCGGCGGCGTGGACAAATCCGGGTTGCCCATGCCGAGGTCGATGATGTCGGCGCCCGCATTGCGCGCCTTGGCCTTGGCGCGGTTGACCTCCTCGAACACGTAAGGAGGCAGGCGGCGGACGCGGTAAAATTCTTCCATAAGACCCAGGCTTCCTCGGCGCCGGTGGACACCCTCTCAGCGGGCAGCTTTTATCATGGGTTGCGGCCAGCGCCAGCAATCTACTGCGTGTTGGCGGCCGGTTTGCCGCCCGGCAGCCGGAGGCTACCCTTGGCCGGCTTGTAAGTTCCGGGCGCCGGCCGCCCTTCCTGCCGGTCGCGGGCGGCTATGAGGTCGTCCTGCAGCTTTTCCCGCTCCTCCTCGCTTAAGGGTGCGGCCGCGCGCGGAGCCGGCATGTCGTGAACCGCCGGATATTGCGGCGCCACGGCCGGACGCGCGGGGGTCCCCTGCGGCAGACCGATATCGGAGGGCAGATTGTCGACCACGCTCGAAGCCGAGCAGCCGGCGAGCAAAGCCACCGCCGGCAGGCCGAGCGCGATGAAAACTGCAGCTATGGAGCGATTGTTACGTCGCATCGCCATCCCTTTAAGCCTCGCTGGCAAGCCACGAAACACATGCAGACTCAATAGATTATAGCATAGCCGCGGTACCGGGCTAATATGTCGAAAGCAAGAAGGCGGAAAAAACGAGGGTGCGTGAGGGTTAACCGATCGGGCCAAGCTGCGCCGCTTGCAGGATCGCCCCGCCCGCGCCAATTCTGCATGGACACAAGTCTGCATGGGAATCTCTGCTTGGGGAACGGATCGTCGCGCGTATGAACAAGCCCCCGCCAGAACCGCTCAAGACCGGCGCCGTCGACATCGAGACGCTGGCGCAAAATATTGCGCGCATGGTCGAGGAAGGCGGCAAGGCGCTCGCCGCCTATATGAAGCCGCGCGAGGAAGGCGAGCGCAAAGGCGCCTTCACCGACGAGATCACCGACGTGGTCAAGACGCTCGGCCAGGTGGCGGACTATTGGATGTCCGACCCGCAGCGCGCGGTCGAACTGCAAGCGAGCCTCGGGCGCGCCTATCTCGATCTGTGGGCCGGCACGGTCAAACGCATGGCGGGCGAAGAGATCGCGCCCTCCGCTGCGCCGGATGCGCGCGACAAGCGCTTCGCCGATCCCGAGTGGTCGTCAAACCAGTTCTTCGATTTTCTCAAGCAGGCCTATCTGCTCACCACGCATTGGGCCGACCATATGGTCAAGGACGCCAAGGACCTTGACCCGCACACGCGGCAGAAGGCGGACTTCTACGTGCGGCAGATCGGCAATGCGATCTCGCCCTCGAATTTCGTCTTCACCAATCCGGAACTGTGGCGTGAAACGCTTTCGTCGAATGCCGAAAATCTGGTGCGCGGCATGCACAATCTGGCCGAGGACATCAGGGCCGGCCACGGCGATCTGAAAATCCGTCAATCCGATCCCGCGCAATTCGCGCTCGGGCGCAACCTCGCGCTCACGCCCGGCAAGGTGGTTTTCCAGAACGATCTCATGCAGCTCATCCAATATGCGCCGGCCACCGCGAGTGTGCTCAAAACGCCGCTGCTGATCGTTCCGCCCTGGATCAACAAGTTCTACATCCTCGATCTCACGCCGGAAAAATCGTTCATCAAATGGTGCGTTGACCAGGGGCTCACGGTATTCGTCATTTCCTGGGTCAACCCCGACGCCCGGCTCGCCAAAAAGAGCTTTGCCGATTACATGCGCGAAGGGCCGATCGCCGCCTTCGATGCCATCGCGACGGCAACCGGGGAATCCAAGGTCCACGCCATCGGCTATTGCGTCGGCGGCACGTTGCTCTCGGTCACGCTCGCTTATCTCGCCGCCAAGCGGCAGAACCGCGCGACTTCGGCGACCTTGTTCGCGACGCAAGTGGATTTCACGTATGCCGGCGATCTGATGGTGTTCGTCGACGAGGAAAAAGTTGCGGCGGTCGAGCGCCAGATGCAGGAGCAGGGCTATCTTGCCGGCACCAAGATGGCGACCGCGTTCAATCTGCTGCGCTCGAACGACCTGATCTGGCCCTATGTCATCAACAATTACCTCAAGGGCAAGACGCCGTTCCCGTTCGATCTGCTGTACTGGAATTCCGACGCCACCCGGATGCCGGCGGCGAACCATTCGTTTTACTTGCGCAATTGCTATCTCGAAAATCGCCTAACCAGAGGCGAGATGGAGATCGACGGCGTCAAGCTCGATCTCAAAAAGGTGAAAGCGCCGGTGTACAATCTCGCCACCCGCGAGGATCACATCGCGCCGGCAAAATCGGTGCTGCTCGGCTCGAAATTCTTCGGCGGGCCGGTAAAATTCGTACTGGCGGGTTCCGGCCACATCGCCGGTGTCGTAAATCCGCCGGGCAAGAAGAAATATCAGTATTGGACCGGCGCCAATCCCGCCGCTACAAAGCCGGCGGACGACGATCTCGACACTTGGCTGGGTAAGGCCAAGGAACATGCCGGCTCCTGGTGGCCGGACTGGTTTGATTGGCTTAAAACCCATGACGGCGCGACAGTGCCGGCGCGCGAACCCGGCGGCGGCAAGCTCAAACCGATCGAGGACGCGCCCGGCTCTTATGTGCGCGTGCGGGACTAGAATAAAACAGCAGAAGACACAAACGCAGGGAGACTTCGATGACGCGGGAATTGTTCTGGCTGACGTGGACGGTCGCACTGACCGGGCTGATGTGGGTGCCGTATATCGTCGACCGCATCATGGTGCGCGGCATGATGGGCTCGATGGCAAATCCATCGCCCAAAGCAAAAGCGCAATCGGCCTGGGCGCAGCGGCTTTATTTCGCGCACACCAATGCGGTCGAGAATTTGATCGTGTTCGCGCCGCTGGTGCTGATCCTGGATTCCATGGGCCACTCGACCGAAAGCACGGCCATCGCCTGCGCGGTGTATTTCTGGTCGCGCCTCGCGCACGTCTTCGTCTACACGATCGGCGCGCCGGTGCTGCGCACGCTCGCTTTCACGGTCGGCTTTTTCGCGCAAGCCGCGCTGGTGCTGGCGGTGTTCGGGAAGTTGTGAGTTTACGTCATGGCCGGGCAACCGGGTCCGGCCATGACGAAGTAATTACGGAAACAGCGCCACCTGCTCGAGCCCCATCGTTTCGGGAAAACCAAGCATCAGGTTCATGTTCTGCACCGCCTGGCCGGAGGCGCCCTTCACCAGATTGTCGAGCGCGGCGACCACGATGGCGCGGCCGGGCACGCGGTCGTTGGCGACCCCGATGAAGGTCATGTTGGAGCCGCGCACATGGCGCGTCTGCGGCACCGCCCCGAACGGCAAGACGTGCACGAACGGCTCCTTCATGTAAGACTTTGAAAGTATCGCATGAAGATCGGTGGCGTTGCGGCCGCGCTTTCCCCGCACATAGATGGTCGAGAGGATGCCGCGGTTCATCGGCACCAGATGCGGGGTGAAGGTCACGATCACCTCGCGGCCGGCGGCTAACGAAAACTCCTGGTCCAGCTCGGCCATATGCCGGTGATGCCCGACGCCATAGGCGTGGAAGCCTTCGGACACTTCCGAAAACAGCATCGCCTCCTTCGCCGCCCGCCCGGCGCCGGTCATGCCGGATTTGGCGTCGATGACGATCTCGTCGAGGTCGATCGCCTTGGCCTTGATCAGCGGCAGCAGCGGCAATTCGGCGCAACTGGTGTAGCAGCCCGGATTGGCGACGAGCTGGGCTTTTTTGATCTCACGCCGGTAGATTTCGGCCAGGCCGTAGACCGCCCGTTTCTGCAAGTCTGGCGCGTAATGCTCGTGGCCGTACCAGCGCGCATAAGAGGCTGTGTCGGCGAGCCGGAAATCGGCGGAAAGGTCGATCACCTTCGCCGCAGGATTCGCCGCGAAAATATCCTTGATTACTTTCTGCGTGGTGGCGTGCGGCAACGCGCAGAAGATCAGATCGAGATTGAGGCTGCGCCAGTCGAGACCGTCGATGGCGACGAGCTTGGGCAAGGCGAACGGCGAGAATTGCGGAAACACCTCGCGCATCTCCTGCCCTGCCCGCCGGTCGGCGGTGGCCAGCACGATCTCGGCGCGCGGATGCCGCAGCAACAGCCGGACCAGTTCCGCGCCGGTGTAGCCGGAGGCGCCGAGCACCCCGATTTTTGCTTTGGTGGCCATCGCCATATCCTTTCCGCGGTCATCGAGTAGACCACCGGACCAGCACCGCGGAAGATATCAGGAGAAATAGCGCCGCGGAGCGAATTCCGGCGGCAGGGGGAAGTTACGCGCGCGCGCAGACCCGTGCCGCGAAAATACGGCGGCGGCGGAGCAAAACCTTTGCGGCGGTCATCGTCATGCCGCGCGATATAGGCTGGCTTTCGCCGCCGGTCAAGAACGCTCGCGTCACAGGCTTAAAAAGCGGAAGGCCGCCCATTTGGACGGCCCTCCTGAACAAGCGTTTGCGCGGGCGGCTCAGATCGTGGGATTCCATGCAAGCGGGATCAGCCGGTAGCCGGTGCCGTCCTTCTCTATGTAACCGTGCGCGGGGAACGGAAAATGGAAGCCCTGGATAATCATTTTTTCCGCGGCCGCCATGTCATAGAGTTTGCGGCGGGTCGCCACCGCCTGCGGACCATCCATGTCGAAGAAGGGCTGGTACTCCGGATTGCGCGCGAACAGCAATGCCGGGCCAGCGGTTACGTCTACCTGTGCCATCACGGTCGCTGGACCGGATGAGATCAGATACGACGTGTGACCGGGCGTATGACCGGGGGTCGCGACCGCAGTGATCCCCGGAGCGATTTCCTTGCCCGCTTCATATTGCGTGACCTTGTTGCCAAGCGCGCCAAACACGCGCCGTGAATTGGCGTGGGTGCCCTTCACCAGTCCCTCGGGCGCGCTGCTCATGTTGGCGTCGTCCATCCAGTATTTCCATTCGACTGCGGGCACCATGATCTCCGCATTCGGGAAAGCAGGCTTATTGTCGGCGCCGATGAGACCGTTGATGTGGTCGCCGTGGAAATGGGAAATGATCACGGTATCGACCGCCTTGGAATCAATGCCAGAGGCGGCAAGATTGGTGTGGAACTGGCCGAGGGCGCCCTTGCTCTGCTCGTAGGTTGCAGCGCCAAGGCCGGTATCGATGACTACCAGCTTGGGGCCGGTATTCACGACGATCGGCGTGAACGGGAAGGCGGGATTCTCCTTGTCATGCCGATAGCGGCGAGGCCCGGACCCCAGGCGTCACGCGCCGCGTTGCGGATGAAATTGTCGGGTACCTTTGTTGGGCGTGAACCATCGGTCGCGACGGTGACCTCGAAACTGCCGACCTTGTAGCGATACCAGCCTGGCGCCTGCTTGCCGGCCATCGGAGCGGCGGCATGGGCCGGCGGCGCAAATGCCGGCACGGCGGAGACAGCGGCAACCCCGGCGGTAGCCGTAAGCAGATCGCGACGGGTGAGCTTGATCATTACATCCTCCCTGTTGAATGCGTTCTTCGCGCGAGCATTTCGCCGGTAATAACCCCCCTCATGCAACTGTTATTCCCTGCGGTTATTCCGCGTTGCAACCAGACAATTCCCGCAAGCATGTATTGAGCCGCAATCGAGCGATATTTTGAGAAAGCATGAAAGCCGCTATCATTCGCCCCGGCTCGGGACTTCTAGGCGTGCCAGCTAAAAACGAACAACGAACAATGGGAGGAACCATCATGATCAGGACGATTGCTGCCGCACTTGCGCTATCGATGTGTCTCTTTGCCCTTCAATGCGTGACACCGCACAACGCTTTGGCTGCGAATCTCAAAGTGCTCTCCGACACCAAGGCCGCGGGCTTTGGCCATCCGGAGTCGGTCGCCTATGACCCCAAGGGCAAGGTGCTTTATGTCGGCGACTTCGGTCCCGACCTCAAGCCGGCGGACAAGGACGGCAAGGGCAAGATCAGCAAAGTGTCGCTCGACGGCAAAATTATCGAAGCGGGATTTCTCCCCGCCGCCGGGCAAACGCTCCATAAGCCGAAAGGCATCTGGATCGCGGGCAACCGGCTTTGGGTGACCGACATCGATGCCGTCTGGGTGTTCGATCTCAAGACCAAGGAAGGCAAGAAGCTGGATTTGCCAGGCATCACCTTCGCCAACGATCCGGCGGTGATGAAGGGCGCGCTCTATGTCAGCGACAACCGTACCGATCAGATCGTGCGCATCGAGCCCGCGGATTTTCTGAAATCGAAAGCCGCGCCGAAAATCACCGTCGTCGTTTCCGGAAAATCGCTCAATCCCAACGGCGTCTATCCGGCAAAGGACGGCTCGCTGCTGACCGTCGGCTTCAAATCGAAAGACGAGCCGCGCGGAATCTATTCGATCTCACCGGGCAAGGAGCCGAAGACTCTTGCCCCGGCCGTCGGCCAATTGGACGGCCTGTATCAAATGAAAGACGGCGATCTGCTCATCCCCGATTGGGCGACCGGTTCGCTGTCGCAATGGAACGCGAAAGCGGGAATGCAGAAACTGGCGACTGGATTCAAGGGACCGGCGGATTTCTGCGTGATCCCGAACCGGAAAGGGCTGATGGTGGTGGTGCCCGATCTGGTCGCCGGCGAATTGCGCATGATCCAGCTCGGAAAATAATCACGCCGTTGAAATTTAAAGGCTTCGCCGAAAAATCGGCGGAGCCTTTTTCTTTACGGCCAAATCCATTTGATGATCTGCGAACCGACGTCGCCGATGGTGAGCAGCATCGCCGCCCACACGAATGCGGAGGTGAAATTGGCGAATTGAAACCGCCAAAACGGCATGGCGAAAATGCCGGCGACGATCGGCACCGAGGCGCGCAGCGGCCCCGAGAAGCGCCCGATGAAAATGGCGAGCGCGCCCCATTTCTTGACGAAGCTCTCGCCGGCCGGGATCAGCTTCGGGTGGTTCGACAGCGGCCACATGTGGTAGACGCGAGTTTCGAGTTTAAAGCCGATCCAATAGGACAGCCAGTCGCCGAGCGCGGCCCCGATCGCGCCGGCAATCCAGATCGGCCAGAAATTCAAGCCGCCGGCCGCGATCAGCGTGCCGATTCCGACGAGCGCCGCCCAGGCCGGGATTAGCAGCGATATGAACGCCAGCGACTCGGCGAAGCACAGCAGCAACACGACCGGCGCCGCCCAAGCCTCGTGCAGACGGACGAAGTCGATAACCTGTTGGACGTAAGCATCGATATCCATGAATCGTACCGCCGGTTGGGTCGCCGTGTGTAGCGCGCGGACTGCCCCGATACCATGACGGGGCGCGAAAACGGCCGGAAATATGTATTCGACGCCCTGAAATTCGCGCTGCGCCTGATTACAGCGTATTGACAGCGAACACCGTGGGGTTGGAAGCTTGCCCACCAGAACAAAAGACCGCCGTCCGGCGGCTCGGGGAGGATCACCATGAAAATTCGTACGTTGTTGAAAATATTAGCGTTCACCGCCTTGGCGGGCGCCGGCAGCACGGCGATGGCGCAAGAGACGATCCGGCTGCGGATCGCATCCGGCCACCCGCCGGCGAATACCTACGCCAACTTGATGCAGAACTTCTTCGTGCCGGAAGTGACCAAGCGGGTCGCCGCCAAGACCAAGCACAAGGTTGAATTCGTCGAAGGCTACGGCGGCGCCATGGTGAAAGTCGCCGACACGCTCGAAGGCGTGCAGTCGGGCATCATCGACATCGGCGGCTATTGCTTCTGCTTCGAGCCGTCGAACCTTCCGTTGCACGCGTTCCAGGTCATGCTGCCGTTCGGCACCATGGATCCGGTGGTGAGCCTGAAGGTCGCGCGCGCCGTGTACGACAAGGTGCCGTACATGTCGAAGGTGTTCGAGGACAAGTTCAAACAGAAGCTGATCGCGCTGATCGCCGACAACGGCTACAACCTCGGTACCACGATGGAGTGGAACAACGTCTCCGACTTGAAGGGCGTGAAGCTCGCGGGCGCCGGCCTCAATCTCAAGTGGCTGGAGTTCGCCGGCGCGGTGCCGGTGCAGGGCTCGCTGGTCGAAGCCTACACGGGTCTGCAGACCGGCGTGTACAACGGCTGGATCATGTTCCCGTCGGGCTACGTCAACTTCAAGCTTTACGAGCAGGGCAAGTTCTACACCGAGATCGGCTTCGGCGCGATCACCTGGCACGGATTGACCGTCAACTCCGCGCGCTGGGAAAAGCTGCCGAAGGAAGTCCAGGACGTCATTCTGGAAGTCGCCAAGGAATACGAGGAGAAGACTGGCACGGTGAACAAGGAGAACTATCCGAAGCAGATCGCCGACCTCAAAGCTAAGGGAGCGACCGTGCGCCAGCTTCCGGCCAAGGTCACGCAGGACTGGGCGCAGTCGCTCGCCGCGTGGCCGGCGCAGAAGGCCAAGGAGCTCGATGCCCTGGGCCTGCCGGGAACGCAGGTGCTTGAGATCGCGCTCAAAGCCGCCGAGGACAACGGTCACAAATGGCCGGTGCGCTACAGCCTCAAATAACCGGCCGACGACAGCAGGCGGCCGATCCGGGCCGCCTGCATCCCTCCCTGCGGAACGACAAAAATGCGCGCGCTGGCGGATTGGAATGCGTGGATCGTGCGCGCACTGCTCGCGGGTGCGGCGGTGATCATTTTTTTTCTCGGATTTCTCGTCTGCGCCGACGTGTTCGGCCGCGCGATTTTCAACTCTCCGGTCAAAGGCACGCCGGAAATGGTGTCGATGGCGATCGTCATCATCTGCTTCCTGCTCGCCGGGTATTCGGTGCAAAGCGGCAGCATGATCTACACCGATGTTTTCTCCTCAATATTCGGTGTGCGCGGGCGCGCTTTCGCGCAACTGCTGTCGGCGATATTCGGCATCCTGTTTTTCGGCTTCATCGTGTGGGGCAGCTATGAACCCATGCTGCACTCATGGGTCAGCGGCGAATACGAAGGGGAAGGCGCGCTACGGGTGCCGGTGTGGCCGGCGCGCATCGTGGTCGTGATCGGCGCCGTGCTCGTGGTTGTCAGCTATCTCATGCATGCGGTCGGCGCGACGCGCGCGCTCGTCACCGGCCGCACCGATGACGTTATCGCGCAACCCGCCTCCACGCACCTGTAGGAATACCCATGCTCGGCCACATCGACATGATCGCCATCGTGGTTGTCCTGCTCGGACTGGTGTTCGCGGGCGTGCATATTGCCATTTCGCTCGGCATCACGGCGGCGCTCGGCATCTATCTGATGATGGGCGACATCGAAGTGGTGCGCACCTTCATCGCCAACACCGCCTACGAAGCGCTGCGCGACTATGTGTTCGCCGTCATCCCGCTGTTCATGCTGATGGGCGATTTTCTGGCGAAATGCGGAGCCGCGCGCGACCTCTACACGCTCGGCAACCGCGCCAGCAAATGGCTGCCGGGGCGGCTTGCCGCCGCGACCATCGTGGCCAATGCGCTGTTTGGTTTTGTCACCGGCGTGAGCATCGCGGCAGCCGCCGCGTTTTCGCGCATCGCGTACCCCGAAATGCGGCGCTACGGCTACCGGCGCGATTTCGCGCTTGGCTGCGTCGCCGGCAGTGCCTGCCTCGGCATGCTGATCCCGCCGTCGGTGCTGATGATCGTGTGGTGCGTGCTCACCGAATTGTCGATCGGCAAGCTGTTCCTTGCTGGCATTATTCCTGGCTTTTTGGCGGCCGGCGGAATGATCGTCTATGTGGTCATCGCCGCCAAGCTTAAACCCGAATTGGTCGGCGAAACGCGCGCCTCGCGCCTCGCCCCCCGGACGTTGAGCGCGGATGTCACCGGGGCGCGCGCGGCTGCTCTGCTCGAAGATGAGCAATCGATCCGCAAGATGCTGGCCAGCACCATGCTGGTGGTCGCGCTGATCCTCGGGACGCTGGGCTCGATCTGGCTCGGCCTGTGCACGCCGACGGAAGGCGCCGGCATCGGCGCCGTCGGCGCACTCATCCTGGCAATCATCAAGGGCATCAAGCCTCGCGAAGTCTGGCAGGTGGTGCTCGATGTCGGCCGCACCTCCGGGCCGCTGTTGCTGTTGCTGTTCTGCGCACAGCTTTATTCGCGCGTGCTGTCGAGGACCGGCTTCACCGAAGCCGCCAAGACGTTCCTGCTCGGCACCGGCGCCGGCCCCTGGGGTATTCTGCTGGTGATGGTGGCGATCTGGTTCGTGCTCGGCTGCCTGATCGATTCCATCTCGATCATCCTGCTCACCGTGCCGATCTTCGCGCCCATTGCCGCGCAACTTGGCTTCGATCCGCTCGCTTTCGCAATCATCGGCATTCTGGCGATCGAGACCGGCCTGCTGACACCGCCGTTCGGCATTCTGGTGTTCACGGTGAAATCGGCGGTGCCCGACAAGGACGTGACGCTGGCTGAAATTTTCCGCGGCTCGATCCCCTATTGGATCGTGCTGCTGGCGGTGGTCGTGGCATTGGCGATCTTCCCGCAACTCGCAACCTTCCTGCCAAGTCTCTAGATAAACAACTTTCCCCAACCGGCCGGTCCCGCCTCGTCTGGCAGGCGCGGCATGGCATAGTTGCTGGCAAACGATTCGCGCCGACCCCATCTACGGACCCTCATGGCTAAGTCCCGCAAACCCGCCCGCAAGACCGCCGCCAAACGTAAGACCAAAACGTCGAAGCAGCCCGACCTGTTCGGCGATCTGCCGGCGTCGCGCCGCGCTTCCGGGCGCGGCAAAAGCAGACCTGAGCCGCGTGAAAAAGCCGCCCCGCGCGCCAGCGGCGCGGATGCCGCCTATTCCGCCAAACACATCGAGGTGCTGGAAGGGCTGGAGCCGGTGCGGCGGCGGCCCGGCATGTATATCGGCGGCACCGACGAGAAGGCGCTGCATCATCTGTTCGCCGAAGTGATCGACAATGCGATGGACGAGGCGTTGGGCGGCCACGCCACCTGGATCGAGGTGGAGATGGAGAAGAACGGCTTTGTCACCGTGACCGACAACGGCCGCGGCATCCCGGTCGATCCGCATCCGAAATTCCCGAAAAAATCCGCGCTCGAAGTCATCATGTGCATGCTGCACGCGGGCGGAAAATTCGACTCCAAGGTGTACGAGACCTCCGGCGGCCTGCACGGCGTCGGCGTCTCGGTCGCCAACGCGCTCTCCGACCGGATGGAGGTCGAGGTCGCGCGCTCGCAGAAGCTCTACAAGATGATATTCGAGCGCGGCAAGCCGAAGGGCCCTCTGCAAACGCTCGGCAAGGCGCCGAACCGGCGCGGCACCAAGGTGCGCTTCCACCCCGATCCGCAAATCTTCGGCCCCGATGTCGCGTTCAAGCCGGACCGCGTGTTCCGCATGACGCGCTCGAAGGCTTATCTCTATGGCGGCGTGGAAATCCTCTGGCACTGCGCCAAGGAGTTATTGCGCAGCGGCGACGACGTGCCGGTGCGCGAGACATTCCATTTCCCCGATGGGTTGAAGGATTATCTTTCGGAATCGATCCGCGGCGCGACGCTGGTGCACCCGAATATTTTCACCGGCAAGGCGGGCCGCACCGGCACGCATGGCGCGGTCGAATGCGCGGTCGGCTGGACCGTGGACACCGATGGATTTCTCAATTCCTACTGCAACACGATCCCGACGCCCGACGGCGGCACGCATGAATCCGGCCTGCGCACCGCGCTGCTGCGCGGCCTCAAGGATCACGCCGAGCGCGTCGGGCAGGCCAAGGCCGCTTCCGCCATCACCAGCGAAGACGTGATGGCGGGCGCCGCCTGCATGCTCTCGGTGTTCATCCGCGAGCCGGAGTTCCAGGGCCAGACCAAGGACCGCCTCGCCACCGCGGAGGCGCAACGCATCGTCGAGCAATCGATCCGCGATCCGTTCGATCATTGGCTCGCCGGCAATCCCAATCAGGCCAACAAGCTGCTCGAATTCGTCATCGAGCGCGCCGAGGAGCGCCTGCGCCGCCGCCAGGAAAAGGAAATTTCGCGCAAAAGCGCCGTGCGAAAACTGCGGCTGCCCGGCAAGCTCGCCGACTGCACCAATTCCGGCGCCAAGGGCTCGGAGATTTTCATCGTCGAGGGCGATTCCGCCGGCGGCAGCGCCAAGCAGGCGCGCGACCGCGCCTCACAAGCGGTGCTGCCGCTGCGCGGAAAAATCCTCAACGTCGCCTCCGCCGGCAAGGACAAGCTGGCGGCGAACACGCAACTCGCCGATCTGGTGCAGGCGCTCGGCGCCGGCAGCGGCGCGCATTACCGCAACGAGGACTTGCGCTACGAGCGCGTCATCATCATGACCGACGCCGACGTGGACGGCGCGCATATCGCGTCGCTGCTCATTACCTTCTTCTACCGCCAGATGCCGAAGCTGATCGACCACGGGCATCTATTTTTGGCGGTGCCGCCGCTCTACCGGCTTTCGCACGGCGGCAAGACCGTCTATGCGCGCGACGACAAGCACAAGGATCAATTGCTGAAGCAGGAATTTCGCGCCAACTCGCATGTCGAGATCGGGCGCTTCAAGGGCCTGGGCGAGATGATGGCGGCGCAGCTCAAGGAAACCACCATGGACCCGCGCAAGCGCACGCTGCTGCGCGTCAAACTCGCCGACAAGGACCGCAAGACGACGGCGAAGTCTGTCGAGCGGCTGATGGGCACCAAGGCCGAAGCGCGCTTCGAGTTCATCCAGGAGAACGCGAAGTTTGCCAGCGAGGAGTTGCTGGACGTGTAATAATATTTGCGCGGGCTCTGCCCACGAAACCGACTCCAAACGCGTCCTGACGCGATTGCGAGGAGGTTAGGATGGGACTAGACTTTGAAAATTGATGGGTGGAGCCGGACTCCTCTCAAATGCTTGACGTAGTAACATCTAAGTAGCACTTGCGCGTGCTGAATAAGCTGTCCTTGCGTAGAGGAGTTGGCCAATGTGGACGGCGTTGGTTCGACAAATAGTTGTGTTTTTAATCACCAGTCGCGGAAAAAGAGTTATCGCCTTTGCCGGCGCGATGCTGCTTTGCTTCATCACCGCGCTACTGATCGACTCGCGAATGTATCTGACTGCGGGCTTTACAGGTGTCCTTGCCACAGCAGCGCTTGTTGCATTTGTAGTTCAGTACTCTCGGCAGCGTACGGAGCAACGCGAGCGCGTTCGCCAGGATGCAGAGGAAGCGGTACGGCGCGCGGCAGCGGCACAGGCCCGCAGCGAAAAGATTGACAAAGCTAAGTCAACAGTTGCCGATGCAGCAAGGACTGCGACCGGTAGCGCAGCTGACATCGCTGATCTGGCGAAGACAGGAATTGCTGGGGCACGCGACCGGCTCAGCTCTTGGCGCACCAAGGAATAGCCAGGCCGTAGGATGGGTTGAGCGCAGCGAAACCCGTCACCTCGCCGCGCGGCGGCGCTTCGGCAGCCGCTTGATCTCCGCGCCCGCGGTCTTGCC